>NZ_SRID01000008.1 GCF_004684805.1 Streptomyces palmae
CCTTCCATCCTTGCCCTCCCCGCCGCACCCCGGCGGGTGCGGCGGGGAGGGCAAGGATGGAAGGTCGGCAGGAGATGGCACGGCGAGAGGGCGAGGCAGAGCATGGCTGAGGCACCGGGCACGGCGTCCGGACGCGAGGCGCAACTGGCACGCACCGGGCTGCGGCCCGGCTGGACCACCGGGGCCTGTGCGACGGCCGCCACCACGGCCGCGTACACCGCCCTGCTGGGTGCGGAGTTCCCCGACCCGGTGACCATCACGCTGCCCAAGGGCCAGCGGCCCGCCTTCGCGCTCGCCGAGGAGCGCCTGGTCGCCGGCCGTGAGGCCATGGCCGCGGTGGTCAAGGACGCGGGTGACGACCCGGATGTGACGCACGGCGCGCTGGTCCGCTCCACCGTGCGACCGCTGCCGCCGGGCAGCGGTGTGGTCTTCCGGGCCGGGCCGGGGGTCGGCACGGTCACCCGGCCCGGGCTCCCGCTGCCGGTCGGTGAACCGGCCATCAACCCGGTGCCGCGGCAGCTGATGCGCGCACATGTCGCGGAGGTCGCCGCCCGGTTCGGGGGCAGTGGCGATGTGGAGGTCGAGATCTCCGTGGACCACGGCGCGGAACTCGCCCGCAGCACCTGGAACCCGCGGCTCGGCATCCTCGGCGGGCTGTCCATCCTGGGCACCACGGGCATCGTGGTGCCCTACTCCTGCTCCGCGTGGATCGAGTCCATCCGCAGCGGGGTGGACGTGGCCCGGGCGGCCGGGCGCACCCATGTGGCCGGCTGCACCGGGTCCACCTCGGAGAAGGTGGCCGTCGCCGTGTACGGCCTGCCGGAGGACGCGCTGCTGGACATGGGCGACTTCGCGGGCGCGGTGCTGAAGTACCTGCGCCGGCATCCGGTGGACCGGCTCACCATCGCGGGTGGCTTCGCCAAGCTGTCCAAGCTGGCGGCCGGCCACCTGGACCTGCACTCGGCCCGTTCCCAGGTGGACAAGGGCCATCTGGCCGAGCTGGCCCGGCAGGGCGGCGCCGACGAGGCGCTGGCCACCGCCGTGGCGCAGGCCAACACCGGCCTGGAGACCGTGCAGCTGTGCGCGGCGCGCGGGGTGCCGCTGGGCGACCTGGTCGCGGCCGCGGCACGCGATGAGGCCCTGGCCGTGCTGCGCGGGGCACCGGTGGCGGTCGACGTGATCTGCATCGACCGGGCGGGCACCATCGTGGGCCGGGCCGAGCCGCGCGGCCCGCGGCGCGGCTGACGCCCGCCCGCCGGCCGTCGGGCCGGAGAGCGGGCGTGCCGGTCAGCCGCCGGTGCCCGTTCCGTGGACGGCGGCGTCGCGGATGACGGCGTCGCCGGGGCCGGTGTCGCACGGGGCGTGCGAGCGGTCCCGGTCGGCCGAGTACAGATGGCTGTCGCGGAACTGCTCGGCGCCCAGCGTGCGGCCGACCAGGATGACCGCGGTACGCACCACGCCCGCCGCCTTCACCTGTTCGGCGATGTCCGCCAGAGTGCCGCGCAGGACGAGTTCGTCCGGCCGGCTGGCCATGGCCACCACCGCCGCCGGGCAGTCGGCGCCGTAGTGCGGCAGGAGTTCGGCCACCACCCGGTCCGCGTAACGGGCCGCCAGGTGCAGCACCAGCAGCGCCCCGCTGCGCCCCAGAGTGGCCAGGTCCTCCCCCTTCGGCATGGGGGTGGCCTGCTGGGCGACGCGGGTCAGGATGACGGTCTGGCCGACGGTGGGCACGGTGAGCTCGCGCCGCAGGGCGGCGGCCGCCGCGGCGAAGGCGGGCACCCCGGGCACCACCTCGTAGGGCACCCCGGCCGCGTCCAGCCGCCGCATCTGCTCGGCCACCGCGCTGAACACCGAGGGGTCGCCGGAGTGCAGCCGGGCCACGTCCTGCCCGGCCTCATGGGCACGGACCAGCTCGGCGGTGATCTCGTCCAGGTTCAGCCGGGCGGTGTCGACCAGCCGGGCCTGGGGCGGGCATTCGGCCAGCAGTTCGCGCGGCACCAGGCTGCCCGCGTACAGGCACACCGGGCAGCGGGCGAGAATCCGCGCACCGCGCAGGGTGATCAGGTCGGCGGCGCCGGGGCCCGCGCCGATGAAGTACACCGTCATCCATCTCTCCTTCGGATCGGCCGGGCCGGCCGCGGGGGCGCGACCGGCGGGGTCAACCTGCGCCTCACCCGGCGGCCTCGGGCTTGACCACGCTCCACTGGGTGACCGGCATGGCCTGCCGCCAGCCGGTGAAGCCGCCGACCGGGACGGCCTGCGCCACCGCCAGGCGCACCAGCTCGCCGCCGTGCCGCCGGTACCAGTCGGCCAGCAGCGCCTCGGATTCCAGGGTGACGGTGTTGGCGACCAGCCGTCCGCCCGCGGGCAGTGCGGTCCAGCACGCCTCGAGCAGCCCGGGAGCGGTGAGTCCGCCGCCGATGAACACCGCGTCGGGAGCGGGCAGGCCGGCCAGCGCCGCCGGGGCGCGGCCGGTGACCACCTCCAGCCTGGGCACGCCGAGGGCGGCGGCGTTCTTGCCGATGCGCTCGGCGCGTACCGGGTCCCGCTCCACGCTGACGGCACGACAGGTGCGGTGGGCGCGCAGCCACTCCACGGCGATGGAGCCGGAGCCGCCGCCCACGTCCCACAGCAGCTCCCCCGGGGCGGGGCCGAGCGCGGCCAGGGTCGCCGCCCGGACATGCCGCTTGGTCAGCTGGCCGTCGTGCTCGTACACCTGGTCCGGCAGCCCCGGCACGGTGGACAGCCGCGGGGAGCCCGGTGCGGCGGCGCACTCCACGGCGATCACGTTGAGCGGATCGCCGGGCGGGTGCGGCCAGTCCTCGGCGGTGCCGTGCACCCGGCGCTCCCGCTCGCCGCCCAGCTGCTCCAGGACCGTCATCCGGCTCGGGCCGAAGCCTCGTTCGCGCAGCAGCCCCGCGACCTCGGCCGGGGTGGCCGGGCCCGCGCTCAGCACCAGCAGCCGGCGTCCGGCGTACAGCGCCCCGGCCAGCGAGGCCAGCGGCCGGCCGACCAGGCTGACCACCTCGGTCTCCTCGAGCGGCCAGCCCAGCCGGGCGCAGGCGTAGGAGGCCGAGGAGGGGTGCGGCAGCACCTCCAGCGCCTCGGCGCCCAGTATCTCGGCCAGGGTGCGGCCGATCCCGAAGAACATCGGGTCGCCGCTGGCCAGTACGGCGATCCGGCGTCCGGCGTGTGCGGCCAGCAGTCCGGGTACGGCCGGGCGCAGCGGCGAGGGCCAGGGCACCCGCTCGGCGGCGCAGTCGGCGGGCAGCAGCGCGAGTTGGCGCGGGCCGCCGATGACCACCTCGGCGGCGGCCAGCGCCGCGCGGCCGGCCGGGCCGAGGCCCTGCCGGCCGTCGGCCCCGATGCCCACAACGGTGACGGCGGGTCGTGCGCGGCTCACGGTGCACCTCTCGACGGCGATGGCGCCGCGCTGGCGCGGCGGTCGGCGGGGAACGGGTTCGGCGGAAGGGCGCGGTTGCGGCGGGGTTCCGGCCGGCGGCCTGGGCCGCGGTCGAACTCTACTGTGACCAGCGACGACGCGTCAGAGCCGGGTCCGGGTGGGCGATCGGCGCGGTCAGCCGGGGCGGCGGCGCAGGGCGCAGTCCCCGCACAGTCCGCCGCCCGGCACCCGGTAGTACAGGCAGCAGCTGAGCCGCCGGAAGTCCCGTTCGGGGCCGAGCCGCCAGCCGCCGGACCGGTGCAGGGGCGGGCGGGCCAGCAGGGCGCGGGTCAGGTCCTTGGCCCGCTCCGCCGCCGCCTGGCGGCCGGTGTCCCGGCACCACTGGACCAGTACCCGGGCCGTTCCGGCGAGGGCGGAGGCCGCGTTGCCCCACAGCAGCGCTTCGGACATCCGACCGACCGCGCGGGTGGCGTGCAGCAGCGGCACCAGATGGGCCGTCAGCACGGCGTCGTACAGCCGGCCGACGAGCGCGTCCGGCGTGCCGCCGGTCAGCGGGTTCGGGGCGCCGCCGGGCAGCACACGCGGTTCACCGCCAGGCAGAGAGCCCGGCGCACCGCCACACAGCGCACCCGGACCACCGCCCAGTAGCGGATCCGGACCGGCGCCGGACGACACATCCCGCACACCGTCAGACGGCACACCCGGCACACTGCCGGACACCGCGTTCGGTGTCGGCAGCCAGAGGTCCTCGGGGGCGAGGCGGTCCGGGTTCCACCACAGGCCGTCCGGGCGCAGATCGGGAACCTGGCCGCGCAGCGCCGCCGGGCCGAGCCCGAGGGACCACAGCCGGGCGGCCAGCCCCTGGAAGGCGAGGGAGGCGGCGACCCTGGGCTCACCGGTGCCCAGTCCGGCCGCGACCGCCTCGATCCGGGCCCGCAGGGCGGGGGTGGCGGCGTCGGACGGCAACCGCCCCGCCCGGTCCGCGGGGCCGCTGGCCGCGATCGGGCCGTAGACCTCCAGCAGCGGGCGGTACCCCTCGGTGCGCGGGCCGCCGGAGGGAGCCGGTCCCAGCCGCAGGGCGAAGAACGGCCCGGCTCCGGCGGCCTCGCGCAGTGCCCCGGTCAGGGGCGGGTCGGTGCTCAGGAGGCCTCGCCCGCCGAGGCGAAGGCCGCCAGCAGCCGGTCGGCGGCCAGCGTCGCGGTCAGGGTGCCCTCGCGGACCTGCCGCTCCAGATCGGGTTGGACGCGCCGTACCTCGGGGTGCTCGCGCAGCCGGGACAGGAGCTGGTCCCGCACCATCGACCAGGTCCACTCCACCTGCTGGTCACGCCGCTTGGCCTGGAGCGCGCCGGTGGCGTCCAGCACCCTTCGGTGCTGCTCCAGGCGCTCCCACAGCGCCTCCAGGCCGGTGCCCTCGCGGGCGCTGCAGGTCAGCACCGGCGGGTTCCACGCGGCGTCGGCGGGCTGCAGCAGCCGCAGCGCGCCGGCCAGTTCGCGGGCCGCGGCCTTGGCGTCCCGCTCGTGCGGCCCGTCGGCCTTGTTGATGGCCACCACGTCGGCCAGCTCCAGCACGCCCTTCTTGATGCCCTGCAACTGGTCGCCGGTGCGCGCCAGGGAGAGCAGCAGGAAGGAGTCGACCATGCCGGCCACGGCGGTCTCGGACTGGCCCACCCCGACCGTCTCGACCAGGATCACGTCGAACCCGGCCGCCTCCATCACCACCATGGACTCGCGGGTGGCCCGGGCCACCCCGCCGAGCGTGCCGGCGCTCGGCGAGGGCCGCACGAACGCGGCGGGGTCCACCGCCAGACGCTCCATCCGGGTCTTGTCGCCCAGGATGGAGCCGCCGGTGCGGGTGGAGGACGGGTCGACGGCGAGCACCGCGACCCGGTGGCCGAGGCCGGTGAGCAGGGTGCCCAGCGCGTCGATGAAGGTCGACTTGCCCACGCCCGGCACCCCGCTGACGCCCACCCGGCGGGCCCGCCCGGTGTGCGGCAGCAGCTCGACCAGCAGTTGCTGGGCGAGTTCGCGGTGGTCGGGCCGGGTGGACTCGACGAGCGTGATCGCGCGCGCGATGTACGCGCGCGACCCCTCGAGCACCCCCTTGGCGTAGGTGCCGACGTCGATGCGCTGCCGCCGCACCGGAGGTGGAGCGCTCACAGCTCGTGGCCGAGGTCCGCGGCGAGGGACCGGACCAGGTCGTGGGCGGCGTCCGGTACCACGGTGCCGGGCAGGAACACCGCGGCGGCGCCCGCCTGGTGCAGCGGCTCCACGTCCTGCGGCGGGATGACACCGCCCACCACCACGGTGATGTCCTCGCGGCCCGCCTCGGCCAGCTGCTCGCGCAGCGCGGGCACCAGCGTCAGGTGCCCGGCCGCCAGGGTGGACACCCCGACGATGTGCACATCGGCCTCCACCGCCTGCCGGGCGACCTCCTCCGGCGTCTGGAACAGCGGGCCGACGTCCACGTCGAAGCCCAGGTCGGCGAAGGCCGTGGCGATCACCTTCTGGCCGCGGTCGTGGCCGTCCTGGCCCATCTTGGCCACCAGGATGCGCGGGCGGCGGCCCTCTGCCCGCTCGAACGCGTCCACCAGCTTCCGGGTCCGCTCCACGGAGGTGGAGTCGCCGGCTTCTTCTCGATACACACCGGAGATCGTACGGACCTGGCCCGCGTGCCGTCCGTACACCTTCTCCAGGGCGTCGGAGATCTCACCGACGGTGGCCTTGGCGCGGGCCGCGTTCACCGCCAGGGCGAGCAGGTTGCCCTCCAGACCGGCGCCGGGGCCGGACTCGGCCGCGGCGGTCAGCGCGCGCAGCGCGTCCTGGCAGGCGGCCTCGTCGCGCTCGGCGCGCAGCCGGCGCAGCTTGTCGATCTGCTGGGCGCGCACCGCGGAGTTGTCGACCTTGAGCACCTCGATGGCCTCGTCGCTGTCGACCCGGTACTTGTTGACGCCGATCACCGGCTGCCGTCCGGAGTCGATACGGGCCTGGGTGCGGGCCGCGGCCTCCTCCACGCGCAGCTTGGGGATGCCGGCGTCGATGGCCTTGGCCATGCCGCCGGCCGCCTCGACCTCCTCGATGTGCTGCCAGGCGCGGCGGGCCAGGTCGTGGGTGAGCTTCTCCACGTAGGCGCTGCCGCCCCAGGGGTCGATCACCCGGCAGGTGCCCGACTCCTGCTGGAGCAGGATCTGGGTGTTGCGGGCGATCCGGGCGGAGAAGTCGGTGGGCAGTGCCAGGGCCTCGTCGAGCGCGTTGGTGTGCAGCGACTGGGTGTGGCCCTGGGTGGCGGCCATCGCCTCCACGCAGGTGCGGGTGACGTTGTTGAAGACGTCCTGGGCGGTGAGCGACCAGCCGGAGGTCTGCGAATGGGTGCGCAGCGAGAGCGACTTGGGGTTCTTGGGGTCGAACTGCTTGACCAGCTTGGCCCACAGCAGCCGGGCCGCGCGCAGCTTGGCGATCTCCATGAAGAAGTTCATGCCGATCGCCCAGAAGAACGACAGCCGGGGCGCGAAGGCGTCCACGTCCATGCCGGCGGCCAGGCCGGCGCGCAGGTACTCCATGCCGTCGGCCAGGGTGTAGGCCAGCTCCAGGTCGGCGGTGGCCCCGGCCTCCTGGATGTGGTAGCCCGAGATGGAGATGGAGTTGTACCGCGGCATCTTCTGCGAGGTGTACGTGAAGATGTCGGAGATGATCCGCATCGAGGGCTGCGGCGGATAGATGTAGGTGTTGCGGACCATGAACTCCTTGAGGATGTCGTTCTGGATGGTCCCGGCCAGCTTCTCGGGCGGTACGCCCTGCTCCTCGGCGGCGACGATGTACAGCGCCAGGACCGGCAGCACGGCCCCGTTCATCGTCATCGACACGCTCATCCGGTCCAGCGGGATGCCGTCGAAGAGCTGCCGCATGTCGTAGATGGAGTCGATGGCCACGCCGGCCATGCCGACGTCGCCGGTCACCCGGGGGTGGTCGCTGTCGTAGCCGCGGTGGGTGGGCAGGTCGAAGGCGACCGACAGGCCCTTCTGGCCCGCGGCCAGGTTGCGGCGGTAGAAGGCGTTGGACTCCTCGGCGGTGGAGAAGCCCGCGTACTGCCGGATGGTCCAGGGCTGGTTGACGTACATCGTCGGGTACGGGCCGCGCAGATAGGGCGCGATGCCCGGGTAGGTGCCCAGGAAGTCCAGCCCGGCCAGGTCCTCCGCGGTGTAGAGCGGCTTGACGCCGATCCCCTCCGGGGTGTCCCACACCAGCTCGTCGACGTCCTTGCCGATGCTCTTGCGGACCGCGGCGTGCCATTCCTCGGCGCCGGGCGCGGGCTCGGGCCCGCCCAGGCCGATGGATGTGAAGTCCGGGATCATCACGCCACCCCCAGGGTGTCCAGGGCCGAGGTGAGGACGGCGACCGCGTCGCAGCCCGCGAAGACGAAGGCGTCCACCCCGGCTCGTTCGTACTCTTCCTGCCGGTCGCCCGGCCGGCCCGCCAGATAGACGCGCCGTGCGCCGGCCGCCTTGAGCCGCTCGGCGACCCGCGCCGCCTGCTCGGCGTAGACGGCGTCGCTGGAGCACAGGCAGGCCACCTCGGCGCCGCTGGCGGCGAAGGCCTCGGCCACCGACTCGGCATCGGCGGACGCGGGCTGGATCGCCTCGATGCCGCCGGACCGGAAGAGGTTGGCGGCGAAGGAGGCGCGGGCCGTGTGCGCGGCGGCGGGGCCCAGCGCGGCGAGGAAGATACGCGGCCGGTTGCCGTGCGCGGCCAGCGCCGCGTCGCTGCGGGCGCGCAGCGCCTCGAACGCCTCGTCCCGGCGCACCCGGGGCAGTCCCCCTGCGGGCGGGGCGGGCGCGGGTTCGCGCTCGACCGGCTGCTCGGCCAGGTGGGGGAACTCGCTGACCCCGGTGATGGGTTCCTTGCGGCGGGCCAGGTCGCGGGAGCGGCGCTGCCAGGTGGCGGCCAACCGGTCGGCCACGAAGCCGGAGGCGAGTGCCTGCGCCATGCCGCCGGCGCCCTCGATCTCCTGGAACCAGGCCCAGGCGGCGTGCGCCAGCTCGTCGGTGAGCCGCTCCACGTACCAGGAGCCGCCGGCCGGGTCGATGACCCGGGCCAGGTGCGACTCCTCCAGCAGGATGGTGGAGGTGTTGCGGGCGATGCGGCGGGCGAAGTCGTCGGGCAGGCCCAGGGCGCTGTCGAAGGGCAGCACGGTGACCGCGTCGGCGCCGCCCACTCCGGCGCCCAGCGCGGCGACCGTGGTGCGCAGCATGTTCACCCACGGGTCGCGGCGGGTCATCATCACCGGGGAGGTCACCGCGTGCTGGCGCTGGGCTCCGGCGGTGGCTCCGGACACCTCGGCGACCCGGGCCCACAGCCGGCGGGCGGCGCGCAGCTTGGCGATGGTCAGGAACTGGTCGGCGGTGGCCGCGTAGCGGAACTCCAGCTGGTCGCAGGCCGCGTCCACTGTCAGGCCGGCACCGGTCAGCGCGCGGAGGTAGGCGACCGCGGTGGCGAGCGAGCAGCCGAGCTCCTCGGCGGTGGAACCGCCGGCCTCGTGGTACGGCAGGGCGTCCACGGTCAGGGCGCGTACGCCGGGGTGGTCGGGGCCGGTCAGCCGGGCCAGCTCGGTGGCGGCGGCGAGGTGCCGGGCGAGGTCGGCGTGGCGGCCGGTGCGGGCGGTCAGGCCCAGCGGGTCGGCGCCGAGGTTGCCGAGTGCGGCCTGCGAGGGCACCTGGCGGTCGGCGTACAGCCGCAGCAGGGCGCGCGCGGCGGGCTCGAAGTCCTCGCCGGCGTCCAGGACGACGGGGGCCAGGTCGAGGTAGACGCCGTCCAGGGCCTGGGGGAGCGCGTCGACGGGGATGCCGGAGGCACCGACCGTCAGCCATACCGAGGTGGCGCCGTTCTCCAGGTCGGCGAGTACCGCCTCCCGGGTGCGCGCCGGATCCGGATGCGTGTGGCGCGGGCGTACGTCCCAGCCGGAGAGGGCGGCACCGTGTGGCTGCGCGCCGCGGACGTACGGGGCGAACCCCGGGTATCCGGCGTCGGCGGGGGCGTCCTCCGCGGTGTACAGGGGGCGTATCGACACGCCGTCCGGTAGCGCGGTGGCCAGCGCTTCTTCGGCGCCGGCACCGCCGGCATCCGTGGTGCCTGACTTGCGCAGTACGCCTTCGACAAGGTGTTGCCACTGCTCCCGGGTCGCATCCGGGAACTCGGCGGCCAGGGGAAGCCCCTCGGGTAGGACCGTCATGAGGGGAAGGCTAGTGGTCTCCACTAAAGCCGCAGCAGAGCCTGCACCTGTGACCTTTGACTCTTTGCGCAGGTGAGCAGCGTCACGGGGCCCTCTCAGAGAGGAGTCCCGCCCGGTGCGACGGGGGATGCACACCGGGCGGGCACGGCAACCTTTTTACCGCATCACGGCCCGACTACGCAGCAAAAAAGCGTTCGCTTCTGCATTCACCGGGAAATCGGCAGCGAGATCAAGCCATGCACATGGAGGGTGGGACGCCGACGCGGTTCCTCGCGCGGCGGGGCCGGCGGGGCCCGGGAAATCCGCTCCAGCTGCGTGACACGGGAGATTTCGACCGCCGTCCGGGCCGGCGGCGCGCCAGGCGGTAGTGGATGCCGCGGCCGAGCGCAAGGTGCCCGCGATGGCCATGTTGCGGATCGAAGTGATCCGCTTCTGCGAACTGCCGTGGATCGCGGTCGGCGGAGGCGATCCGGCAATCGGCCGCGGGGGCGGCGCCGGGTCTCCCCGGCGCCGCCCCGAGCCACAGGCGGCCCCGACCCCCGTCCGGGGCCACCTCGTTCCGCGGACCGTCCTGGTCACCGCGCGCGTGCGGTCGCCGCCCCGCGGCCCGCCGAGCACCCGGTCGACGAGCGGCAGGTGGCGTCGGCGACCGGGGCCAGGTGCTCGTGCTCCTCTGCCGGTCCGCCGCCGGTGGCCACCACCACGCTGTCGGAGCCGGGTACCAGTAGCTGACCACGCGCCCGGTGGTCCAAACCCCGGCGCGACGCCACTACTTCCCTCCTGGCAGCAAGTTGCCAATCGCCGAGCGGCGTCTCCTGGACCTTGACTCGGGCGAGCCCGGACATCGGGGCCGGCGGCGCGGGTGAGGGAACATCGGCGGCCCAAGGGCGCCCACTCGACCCGCCGTCATGTGCGGGGACCTACTCGCCGCTTCTCCCGCGGCACCCGGATACGGCACCGGTGGCGGCCGAAGCCGTATCCCGGCATCGCGGCGGGGGCGCGCGCCTCAGTCGACTCCGGGGAGGATGTGTGGCTCCGCGAGGTCCTCTTCGTACCCGGCGAGTCGGATGGGGGCCGAGCGGGCCCATACCTCGAGATTGCCCAGTTCGCCTTCGCGGGCGGGACGCTCGTCCCGTTCGGCGGGGGGCTCGTTGCGCTTGCTCTTCTCGGCTGTCACCGCACACTCCGTTCGTGTGGGACCGGGATGCCTACGCGTTCTCCACCTGGCGCGGCACGCCCGGTGGGGCTGTTGGTCGAAGCACTTCGGACGCTGTGGCGATCCGCTCCGCTCAGCCTAACGGGCTCCCCCGGTCGGCGCGCGCCGGTTTCGGTCACAGTGGTGGGCCGGCGCACATCCGGGTATCCCTTCGAACGGCGGCTCACCGAGTACACCGGGGTGGTGGGCATGGCCATCCGAAACCGGAAGGGATGACGGCCATGCGGGTCACACGGGGTACCGCCGGCGGAACCAAGGGACTCACCCTGCTGGCGGCCACGCTGCTGGTGGCACTGCTGCCCGGCTGCGGCAGCGGCGGCGACAGCCGCGGCGGCGGGAGGACCGAGAAGAGCCACTCGACCTTCACCGGCGCCCCGGCCGAGCCGCGCCCGGTCCTCGCGGTGAAGATCGACAATGTGGCCGCCGCCCGCCCGCAGACCGGGGTGGACAGCGCCGACATCGTCTATGTGGAGCAGGTGGAGGGCGGGCTGAGCCGCATGCTGGGCATCTTCTCCACCCATGTGCCCGACACCGTCGGCCCGGTGCGCAGCGCCCGGGAGACGGATCTGGACCTGCTGCGGCAGTTCGACCGGCCGGCCCTCGCCTACTCCGGGGCGCAGTCCAAGCTCCAGCCCTCGATCGCCCAGGCGCCGTTGTATCCGCTGCCGCCCGAGCGTGCCCCCCAGGCGTACCGGCGCAGCCGGGATCGGGCGGCGCCGCACAACCTCTACGTCCGCCCGGCCACCGCACTGCGTGCCGCACCGGACGCGGGCGACGCCAAGGACATCGGCTTCCGCTTCGGCGCCGCTCCGGCCGAGGGCGGTCGCCCGACCTCCCGGCAGACCGTCCACTATCCGGCCGCGGACTTCGCGTTCACCTGGTCGGGCGAGCGCGAGCGCTGGCTGGTCTCCATGGACGGCACGCCGGCGACCACCACCGACGGCAAGCGGCTGGCCGCCGGCACCGTGGTGGTGCAGTACGTGAACGTCAGCCCGTCGCGCTTCCACGACCGGTTCGGCAGTGTGTCCCCCTTCACCGAGACCACCGGCTCGGGTGCCGCGCTGGTACTGCGCGACGGAAAGGCGTACCAGGCCCACTGGGAGCGCCCGACCGCCTCGGACGGCACGGAGTTCCGCACGCCCGGCGGTCAGCGGGTGGCCTTCGCCACCGGGCAGGTGTGGGTGGTGTACGCACCGCGGTGAGGACGCCGGGCGCGATGGCGTCCGGTCGCCTCAGGCCGCCGCGGCGGCCA
Organism: Streptomyces palmae; assembly: GCF_004684805.1. Classification (GTDB taxonomy): domain Bacteria; phylum Actinomycetota; class Actinomycetes; order Streptomycetales; family Streptomycetaceae; genus Streptomyces; species Streptomyces palmae. The sequence continues at coordinate 12,097 of NZ_SRID01000008.1, forward strand.
GGATCACCTCGGCCACCGCCCCCGGCCGGGAGACCATCACCGCGTGGTCCGCGCCGTCCAGGACGGTGGTGACGGCCCCCATCCGGTCGGCCAGCAGGCGCTGCAGATCGGGGTGGACGATCTGGTCGGCGCCGGCCACCACGTAGTAGGTGGGGTGCTCCCGCCAGCCGGGCGGCCCCACGGCGAAGGTGAACCGCTCGGTGTCACTGGGCCCCTGGACCGCGGCCATCACCCGGCCCCGCACCGGGTCGGCGTCCGGGCAGAAGTAGCGGGCGTACAGGTCCTGCGGCAGTGTGAACCGGCCCTGCCGGTCCACCTCGAACCGTTCGGCCGAGGGCAGGCGCGGCGCCCGCGCGGTGAGCGCTCCCGCGGTCTCCCCCTCGTCGGGCGCGTAGGCGGCGATGTACACCAGCGCGCTGATGCCGGGCATATGGTGCGCCGCTTGGGTGATGACCACACCGCCGAAGGAGTGACCCACCAGGACGACCGACTCTCCGTCGAGCTCGTCCAGGCAGGCGCGGACCCGTGCCAGGTCCTCGTCGATGGAGGACAGCGGCAGTTGGGCGGCGATGACGGTGTGTCCGGCGTCCTGCAGGGGCGGGATCACCTCGCTCCATGACGAGCCGTCGGCGATGGCCCCGTGCACCAGCAGGATGGTTGCCACGCTGCACGCTCCCGTTCTTCCCGGAGGACGGCCCCGAGGCGCGTATGGGGCGACCATAGAGGGCGCGCCGCACGGCAGCATGTCGATCAAGAGCCGGCCGACGGTACGGGGCTCCCCGCCCGGCCACCCCGCGCAGGATTTCCGCACACGTGATCGCACGATATCGGAGAGACGGCCGCAAACCCGCGGAAAAGAGTCCGCCAGGAAAGACGACAACCGAATAGAGTCGCGATTACCGACGCATTACCGAGAAGTATCCCCAGCACCCACAGGACACAACCGACACACCATTGCGGTCGGCACCGCGCCCGGTTCCGCACGGCCGACCACCGATCTTCCCCGCGAAATGAGAGCCTTGCCGTACCCCACCAGCGTCGGTATATCATGCTGACAGCCGACCACATTAGATCTTCACCGATGTGCGGCCGCGTCGCGATCGAGCGCGAAAACACTGCGCCGAAAAACCGGGGAAAGCACCGCAGAGCGACGGCGCGCACCACACGTGTTTCATTTGAGGCGACATCGACCTGGCCTCGAGTGCGGCAGAAGGAAAACAATGGGGGATGCCGGTGAGGTACGAAATCCTGGGCCCGCTCCGCGTGGTGGACGGCGCCGAAATCTCATCGATCAGGGCACACAAAATACGGCTGCTACTCGCCACCTTACTGATGCGTGTGGACCGCGAGGTGTCCGTCAACCAGCTCATCACCGAGATATGGGGAGGGAATCCGCCACGGCGGGTGATATCCAGCCTCCATGTCTACGTGTCGCAGTTGCGGAAGTTCCTGAACCGTTCCGGCGTGGCCGAGAGCCCGATCGTCACCCAACCACCCGGCTATTCGCTGCGGCTCGGTGACGACGAGTTCGATCTCCACGAGTTCGAGGGCCTGTCCCGCAGCGGCCGTGCTCTCGCGCAGGACGGACGGCACACCGAGGCCGCCACGGCCCTGGAATCCGCGCTGCGCCTGTGGCGCGGCCCCGCGCTGAGCGGTATGCGCGACGGGCCGATCGCCGGCGGATTCGTGGTCTGGCTGGAGGAATCCCGGCTGGAGTCCACCGAGATCCTCGTCGCCTCCCGGCTCGCCCTGGGACAGCACCGCCGGCTGGTGCCGTACCTCTACGCACTGGTCGCGGAACATCCGCTGCGCGAGGCGTTCTACCGCCAGCTGATGGTGGCGCTCTACCGCTCCGAGTGCCAGGCGGAGGCCCTGAAGGTCTTCCAGTCCGCACGCCGGGCGATCAAGGAGCAGTTGGGGCTGGAGCCGTGCCGGGCTCTCCAGCACACCCACCTCGCGGTGCTCGCCGCGGACGACGAACAGCTGGACCGGGCAGCGGCGCCGACGAGCCGAGACCGGTCGGCGAACGCGGTGGCCGCCGGCCGCCCGAGCCCCTGCTGACGGGAACGCACCCGCGCCACCCCTAAGGGACGGTCCATCGCCCCCTCAAAGGATCAGGGTCCACCCCAGGGTGGATTCCAGGGGCCGAACCGGGGGGCGTACTCCCTCAGGAGTACATGGAAGTCGGTGCTTTGGGACGATGACGCCGCGTAGTTGACCCGGCAAGGTGATGGTCATGGACGATGATCTATCAGCACAGCGGGCACCGCGGTGACCGCTCTCGGGCTGTCCGTGCTCCTGCAGCTGATATCCGCGGTCTGCTACGCGGGCGGGGCGATACTTCAGGAGCGCGTGGCGGCCACCGCGGAGGACGCACCCTACGCACCACTGCGCCGCGGCAGTTGGTGGGCGGCCATCTCGCTCAACGGTGCCGGCGCGGCGCTGCATGTCCTGGCGTTGGCCTATGGACCGCTCAGTGTGGTCCAGCCGCTGGGCGCCCTGACGATCGTCTTCGCGCTGCCGATGGCCGCGCTGTTCGTGGGACGACGGGTGGGTGCGGCCGGCTGGCGGGGCGCGACGCTGGCCACCGTGGGCCTGGCCGGGCTGCTGTCCATGACCGGACCTGCCCCGGCCGAGGCGCTCGCCAGGGCGGAGCGGGTGGGACTGACCCTGGTCACCGCCGGCCTGCTCGGGGTGCTGGTGCTGGCCGCGCGCTGGGGGCGCCGCGCCACGCTGCGCAGTGTGCTGCTGGCCGTGGCGGCGGGCACCGCCTTCGGGGTGTCCTCGGTGTTCACCAAGAACGTCACCGTGGCCTGGACCTGGGACTCCTGGGCGGACGGCGTGCCGAGCCTGGTCATGATCGTGCTGCTCGCCGCCGGCGGGGTGTTCCTCTCCCAGGCCTCCTACCGGGGCGCGGGGCTCGCCGCCCCGCTGGCCACCGCCACGGTGGTCAATCCGGTGGTCGCCTCGGCGGTGGGCATGGTCACCCTCGGCGAGCACTTCCGGCATGGTCTGCCAGGCGGCCTGCTGGCGCTGCTCGCGGGAGCGGTGGCTGCCTCCGGTCTGGCGCTGCTGGCCTCGCACAGCGCGGGTGAGAAGGCCGCCGGCGGGGATGCGGATTCCTCGGAGGACCTCGGCGCGCCTCGGTCCGATGCCGGGCACTCCGGCCTGAACCCCGCGTCCGAGGCGGCCCCGGCGGTACCGCCGAGCCGTCACCCGGACACCGAGGGCCGACCGCCCGGCGATTCCCCCGGCACGCCGCCGCTGTGGCAGATCCGCCAGATCGAGCGGACCACCGCGGGCCCCGCCGACACCGCGATCACCATCGTCGCCTTCGGCGCCGGCCCCACGGGGCGCCGCCCCGCCGGACCTCTCCTGGGGGAGCTGCCCTCCGCGGTACCGCGCACCGCGTTCGGACTCGTCGGCCGCCCGCGCGGTGGACGCCGTGCCGGCGATGGCGCCGGGCCGTCCGGCCGCGGCGCCACGGGCCGCGCGGGCGACCTCCTTCAGCCCCACGGCTGATCCGGAGCGCACCGGCTGCACGGCCCCGCGCCGCGTGGATCCGCCCGCGGGCCCGCGCCCCGCGGCCTTCGGTGGCGGCGGCGCCTCAGCCGCTCAGATGGGTGTGCAGGTGGGTGACCTCCTCGATGTCCCCGCCGGCCTTCTCCAGCAGTTGCTGGGACAGGTCGTTCAGCGCCCGGGCCGCGGCGATCTCCTCGCCGACACGCTGCTGGGCGGGGTCGTCGGGGTGGCGGTTGGCGGCGCCGTGGGCCTTGACCTGGGTGCCGTCATGGAGCCGCAGCCGCACATCCGCCTCGGTCTTCGCGTTGACCTCGTGGAACTCCATCTCGATGTCGCATCCGACGATCTGCTCCATCGGGACCACCTCCTGTCTTCCTCCTGGCTCAAGAATGCGCGCGGAACCACTCCAGCGCGAGGTCGGCCACCGCGCGCAGCCCGCCCGGCTCCTCGAAGAGATGCCCGGCACCCGGCACCACCTCCAGGCGGGTCTCGCACCGCAGCCGCTCCCGCGCCTGTCGGTTGAGGTCGAGAACGGTCTCGTCGCGCCCGCCGACGATCAGCAGGGTCGGAGCGGTGACCAGCGGAAGCCGGTCCCCGGCCAGGTCGGGCCGACCGCCCCGGGAGACCACGGCCGCGATCCGCGCGTCCGGCTCGGCGGCGGCGCTCAGAGCCGCCGCCGCTCCGGTGCTCGCCCCGAAGTAGCAGACCGGCACGCCCACTCGGCGTGCCCAGCGGGTGACCTCCGAGAGCCGGCGGGCCAACGTGTCGATGTCGAAGACATTGGCCCGGTCGATCTCCTCCTCGACGGTGAGCAGGTCGAAGAGCAGGGTGCCCAGTCCGGCCCGGTTGAGCGCCTCGGCCACGGAGCGGTTGCGAGGGCTGTGCCGGCTGCTGCCGCTGCCGTGCGCGAAGACCACGATCGCGGGAGCGTTCTCAGGGACCAGGAGATCGCCACTCAGCCGGATGGTGCCGCCCTCCACCGGGATCTCCACCGGGCCGTCGGGAGGCCGGGAGCCGGCGGCCGCGGGGTTCCCGGCGTGCCCGGGGTCCTGCCCCGTGCCGCCTTCCTGGGGAACGCACCCACCGCCGGGGCAGTCCCCCGCACTCGGGTCCGTACCCGCCTCGGTTCGGTCGGCGGCCTGGGCCAGCAGGTCGATCACCTGCTCGTCCGGGGTCTGGGAGAAGTCCCGGTACCACTCGCCGACGGCGAAGAAGTCGCTGGGCGTGGTCAGGCATACCACCTCGTCCGCCTCGGCCCGCAGGATGCCCACCGCACTGGGGGGCGACACCGGTACCGCCATCACCACCCGGCCGGCCCCCTGGGCGCGGGCGACCCGGCAGGCCGCCTGCGCGGTGGCACCGGTGGCGATGCCGTCGTCGACCACGATCACCGTCCGGTCGCGCAGGGCGATACGGGGCCGACCGCCCCGGAACCGCTCTGCCTGGCGGGCGAGTTCGTCCTCCTCGGCCCGCTCCACCTCGGCCAGGTCGGCCTCGTTCACCCGGCTCATCCGGATGATGTCGTCGTGGATGACCCGTGCTCCGCCCTCGCCGATGGCACCGAAGCCCACCTCCCGGTGGAAGGGGATGCCGAGTTTGCGGACCAGGATGACGTCGAGGGGCGCCCCGAGGGCGCGGGCCACTTCGTAGGCCACCGGTACCCCGCCGCGGGGTAGTCCGACGACGACCGGGTCCTCGCTGCGCAGATGATCCAGCTGTGCGGCCAGACGCTGTCCGGCCTCCGCGCGATCGGTGAACCACATGGTGCGCCCCCTGCTCGGGGAGAGAAACGGGCTCTGCCGCCTACCACTTTCGAATCAAACCGAAATGCCACGTTTTGGCAAATGGGCAGGTCGGCCGCCGCACCGCTCGGCGGGCGCGCTCCACCCACCGGACGCGATCGCGGACCTGGGGCCGGTCAGCGAGGGGCAAGGCGCCGGAGCGCGGCCACGTTCGGTGACCGGGCGACTCCAGGTCGGGCTCTGGACGGGGTGGACGTCGCTCTTCGCCCCCGGGGCTGCCCGGTCGGTGTCCGGCGCCGGAGCACGCGTGATGGCGGCGGGGCCTTCGCCCCGCCGCCCTTCCCTGCCAACCGACTCACCGTGCGCCGCCCCTCAGCGGACCGGCGTGTCCGCAGGAGTCGGCGGCCCCTCCGAGCCGGGTGCTCCCGAGCATTGCGCCCGCCAGGCCCCGCGCCGGGCACGGACCGCGGTCCGCCGCGATGGACGGCCGTCCCTGAGCACGGCGCCCCTCGGGCAGCTCGGCGAACCCGGGCCCTGACCGCGATCGGCGAGTGCGGCGCGGCCCCGAGCACGGGTGGGCCCTCGGGCGGCTCGGTGAACCGCCAGGGACCTGGTGGTACCGCCGGCGGGCCCGGCCCGGGTGGCGAATTCCTCGCCGCCCCCGCCCGGGCCGGGCCCGCGGGCGCCCCCTTCCCCGCGGTGGTGGTATGTGTGGCGGCTGTGGCCCGTGGTCGACCACGATCTCGAGGATCCAGCCACGGCCGCCCGCGGCGGACCGGTCCCCCCACGCGATGACGGGTTTGCGGACGACCCTCAGCCCTCGTCCGTCCTCCCGTCCGCACCGGCCCCGCGCGCCGAGGCCTCCGACCGGTCCCCCGCCCTGGTCGGCGACTTCGACGTCCATGTGGCGTTCATCAGCCCTGCGGCACGTATGACGCCCAGGTCAGTTCAGTGCGAATGCGCGAGCGCGTCGGCTCACGGCTTCGCTATGTCGGGGTCGATCGAGTCGCACTCCGCCCCGTCGAAACCCCGAGCCGGCGGCCGGGCGCACGTCCGGCAGTGGACCTGCGCCATGGCGGCGCCCCGGGCGGGCAGTTGAAACCGCCCGAGGTGGAGACCACCGTGAGCGCCGCCGAACGGCAGGCGCCGGACCCTTGTCATGCGATGGGGCAGTGCCACGTCGATGCGCCTTCCCTCTACCTGTGCAGGGATCGAGGCAGTGCAAGTCCTCGGCCACGCGGTCCGGTTGGTCCGCGTCGCCCTGTCACTATCGTCCCTGCACACCGCATTTGGCAAGAGGCGAAATGCAAAATGCAGATTGAGCGGCGCACTCTGTCCCGCTCAAGCCAGGGCATGGCACACTGATCCCCGTCATCAGGCATACCGGGAGGAACAACGTGGCTGAAGCGCGGTCTGCCCCTACCGTCGGGCAGATGGTCCTGGGCATGCGGCTGCGCGCGCTCCGCGAGGCGGCCGGGGTCTCCTTCGACCAGGCCGCCAGGGCGCTGCACGTCAACCAGACGACGGTCCGCCGCATGGAGAAGGCCGAAGTCGGGCTGAAGCTCCCGTATGTCGAGAAGCTGCTGCAGACCTACGGCACCCCGCCCGAGGAGATCGAGGCCTTCCTCGCCCTGGCCGAGGAGGCCAACAAGCCGGGCTGGTGGCACCGGTTCCGCGATGTGCTGCCGGACTGGTTCAGCCTCTATGTGAGCCTGGAGGAGTCCGCCTCCCGCATCCGCGGGTACGAGCCGCAGTGCGTACCCGGGCTGCTGCAGACCCCGGAGTATGCCCGCGCCCTGTTCAAGGTGGGTTTCCCCAGCGGTTCCGAGGAAGAGCTGGACCGCCGGGTGGAGCTGCGGATGGCACGGCAGAACCTGCTCTCCCGCCCCGACGCCCCCCACCTGTGGGTGGTGTGCGACGAGACGGTGCTCCGCAGACCGGTCGGCGGCCGTGCGGTGATGCGGGCTCAGATCGACCGGCTCATCGAGTCGCTGGCGATGCCCAACGTCACGCTCCAGGTGGTGCCCTTCGCCGCCGGCCCCCACCCGTGCATGTTCGGCCCGTTCCAACTGTTCCGCTTCTCGATACCGGAACTGCCGGACATCGTCTACGGAGAGAGCCTGACCAGCGCGGGCTACCTCGATCAGCGCGCTGATGTGGCCGCCTACCTGGAGGCCCTCGACCGGATGTGCGCTCAAGCCACTCCGGTGCACCAGACCGAGGCGTTCCTCGGTGCGATTCGCAAGGAGCTCTGACGTGGATCCCATATACAACGGCATGCCTGCCAAGGATCTCGGCACGGAGGGCTGGCAGAAGCCCTGGAGCGGCCCCAACGGGGGCAGCTGCGTCGAGGCGATGAAGCTCAGCGACGGCCGGGTGGCGTTGCGGCAGTCCACTGATCCGGACGGACCGGCCCTCATCTACGCGTACCACGAGATCGAAACGTTCATCCAAGGCGCGAAGGCCGGGGCAGCGGACTTCCTGCTGACCTGAGGCGCCGTCCGCGGTCCCCGGTGGATCGTGGATCGATGGACGGCGTCAGGCTCCCGCATCGCACGAGAGAGCGTCATCCTCACTCGGACGTGTGCAGATGATGCGACAAGGTGCAGGTATGCCTCGTCGGGCGTCCCAAGCCCGGCGGGGCGCGCGGGTGATCCCCTAGGCTGCCCCAGCAGCACCCCTCGGTCGGCGCCGACCACGGCGGCCGACCGACCAGCGGCGACAAGACCCGAACGGAGGGCCGTATGACCGACAGCAGTCATACATTCGGCCATATCGACAACAGCCGACCGCATCCCGCCCGCATGTACGACTACTACCTCGGGGGCAAGGACCACTACGAGGTCGACCAGGCCGCGGCAGCCGATGTGCTGGCCATCTACCCGAGCGCCAAGACCGGCGCCGCGGCCAACCGGTCGTTCATGCGCCGCGCGACCCGTTGGCTGGCCACCGAGGCCGGTGTGCGGCAGTTTCTGGACATCGGCACGGGGATACCGACCGAGCCCAACCTCCACCAGGTCGCGCAGCGGATCGCGCCCGAGGCCCGGATCGTCTACACCGACTACGACCCCATCGTGCTCACCCACGCCCAGGCCCTGCTGCGCAGCACCCCCGAGGGCCGCACCGCCTACATCCAGGCCGACGTGCGGGAACCGGCGCGCATCGTGAACGCGCCGGAGCTGCGCGCGACGCTGGACCTGACCCGTCCGGTGGCGCTCTCCCTCAACGCGCTGCTGCACTTCGTCCCCGACGAGGCCAGGCCGTACGAGATCGTCGGGCAGCTGATGGACGCCCTGCCGTCGGGGAGTTACCTGGTGCTCTCGCACTGCACCGGCGAGTTCGACCCGGAGACCTTCGACAGGCTCATCGACATCTACCACGAGGGCGGCATCCCCGCCCAGGTCCGAGGGCGCAAGGAGGTCGAGCAGTTCTTCGACGGCCTGGAGCTGGTGGAACCGGGTGTCGAGGTGGGACACCGCTGGCGGCCGGACGAGGAGACCCTCGCCGAGGGGCTCTCCGACGCGGACGTCAGTTTCTACGCCGGGGTGGCCCGCAAGCCCTGACGTGCTCCAGGTCCTGCCCCGCCGGGAGCGGGGCAGGACCATTCCGTATCAGGCCGGAGCATCGAGCGGACAGCGGGCCACTCGGTACCGGAGGAGACCCCGCGGAGCGGACGCCCGACCCCGCAGCGCGCGGATGGCAGACCCGAACGAGCTCGCCCGGGCTCGAACGGGAGACCTTACGCCGTCCGGCCGATCGCCGGGTCGCGAGGCGACCGGGGTGCTGCGAACCTGACCTGGTGACCGGCCCCGCAGCTGTCCTCACCACCCGCTCGAGCATTCCCCAGCGCCTCCTCTCGCGTCCACCGGCCGGCCGCCGGCTGGCGCTGGTGGCGCTGACCTACGCCGTGGTCCAGCTCGCCCTGGTCATCCCGCACACCTCGGTCGGCCTGCTGTGGGACGAGAGCGTGTACGCCTCCCAGGTGGACCCGCGCCGTCCGGCCGCCTTCTTCAGCGCCCCCCGGTCCCGCGGCATCAGTGTGCTGGTGGCCCCGGTGATGGCGGTCACCGGCTCGGTGCCGGTGCTGCGCGTGGCGCTGGTCCTGCTCAGCGCCGCCGGGCTGTACGCCGCCTTCCGGGTGTGGGGGCGGGTCCTCGGTGACGGTGTGGCGGCCTTCGCGGCACTGCTGTTCGGCGGGTTGTGGATCACCCAGATCAGTGGTTCGCAGGTGATGCCGAACCTGTGGGTGGCGCTGGGTGCGGTGGCCGCCACCGGGTGGTTCCTGCGCTGCCCCGGCGAGGTGCGGGCGCGCTGGTGGCTGGCCGCCGTGCTGGCCGCGGTCACCCTGGTGCGCACCCCGGACGGCGCGCTGCTGGCGCTTCCGCTGCTGGTGGCCGCGGCGGCGGTGCGCTCCTGGCGGCCGGCGCTGCCCGCGGTGCTGGCCGGTCCGCTGCTGGGCGCCGCGCAGTGGGTGGCCGAGGCATACCTGCGCTTCGGCGGCGTCCGGGAGCGGCTGCGCGTCTCCAGCGCCACCGAGGGCGACATGGGCCTGCACATGAACATCGGTACGGTGCTGCGCAGTCTGGACGGGCCGCTGCTGTGCCGCCCCTGCACGGCGCCGGGTCCGCCCGTGCTGATGACCCTGTGGTGGTGGTCGCTTCCGGTGCTGACCGCCGCCGCGCTGCTCGCGGCCCACCGGGAGCGGAGGCTGCGGACGGCGCTGCTGCCGGTGGTGTGCGCCGGGTGCCTGTCGTTCTCGTACCTGTTTCTGATCGGGTACTCGGCGCCGCGCTTCCTGCTCCCCGCCTACGCCCTGCTGACGCTGCCGATCGCCTGGCTGACGGCCCGGGCCCTGGCGGCCGGTCGGGGGCGGCGGCTGCCCCTGGTGGCGGCCGTGGGTCTGCTGGTGGCGCTCCAGCTGGGCAGCCAGCAGGCCGTACTGCACCACATGGCCCGGCGCACGGCGGCCACCGCCGGCGTGTACCAGCGCGCCGCACACGATCTGCACGAACTGGGAGTACGACCGCCCTGCCTGCTGACCGGCCCGCGGGCGCTGCCCATCGGCTACGCGGCGGGCTGCGCCTCGGCGCAGCTGCGGGGCAACAACCGGTCCACCACCGAGGCCGAGCTGCGGCGCAGGTCCGGGATCCAGCCGACCGCGGCACTGGTGTCCGCCGGGAGCACCGCCCGCCCGTACTACGCCCACGGCTGGACGCGGTACGTGATGCGGCGCACCGGCTGGACGGTGTACGTCGCCCCGCTGCGCTGAGCGGTGGGCCGGGGGTTCAGTCCGCGAGGGTGTTCCAGAACATCAGCTCGTAGGACTGGAGCAACCGACCGTGACGGTCCGCCGTGCCGGGCAGTCGGCCCTCCGCCAGGCCCGCCCGCACCGCCTGGTGGGTCAGCCGCTCGGTGTCCGGGTCCGGATCGGCGAAGAAGTCGAAGAAGCCGCAGGCCGCGTCGGAGAAGCCGTAGTGCAGCCGCAGGGCGCGCCCCACGGTGGCGCAGTAGCCGCCCCAGGCGGCGAAGTTGGCGGCGAGCGCCAGCACCACCTCGGCCGGTTCGGCCGTCAGCGCGAGCCGGGCCACGTAGGACGGGTACGCCTGGCAGCCGGCCAGGGGCTCGTACGCCCGCACCGCGACCTGGTCCAGCCCGCAGGCCGCGGCGGGCGGGGCGAGCCGCTCCAGGGCGATGTCCTCGCCCTGGACCAGGTGGGCGAAGAAGGCGGCGGCCTCCGTACCGGTACCGGCCCGCTGGGCCAGGTGGCGGAAGCTGAACCGGTCCGCGCGCACGATGTGGTGCTGCTCCAGCACGAAGGCGGCGAGGGTGTCCCGAGAGGCGGTGCCCTCGGCGATCCGGGGCACCAGCCGGTTCGCCGCGGTCTGCGGGGCCAGCCGCGCCACTGCCTCGGCCACCATCCGGGCCGCGTCGTCGGTCATCGCCGGCACTCTCCCTGGGGGTGGAGCGGTCACGGTCGGTTCCACCGTCTCACGGACCGCGGTCGGCGGGCGGCTCGGGACCTCACCAGTCGGTGGGCGCGTAGTCCTTGAGGAAGACGCCGAACAGGTCCTCGCCCCGCTCGCCGCGCACGATCGGGTCATAGACCCGGGCCGCGCCGTCGACCAGGTCCAGTGGGGCGTGGAAGCCCGCCTCGGCCAGCCGGATCTTGTCCGGGTGCGGGCGCTCGTCGGTGATCCATCCGGTGTCGACGCTGGTCATCAGGATGCCGTCGGTCTCGAACATCTCCCGGGCGCTGGTGCGGGTGAGCATGTTGAGCGCGGCCTTGGCCATATTGGTGTGCGGGTGTCCGGCGCCCTTGTAGCCGCGGCTGAACTTGCCCTCCATGGCGGAGACGTTCACCACGTAGGTGCGGCGGGCGGGTGAGCCGGCCATGGCCGGGCGCAGCCGGCTGACCAGGATGAACGGCGCGGTCTCATTGCACAGCTGCACCTCGAGCAGCTCCACCGGATCGACCTCGTGCACCCGCTGGATCCAGGTGTTGCTGGGGTCGAGGTCGGGTATGAGCCCGCCCGCGTCGATCGCGGTGCCGGCCTCGATCCGGGCGAGGGAGGCGGAGCCCGGGGTGAGCGCCAGGGCGGCCACCTCGTCCGGGGTCAGGCCGCCGGAGGAGGCGGCCGGCAGGGCGGCCTGGGCGCCGCTGCCGAAGGCGCCGAACACCTCGGACTGGGGCAGCTCGCCGGCGGGCAGCGGCGCCGATTCGCCCGCGATCAGCTCCTGGTAGGCCTGGCGGGAGCGGCGCACCGTCTGCGCGGCGTTGTTGATCAGAATGTCCAGCGGGCCGGCCGCGCTCACCGAGTCGGCCAGCGCGATCACCTGGGCGGGGTCGCGCAGGTCGATGCCGACGACCTTGAGGCGGTGCAGCCAGTCGGCGCTGTCCGGCATCGCCGTGAAGCGCCGGATCGCGTCGTTCGGGAAGCGGGTGGTGATGGTGGTGTGGGCGCCGTCGCGCAGCAGTCGCAGCGCGATGTACATGCCGATCTTGGCGCGACCGCCGGTGAGCAGCGCCCGCCGCCCGGTCAGATCGGTGCGGGCGTCCCGCCGGGCCCGGTTCTCCTGGGCGCAGGACGGGCACAGCTGGTGGTAGAAGGCGTCGACCTCCACGTACCGGCCCTTGCAGACGTAGCAGGAGCGGGGGCGCTGGAGGATGCCGGCGATCTCGGTGGTGACGGAGCTGGTGAGCGCGCGGCCCACGGTCTCGTCGTCGATCCGGTCGGCCGCGCCGGTGGCGGTGGCCTCGGTGACCGACCGGTCGTGGGCCGTCTTGGCGGCGCGGCGCTCCTGCCGGCGGCGCTGCTTCACCGTCCGGTAGATGCCCGAGGTGGCGCGGCGCACCGTGATCGCGTCGGGGTGGTCTATGGGCAGCTCGTCGAGCTCGGCGAGGACGCTGAGGCAGACCGCCAGCCGTTCCGGGTCGATGCCCTGCTGGGCGTCCTCGCCGAGGCCCTCGGCCAGGCCGCTGTCCGTCACCGTCATCGCCGCCGCTTTCTTGTTCGTCTGTTCTACTGAGGCTTCTGCGGAAGGGTACGTAAGCGGGGGCGGGGACGCCAAACCCGTACCCGACCAGGGCCTTCGCGGCCCGCGAGGCAGCCCCTGGGGGCGCCGCCTGACGGCGCGCGCCGGAGGTGGCGGACAGGGCGCGGGCGCCGGGGCGCACGGCGGTGGGGCGTCGCGGTCCGTCTCACGTCCAGCGCCCCGGAAACCGGCTCCCGGCAGCTGACGTCCGGTGCCCGGCACGGTGTTCGCCGCCGCACCGGCCGAGGGCGAGTGGCCCCGGCCGATCCTGGACGAGCGGCCACCGCCCCGCTCCGGCAGGCGGCCGGGCGTCGACGGCCTTCCAGTGTCCGGGATGTCCGGCGGCCGGACCGCCAACTCCCCCCGATCCTCCGGAAAGCCCGGCGCGGCCACCCACACTCATGCGACACTGAGTGACGAATCGACTGCGGAGGGGAGTCGCCGTGAGCGAGCATCAGGAGCAGGTCCATGCCCGGGCCCGCCAGGAGATGGACCGGCTGACCGCGGCCGGTATCCATGGCACCGCCCTGACCTGGGTGGACAACGCGGGGCTGACCCGGGTCAAGGGGGTACCCACCGCGCGCCTGGCGCAGGCCGCCTGCCAGGGGGTGGGCATGTCCCCGGTCTTCGACGTGTTCCTGCTGGACGACTCCCTCACCCGCAGCCGCCATGTGCACGGCCCGGACGGCGATCTGCGGTTGATCCCGGACCTGGAGCGGCTGACCGTGCTCGCCGCCCAACCCGGCTGGGCCTGGGCCCCGGTGGACCGCTACGACCAGCAGGGCGAGCCGCACCCGGTCTGCCAGCGGCGGTTCACCCGCCGGATGGCCGACCTCGCCCGGCGGCGCGGTCTGGAGGTCAGGATGGGCTTCGAGACCGAGTGGGTGGTCACCGCTGCCGAGGCGCCCGAGTCCGAACTGCGCTACGCGGCCGCCGGCCCGGCGTACGGAATGGCCCGCCTGGTGGAGCTCTCCGACTATCTGGCCGCCCTGCTGGAGGCCCTGCACGCCCAGCGGGTGGAGGTGCTCCAGCTCCACCCCGAGTACGCGCCGGGGCAGTTCGAGATCTCGGTGGCCCCCGCCGCCCCGGTCGGCGCGGCGGACCTGTGCGTGCTGGTGCGGGAGACGATCCGGGCGGTCTCGACCCGGCATGGTCTGGCCCCGGCCTTCGGGCCGGTGGTGCGGCCCGGCTCCGTGGGCAACGGCGGCCATCTGCACTTCAGTCTGTGGCGCCAGGGCCGCAATCTGCACCAGGGCGGCGAGGGGCCGTACGGGATGACCGCGACCGGTGAGGCGTTCCTCGCCGGTGTGCTGCGCGAGCTGCCCGCGCTCCTGGCGATCGGCGCCCCCTCCCCCGCCAGCTACCTCCGGCTGGAACCCTCGCGCTGGGCCGGTGTCTTCCAGTGCTGGGGACTGGAGAACCGCGAGGCCGCCCTGCGCTTCATCGCCGCCGCTCGGGACGCCCCCGAGACGGCCAACGCCGAGGTCAAGTGCTTCGATCCGGCGGCCAATCCCTATCTGGCCTCGGGTGCGGTGATCGCCGCCGGGCTGGCCGGGGTGGACGAGGACCTCCGGCTGCCCAAGCCGGTCGCCGGTGATCCGGCCGAGGTCGGCACCGCCCCCCGGCTGCCCACCTCGCTGCCCGAGGCGCTGGCCCACTTCGAGCAGTCCGCGGTGCTGCGTGCGGCGCTGGGCGATCCGCTCTTCGAGTCGGTCGCGGCGGTGCGGCGGGCCGAGGCCGCGCTGTTCGACGGGGCCGATCCGGAGTCCATCGCCGCCGCGACCCGCCGCCGGTACTGAGATGGCCGAGCCGCTGCCGCTGCCGGCGCTGGTGGACCAGCACTGCCACGGGGTGTTGCGCGACGATCTGTCCGATGAGCGGTTCGAGTCGCTGCTCACCGAGTCGGACGCGCCCGCCGCCCCCGGGACCGGTTTCTTCGACACCCAGTTGGGCTTCGCGGTGCGCCGCTGGTGTCCGCCGCTGCTCGGTCTTTATCCGCACTGCTCGCCGGGGCGCTATCTGGCGCGCAGGCGTGAGCTGGGTGCCGGCGAGGTCAATCGGCGGCTGCTGCGCGCCGCCGGCATCGGTGTCTTCCTGGTCGACACCGGGCTGCCGGGCGAGTTGACCACCCCGTGGGAGCTGGCGACCGCGGCCGGCGGCACCGGGCATGAGATCGTCCGGCTGGAGCGGCTGGCGGAGGACGTCGCCGGGCGCCTGTCCGATCCGGGGTCCTTCGGCACCGCGGTGCGGCGCGCGGTGGACGAGGCGGCCCGTACCGCGGTGGGTTTCAAGTCGATCGCCGCCTACCGCTGCGGCCTGGACCTCGACCCGACGCCGCCCACCGAGGCCGAGGTCCGTGCCGCCGCCGTCCGCTGGTCGGACAGCCAGAACAGCCAGAACAGTCGAGACGGCCAGGACAGTCGGGACACAGTACGCCGGCTGACCGACCCGGTGCTGGTCCGCCATCTGCTGTGGTGCGCGGCGCGCACCGGGCTCCCCCTGCAACTGCACACCGGCTTCGGCGACCCGGACCTGACGCTGCACCGCAGCGATCCGCTGCTGCTCACCGACTTCGTCCGCGCGGTGCGCCCCACCGGCTGCACCCTGGTCCTGCTGCACTGCTACCCGTACCACCGGGGGGCCGCCTATCTGGCGCACGCCTTCCCCCATGTCTACGCCGACGTCGGGCTCTCGCTGGGGTACACCGGGGTGCGGGCACAGGCGGTGCTGGCGGAGTTCCTGGAGCTGGCGCCCTTCGGCAAGTTGCTGTTCTCCACCGACGCCCACGGGCTGGCGGAGCTGTACCTGGTCGGCGTCCGGCTGTTCCGGCGGGCACTGGGCGCTCTGCTGTCGCGCTGGGTGGCGCAGGGCGACTGGTCGCGCCGGGACGCCGAGCGGGTGGCCGTACTGATCGCCGCCGACAACGCCCGCCGGGTGTACGGGCTCGGGCCGGGCAGCGCCGCCATCGGCTGAGCCGGTGCCGCCGGCGGCCGGTCCACCAGCGCTCCGGTAGCGTGCGAGGGGACCAGCAGCGGGCAGTACAGCACCGGGAGCGGAACCCATGAGAATCTCCGGCTCGACCGTCCTGATCACCGGGGCCACCGGCGGCATCGGCCAGACCCTGGCCCGGACCTTCGCGGCGCGGGGTGCCTCCTTGGTGCTCACCGGGCGCCGCGGTGAGGTGCTCCGTCCGCTGGCCGAGTCGCTGGGGGCACGGGCGATCACGGCCGACCTGTCCGATCGGGCCGAGGTGGCGCGGCTGGCCGAGAAGGCCGCCGACACCGACATCCTGATCGCCAACGCCGCACTGCCCTCCAGCGGCGAGGTACTCGACTACTCCACCGAGGAGTTGGACCGCGCCCTGGAGGTGAACCTCCGGGCGCCGATAGCGCTGGCACGGCTGCTGGCCCCGCGCATGGTGCGCGACCGGCGCGGTCACATCGTGATGATCGGTTCGATATCGGGGCGCGCGGCCTCACCGGGTGCCTCGCTCTACAACGCCTCGAAGTTCGGTCTGCGTGGTTTCACCCTCGGCTTGCGGCAGGATCTGCACGGCACCGGAGTCGGTGTGTCGATCGTGCAGCCCGGATTCGTCCGGGACGCCGGAATGTTCGCCGACGCCGGAGTGGAGGTGCCGGCCGGGGTCCGTACCGTGTCCCCCCGGCAGGTGGCGATGGCCACCGTGCGGGCCGTCGAGGCCAACCGCGCCGAGGTCAACATCGCCCCGCTGGAGTTGCGCCTGGGCAGCGCCGTGGGCAGCCTGTTCCCCTCCCTGGCGGAGAGTCTCCAGCGCCGGCTGGTGGCGGACCTCACCCTGCGCCGGCTGGTCGAGGGGCAGCGGTCCAAGCGCTGAGCGTGCGGCCCGGACGGTATGACCGGAAGTGGCGGCCTGGGAACGCTATCGGCCTGAGATGTCTTCTCCTCACCCGTTCCGTACCCGACGATGAACGGGAGCGGTTTCTTCCTGCCCTCAGGTCCGCGGCCCGGGCCGTCCGCCGCCACCATGGGAGGGTGCGGCAGCCAACCGGGCGGGACGCCGACCGTCTTCACGCTCGGCACGACACCGTCGTCACGGGGCACCCGGCCGGGCACCGGACCGCCGTCGGTCCACCGGCCTTGACGAACGAGGGAGCGGGCCTATGCGTGCGGTGGTCTTCGATGCGTTCGGGCGGCAGCCCGAGGTCCGCGAGGTGGCGGATCCGGTGCCCTCGCGCGGCGGGGCGGTCATCCAGGTGGCCGCCACGGGGCTGTGCCGCAGCGACTGGCACGGCTGGATGGGGCACGACCCCGGCATACGGCTGCCCCATGTGCCGGGCCACGAACTGGCGGGCGTGGTCGCCGAGGTGGGCCCGGACGTGGCCAACTGGAGACCCGGGCAGCGGGTCACCGTGCCCTTCGTCTGCGCCTGCGGGCGCTGCGGGGCGTGCGCGGAAGGCGCGCAGCAGGTCTGCGAGCGGCAGACGCAACCGGGCTTCACCCACTGGGGTTCGTTCGCCGAGTACGTCCCGGTGGAGAACGCCGACGTCAACCTGGTCGGCATCCGCGACGAACTCCCCTTCGCCACCGCCGCGAGTCTGGGCTGCCACTTCGCCACCGCGTTCCGGGCGGTGGTGACCCAGGGCCGGGTCGCCCCCGGTGAGTGGGTGGCGGTGCACGGCTGCGGAGGGGTCGGGCTGTCCGCCGTGATGATCGCCGCGGCGGCCGGGGCCCGGGTGGTGGCGGTCGACATCCGCTCGCGCGCCCTGGACCTGGCCCGGCGGTTCGGTGCGGCGGTGTGCATCGACGCCTCCTCGCTGCTGGGTCCGGTGGCGGAGGCGGTACTGGACGCGACCGGCGGCGGCGCGCACCTGTCCCTGGACGCGCTGGGCAGCCCGCGCACCTGCGCCGCCTCCGTCAACAGCCTGCGGCGGCACGGCCGGCACGTCCAGGTGGGCCTGCTGCCGCCGGCGGCCGGGAACCCGATGGTGCCGATGGCCCGGGTGATCGCCCTGGAGCTCCGGCTGCTCGGCAGCCACGGCATGGCCGCGCACGCCTACGGGCCGATGATGGAGTTGGTCAAGGCGGGCAGCCTGCGGCCGGATCTCCTGGTCACCAAGGTCATAGGGCTCCAGGAGGCACCGCAGGCCCTGGTCGCGATGGGTTCCCGGTCCCACAACCGGACCGGGCTCACGGTCGTCGAACCCGGCCGCCGGGCGCCCTGATTCCCCTGAAGCACCGCGCCCCGGCGGAGGGTCGGCCTCCGCCGGGTAGGATCACCGACCATGCTTCGGGTGCCGGTGGGGGTGGACGCGGAACGCTGGGCTACCCGGTTCGGCGGGAGCCGGGTACTGCTGGTGGTGCACAACGTCACCTCGGCGACCAGGCTGCTGGACGTCCTTCCGCTGCTCCATGACGACCTGCGGCTGCAACTGCTGGCGACCTGCACCGGTTCCTCCCCCTTCCTGGCCGGCGTGCCCGAGCTGCTGGCCTCGGTCGGCCTGCCGGTGCTGCCCTGGGAACAGGCCGTACGGACCCCGGTCGACCTGGTTCTCACGGCCAGTTACGGAGGCCGGCTGGAGCTCCTCCAGGGCGACATAGCGGTCCTCTCACACGGTGTCGGATACAATAAAAGGCTGGCCACACCGGACACCGGACACCGGACACCGGACACCGGACACCGGACACCCTTCGCCCGAGCCGGACCGCGCCGTGCCCGCCGCCCCCGTCTTCGGACTCTCCCGGGAGTGGCTGCTGCACCGCGGCCGCCCCATCGCCGCCGCGACCGTGCTCTCCCACCCCGAGCAGCTGGCCCGGCTCACCGATGCCTGTCCCGAGGCCGCCGCGACCGCGGTCCTCGGCGGTGACCCCTGCTACGACCGGATGCTCGCCGCCCTCCCGGACCGGGAGCGCTTCCGCCGGGCCCTGGGCGTCGGCCCCGACCAGCGGCTGATCCTGGTCAACTCGACCTGGGGGCCGCGCTCCCTGCTCGGCGACGGCGCGGCCGACCCGCTGCCCGCGCTGCTGCCCCGGCTCGCCGCCGAACTGCCGCTGGACGAGTACCGCACGGCCGCCGTGCTGCACCCCAACATCTGGTACGGCCACGGCCCCGGCCAGGTGCGGGCCTGGCTGGACCGGGCCGGGCGGGCGGGGCTCACCCTGGTGCCGCCGCTGGCCGGCTGGCGCCAGGCGCTGATAGCCGCCGACTGCGTCATCGGCGACCACGGCTCGGTCACCTTCTACGCCGCGGCCCTCGGCACCCCGGTGCTGCTCGGCGCCTTCCCGGAGGGCGACCTGGATCCGGACTCCCCGGTGGCGGCGCTGGGGCGCACCGCGCCCCGGCTGGACCCCCGGCGGGGTCTGCGGCACCAGCTCGACCAGGTGATGGCCGGTCACGATCCGCGGCGCTACGCGGACATCACCGCCGCCACCAGCTCGGACCCCGGCCGTTCGGCGACGCTGCTGCGCCGGCTGTGCTACCGGCTGATCGGCATCCCCGAGCCGGTGGACCCCGCCCTGCTCGACCGGCTCCCGCTGCCGGAGTTCGAGCCGGCCCGGCCCAGCGTGCCGATCCGGGTGCTCACCCGGCTGATCGGCGCGGGCCGGGGGGAGCCGCCCGGGATCGCGGTCACCCGCTACGCCGACGCGGACCAGGATCCCGAGCCGGACGAGGAGCTGAGCGCTGCCCACACGGTCGTTCCCGAGGACACCCGCGACCCGGGCCGGCTGAGCCTGGCCGACGTGATCGTGGGCCGGGGCGCGGCCGACGACCCGCGGTGGGGGCCGCCGGGTGCCTGGGCCGCCGAGGTGCTGGACCGCCATCGGCACTGCGCGCTCGCCGTCCACACGGCAGGGCCGGACAGCTGCACGGTACGCACCCGGGCGGGCCTGACCGTACGGCTGACCGCCGCCCCCGACGCGGACGGCCGGCCGGCGCTGTGCGACCCGGCCGCCTATGCCTCGGCCCTGTACGCCTGGCTCAGCCAGGGCAAGGACCCCGCCGAGCTGATGGCGACCGGGATGACGGTGCACACCGGCCGGGCCCGGTACCGGGTGGCGGTCCGGTCGGCCGGCTGAGGGCTGCGCCGTCCCGCACCCGCCGCCGGCTCGGTGAGCCCACCGGGGATCGCCGGGCGGCTCTTGGCGTCCGCGGCCGCTCCGGTCAGTCCGCGGCCAACTCCTCCCGGAGCGAGTCGACACGGGCCACGGCTCCGGCGTCGCCGAGGTCCAGGTGCAGGGAGCGTGCGAGGTCCAGCAGCCGGCGGGCGCCGGCCAGGTCGCCGGTCTCCCGTGCGCAGCGGGCGCCCAGCTCGGCGGCGTCGGCGCGTTGCAGCGCGGCGCCCTCGGCGGCCAGCATGGTCAGCGCCTCCTCCAGGGTGCCGCCCGCATCTGCCGGCCGCTGGTCGGCCAGCTGGGTCTCGGCCAGACTCATCAGCACCCTGGCCTCGTTGTAGCGGTCCCGCTCGGGAAGGCCGGCGAAGGCCACGCGGGCGCGGCGGAGTCGCTCGTAGGCCTCCTCGTACCGGCTTCCGCCGCGAAGGGCCCGGCCGATGTGGTGCTCCAGCAGGGCGGTGGCCCGGGGCACGTCCCGGGCGCCCTCCTGGCCGGGGCCGATCCGCTCGAGCAGGTCGCGCGCCGTGCCGAACAGCTCCGCGGCCTCGTCCCAGCGCCACAGCCGCAGCCGCAGCAGGCCGAGCGACTCCACGGCGGTGGCCTCGCCTCGAAGGTGTCCGGCCGCCCGGTCGGCTGCGGCGGCCGCGCGCAGTTCCCGCTCGGCGTCCTGGTGGCGGCCCAGGCTCATCAGGGCGAAGGCGAGTTGGGTGCGCATCCGGCCCTCGGCCCGTCGGTCGCCGCAGCGCTGGGCGGCGGCGACGCCGCGCCGGTGGGTGGCCGCCCACAGCTCCGGGAAGCCGAGGCGCAGGTGGAAGCCCCACATCGCCTCGCACAGCTGCCAGACCAGGTCGTCGAAGCCGCGGTCCTCGGCTGCCCGGACGGCCTCGGCGAGGTTCTGCCGCTCTTGGCGGAGCACCTCCAGGGCCTGTGCCGGGTCGGTGGGAGCGGAGCCGGTGATCTGCTCGTAGACGGGGCCGAGGTGCCAGCGGCCGGGGATCACCCGGGCGTCGTGCTCGGCGGCCAGGCGCAGGTACCAGAGCACGGCGCGGCGTACCGCGGCGGCGCCGCCCGGTTCCTGGGCGGCCTGGCGGGCGGCATGGCCGCGGATCAGGTCATGGCGGTGGTAGCGCTCCTCGCCGGTGTCCTCCAGCAGGCGAACGGCGGTGAGTTCGCGCAGCAGCGGGCGTACCGCGGACGGTTCCTCACCGGCGAGCGCGGCGACCGCGCCCAGCGGTACGGAGGGCCAGGGGCACAGGCCGAGCAGCCGGTGGACCCGGGCCGCCCGCGGTGACAGGCCGCGGTAGGCCAGGTCGGCCGCGGCCTCCGCCCGGCCGGCGGGGTCGGGGCCCGCGCCCTCGCCTGCGGTACCGGCCGCCGGTTCGGCGGGCGCGCTCCCCGAGCGGTCCGGGGCGGCGGGCCGCGGGGACGTGCGGTCGGCGGGGTCGTTCCCCATGCGGTCCTCCTGGTGTCGGGCGCGCTCCCAGTCGGCGAACTCGCGGTCCAGCCGGTCCCAGTCCGGATCCTCGGCGACGCCGGCCCGGGCCCCCGTGGTGCACAGCGCCAGCGGCACCCCAGCGCACCGCCGCACCACCGACTCGGCGTGCCGGCGCTGCCGGGCGAAGCTCTCCTCGCCGACGATCCGCACCATCAGGCGTTCGGAGTCCTCGGGGGTCAGCGGGCCCAGGCGGATCGTACCGGCGCCGTAGCGGCCGACCAGCTCCGGCAGCGGGCGTCGGCTGGTGACCAGGGTGAACCCGGCCGGGGAGGCGGTCAGCAGCGGCGTGAGCTGGGCGGTGGAGTGGGCGTTGTCCAGCAGTACCAGCACCCGCAGCTCGGCGGTGCGGTCCCGGAAGAGCTCCGCCTGCGCCTCCAGGTCGGCGGGTACGTCCCGGGGGCGCACGCCGAGGCGGTGGAGGAAGCGCACGAGCACATCGGAGGGGGCGAGTGCGGAGGCGGCCGAGTCGCCTCGCAGGTCCACGTAGAGCTGGCCGTCGGGGAACCGCGGGCGCACGGTGTGCGCCCAGTGCAGGGCGGCGGCGGTCTTGCCGATCCCGCCGGTGCCGCTGATCACCGCGATCCGGGGTCCGGCGGCGTCCAACTGCGCGGTGATCCGGCCCAGTTGGTCATGCCGGTCGGTGAAGTGCGCGGGAGCGGCGGGCAGCAGTCGCGGGCCGCCGGCGCGCGGGGCCGGGGCGTGCGCGGCCCGGCGCAGGCCCTCCACCTCCCGCAGCCAGCGGGCCAGTTCGCCGGCGAAGTCCGGGTCGGCCGCGGCCCGTGACAGCAGCGCCGCGGCCAGCTCCCTGTGCTCCTGGGCGCCGTGCGGGGCGGAGGGCTGGGCGTCCTCGCCGGGGTGTGCGTCCGGCTCCGCGGTGCCGCGGGGCTCCGCGGAGTCGTCCGGGTCGGGCCGCGGGTCCCGGCGTGCGGCGCGGCGGCTCAGTCCGGCCAGCGACTCCCAGGCCCGTCGGCCCGCCTCACTGGCAGCACCGGTGAGTGCTCCCGATCCCGCCGTCTGGATCGCGGCGACCACCGCTGCCATCGACATGGGATCCATCCCTGCCCTCCCCCGGCTCGACGTCGGTGCCACGGTATCGGGCTCCTCGGCTCGAGCGCTCCCCGGCCGACGCGAACAGGGGGCCGGCCTCCGCCGGCCGGCCGTGGTCGGCGAGGTGGCAGGCCTCGGCGGGGTGCGGCGGGGATCCGCGGCCGGTGTCCGGTACGGGTTCCGCCTCCGCCACGGCGGCGGTGGGCGGTTCGGGGGCGGCGTCCGGGCTGCGGTCGGCGCCGGCCTTTCCGGTCCCCCGGCCCGGCGCGGCGAGCCGGGTGCCCTCCACGTCGACCCGCGGCAGCAGGAGGTCCAGCCAGGCCGGCAGCCACCAGGCGGACTTGCCGAGCAGGGCCAGCACCGCCGGGACGATGGCCATCCGGACGAAGAAGGCGTCGAAGAAGACCGCGACGGCCAGGCCGAAGCCGACCATTTTGATCATCTGCTCCGAGGAGCCGATGAACCCGGAGAAGACACTGATCATGATGATGGCGGCCGCCGCGACCACCCGGGCGCCGTGTCGGAACCCCGCGACCAGCGCGGGAGCCGCCCGGTCACCGTGCACATAGGCCTCGCGCATCCGGGTCACCAGGAAGACCTCGTAGTCCATGGCGAGGCCGAACACCACGCCCACGACGAAGATCGGCATCATGCTGACCACCGGACCGGTCTCCTCGACGCCGAACGGGCCGGCCAGCCAGCCCCACTGGAAGACCGCGACCACCGCGCCCAGCGCCGCCAGGACCGACAGCAGGAAGCCCAGGGCCGCCTTGAGCGGCACCAGGACGGACCGGAAGACCAGCATCAGCAGGACGAAGGCCAGCCCCACCACCAGGGCCAGATAGGGCACCAGCGCCGCGTCCAGCTTCCGCGACACATCGATGTTCATCGCGGTCAGCCCCGTCACCAGCAGTGCGTCGCCGCCGTTCCGGCGCAGGTCGGCGACCAGCTGCTCGGTCCGGGCGCTGCTCGGCCGCGCGGCGGGGACCACGGTGATGGTCGCGGTGTCCTTGGCCGCGTTGAAGACGGGGGTGCTCACCTCGGCCACGCCGCGGGTGTGGCGCAGGTCGAAGTGGATCAGTTCCACCGCCTCTTTGGGCTGGAAGGTCTCGCGGACGTCCACCACCACGGTCAGCGGTCCGTTGAAGCCGGGGCCGAACGCCTTCGAGAGCGTGTCGTAGGCCCGGCGCTGGGTGTTGCTGGTGGGCAGTGCGCTGTCGTCCGGCAGCCCGAGCCGCAGGTCGGCCGCCGGCAGCGCCAGCACGCCCAGCGCCAGGGCCGCGGTGATCAGCACCCCCACCGGGCGGCAGAGGACGAACCGTGCCCAGCGGGTGCCGATGTTGGGCCGGGCACC
This sequence comes from Streptomyces palmae, assembly GCF_004684805.1. GTDB lineage: Bacteria > Actinomycetota > Actinomycetes > Streptomycetales > Streptomycetaceae > Streptomyces > Streptomyces palmae. Next base: position 35,879 of record NZ_SRID01000008.1, read on the forward strand.
CGGTCGCCGGTCGGACCCGTCCCGCCGGCAACCGGCCGGCCACCGGCGGAGCAGCCGGCCCGCGGCGGCCACCGGCGCGGGGCACTTGGGGGCCCGGTGCCGGGCGACCGGACGCTGTCCTCGGGGCAGTACCCGGTGTCCGACGAACCCCAGCAGCGCCGGGACCAGGGTGATCGCGATGAGCACCGCCATCAGCACCGCTCCGGCGGCGGCCAGGCCCATCGTGGTGAGTGCCGGGATGCCGACCAGGCCCAGCCCCACCAGGGCGATGACCACGGTGAGCCCGGCGAAGAACACCGCCGATCCGGCGGTGCCCGCGGCCTGGCCGATGGCCTGCTCGGGCTCGCTGCCGGCGACCCGTTCGGCCCGGTAGCGGGAGACGATGAACATCGCGTAGTCGATGCCCACCGCGAGGCCGAGCATCATCGCCAGGGTCGGTGTGGAGCCGCCCAGTTCGAGCGGACCGCTGAGCACGGTGATCGCGGACACGCTGATGCCCACCCCGACGATCGCGGTGATCAGCGGCAGTCCGGCCGCGGCGAGGCTGCCGAAGGTGACCACCAGCACCACCGCTGCCACGCCCACGCCGATGGCCTCGGTCATTCCGCTGTGCGGGAGTTCCTGCAGTGCGTCGCCGCCGACCTCCACGGTCAGTCCGGCGGCCCGCCCCTGGTGTCTGGCCTGGCGCAGTGCGTCCCGGTCGGCGTCGTCGAGTTCGAAGGACTTGTCGCGGTAGAAGACCTGGGCGTAGGCGACACGGCCGTCATCGCTGACGCCGTTCATGCGGTAGGGGTCGGTGATCCGGGCGATCCGCCCGCTGCCGGGACCGCCGCGCAGTTCGTCCAGGACCCGGCATATCGCGTCCCGGTGCGCCGCGTCGGTGAGCTTCTCGCCGGAGGGTGCCCGGAACACCACGCGGGCGGTGGCCCCATCGGCGTGGCTCCCGGGGAAGCGCTCGTCCAGCAGGTCGAAGGCCCGCTGGGCCTCGGTGCCGGGGATGGTGATGGAGTCCCCGGACACGGCCGAGACGCTGGCCGCTCCCGCTCCCACCGCCATCAGGAGGGCGAGCCAGCACAGGGCCACCAGCCTCCTTCTGCGGAACGCGAACCGGCCGAGGATGCTGAGGAACATGGCCACTGAAGCGGTGCTCCTGTCTCGTCGGGGGTGCCGAAGAGTGCGTACTGCCACCCGGACGAGCGACGCGTACCGGATGGAGCCTGAACGAGGTCGACGAACCGCCGCATACAAAGCTAATTCGTACATCGCAGCGCTGGAGCACCGCTATGACCCCGGTGGAACCCCTCGTCACCGCCCAGGGGCGGCCGCCCTCACTCCTTGACCGCGCCGCTGAGCATCCCGGCGATGAAGCGGCGCTGCAGCGCCAGGTAGACGGCCACCACCGGCAGGGCGATCAGTATCGAGGCGGCGGCCAGCAGCGCGGTGTCGGAGCCGTGCTGCCCCTGGAAGAAGGCGAGGCCCAGCGGCACCGTGCGGTGCTCCTCGTCGCTCACCATGACCAGTGCCATCAGGAACTCGTTCCAGGTCCACATGAAGGTGATGACGGTCATGGTGGAGATGGCGGGGCGGCCCATCGGCACCAGGATGCGCCACAGCGTGGTCCAGCTGCCCGCCCCGTCCAGCCGGGCCGCCTCGATCACCGCGCGGGCGCTGCCGCGGAAGTAGGTGCGCATCCAGAAGACGCCGAAGGCCAGCGACTGGGCGGCCTGCGGCAGGATCAGCGCCGCGTAGCTGTCGGTCAGCCCGGCGTACCGCAGATCGAAGTAGAGCGGCACCACCAGGGCTTCCTGCGGCAGCGCGAGGCCGATCACGAAGAGGTAGAACAGCACGGTGGAGCCCGGGAAACGCAGCACGCCGAAGGCGTAGCCGGCGAGGATGGACAAGAGCCCGCCGACGGTGACCACGACCACCGCCACCAGCAGCGAGTTCCCCAGGTAGCTGCCGAAGTGGCCGCGGGTCCAGGCGTCGGCGAAGTTGCTCCAGTGGGGGTTGCCGCCGGGCAGGCTGAAGCCGGTGTCCAGGGAGTCCTGCGGGCCCAGGGCGGTGCCGAGCAGGCCGATGACCGGGGTGAGGGCGACGGCGGCGAACAGGGTCAGGATGCCGTAGGTCAGGGCGCGTTCGCGTGGGCTGGTCATGGGCGGCGGCCCTCCACGAGCCGGGAGACCGCGGTGGTCAGGGCGAAGATCAGTACGGTGAGCGCCACCCCGATGGCGGCGGCGGAGCCGACCTGGTTGGTGTCGAAGGCCCGGTGGTAGACCTCGTAGGCGGGCACCGAGGTGGTGTTGCCCGGCCCACCGGAGGTGGTGATGTAGATCAGGTCGAAGTTGCGCAGCCCGGCCACGATGGTGAGGGTCAGCGCCACGGCGATCTGCGGGCGCAGTCCGGGCAGGGTGACCGTGAGGAACTCGCGTACCGGGCCGGCGCCGTCCAGCCGGGCCGCCTCGTACAGCTCGCGGGGGATGCGTTGGGCGCCGGCCAGGAAGAGCACCATGCACAGTCCGGTGCCCACCCAGGTGCCGACGAGGCCGACGGCGGGCAGGGCCCAGTCGTAGTCGCCGAGCCAGGGGCGGGCCAGCGAGCCCAGCCCGAGGGTGCGCAGGGTGTCGTTGAGCAGTCCGTCGGGGGCGAGGATGGAGCGCCAGGCGACCCCGACCACCACCATGGCCAGTACCTGCGGCAGGAACAGGACGGTGCGGAAGAAGGTCATGCCGCGCACCCGGTCGCGGGAGAGCAGGGCGGCCAGCAGCAGTCCGATGGCGACCGGCAGCGCCGAGTAGAACACCAGGAGCAGCAGGGCGTGGGCGAAGGGGGCGCGCAGGGCCGGGTCGGTGAGCAGGTCGCGGTAGTTGTCGAAGCCTGCCCAGGTCGCCCGGGTCAGGCCGTCCCAGTGCAGCAGCGAGAGCCAGACCGACTGGCCGAACGGGTAGAGCAGGAAGGCGGAGTACAGGGCGAGCGCGGGCAGGATGTAGAGGTAGCCGATGGCGCGCGGCTCGCCCGGCGCCCGCCGCCGGCCGCGCGAGCGGGCCTTCGACTCCGTGCCGCCGGTCGCCGCCGCGGGGCCCGCCGGGGCCGAGGTCTTCATCGGGGCTCCGTCGGCTGGGGCTGCTGGGAGCGCTGGGCGCGTCGGAAGGCGTCGTAGTCCTCTTGCACGGTGGTGGTGAAGCGCTCAGGGGAGAGCCGGCCGGCGATCACTCCCTGGAGGCTCTCGGAGAGGGTGTCGTAGCTGGTCGGAGTGGTGTAGTCCAGGTAGGGGACGAGTCCGTCGGCGGCGGACAGCCGCCGCCAGCCGGCGATCATCTGGCCGTCGGCGCTCTGAGGCGGCACCCGGTCGGCGGCCCGGCCGGGCACCGCGGGGAGCACGCCGTTGCGGGTCATCACGTCGGCGGCGTGCCGGCTGGTGATGAAGTCCAGGTAGGCGGCGGCCACTTCGGGGTTCCGGGCGCGGGAGGTGATGGACCAGGCCAGGCCCTGGCCACCGGTGGTGACCGGCGGTCCGCCGGGGTCGGCCGGGGGTGGCGGCATGAAGCCGAGCCGGTCGCCCATCGTCTTCTTCAGTCCGGCCAGCTGCCAGGTGCCGGTCAGCAGATAGGCCCCCTCGCCGGCGGCGAACTTCTTGGCGGCGTCCTCGTAGCCCAGCCCGTTGGCGCTCTTGGGCAGGTAGCCGCGCCGCACCCAGTCGGCCAGGGTGGCGGCGGCCCGGGTGGTGTCCTGGGCGTCGAAGCCCGTGCTCCGGCCCAGTACGGCGTCGCGGGCCCGTTCGGCGCCGAGCTGGTCCTGGAGGACGCCGAAGGTGTGGATGGCCGGGTACTTGTCGAGGTTCCCGAACTGGATGGGCAGTTCTCCGGAGCGCCGCAGCCGGCCCAGGCCGCCTGTGAACTCCTTCCAGGTGGTGGGGGGTTCCAGTCCGGCCTTGGCGAGCAGTTCCTTGTTGTAGTAGAGCCCGATGTACTCGCCGGTCTGGGATATGCCGTACAGCCGCCCGGTGCCGAAGCGGCGGCCGTCGGCGGAGACCCGGTTGAGGTTGAGCAGGGTGGCCGGGTAGCGGGTGTTCCACTCGTAGATGCCGGCGTAGTTGTCGAGTGGGGCGAGCAGTCCGGCGCGGACGAAGGCCACCATGTCCGGGTAGCCCTGGTTGGCCTGGATGACATCGGGCGGGTTGGCGCCGGTGACGGCCAGCTTCAGGGTGGTCTTGAGGTCGGTGAAGCTGCGGGCCGTCCGTTTGATGGTGACATTGGGGTACCGGTTCTCGAACTCCTCGTTGAGCTGCTCCAGCTCGTCGTTCTGCCCGCCGCGGATCTCCTGGTCCCAGATGGTCAGCGTGGTCCGGCCGGCCCTGGCCGGGTCGGGTACGGCGCTGCCGGCGCCGGTCCCCGGCACGGGTGCGCCCGATCCGTCGGTGCCGGGTACGCAGGCCGCGGCGGACAGGGCCAGGCCGGTGATCCACACGGCGAGCGGTAGGCGGCGGCGCGGGCCCAATGGGGTCTCCTTCTGCGGTGGTTGCGGCGCGGCGGCCAGGATCACTCGCCGCGGAATCCGATGGTGGGCACCGCCCTGGCGCACGGGGTGCCGGACAGCGCCGCCGGCAGCAGCTCGGCCAGGAACCGGTAGCGCCGCGCCTGCTCGGCGCCCCGGCGCTCCGCCCACCAGCAGGCGATGTCCGACCAGCTGGGCGCGGCCAGGGAGCCGCCGAAGTGCTGCACCGACAGTGCGGCGGTGAGGTTGGCGAAGGCCAGCCGGTCGGCGAGCGGCCAGCCGGCCAGGGTGCCGGTCATGAAGCCGGCGATGAACACGTCCCCGGCGCCGGTGGGGTCGAGCGCGTCCACCGGGAGCCCGGGCACGTCGGCGCTCTCCCCGGTGATCGAGTCGATGGCGACGGCTCCCTCGGCGCCCTTGGTCACCACCGCGATGGGCACCCGTTCGGCCAGCGCGCGCACCGCCTGCTCCGGGCTGTCGGTGCGGGTGTAGCGCTGGGCCTCGGTGGCGTTGGGCAGGAAGGCGTGGCAGTACGGCAGGTCGGCCAGGGCGGCGGTGTCCCAGCGGCCGGTGTCGTCCCAGCCGACGTCCGCGAAGACCTTGCTGCCGGCGGCGTGGGCCCGGCGCACCCAGTCCTCCTGGCGGCCGGGTTCGAAGGCCACCACGCAGGCCCGGGAGGCGGGCGGCGCGGTGCCGGCGGCGGGCGGCGCGTGGTGTTCGTGGGTGACCATGGTGCGTTCGCCCTCGTACGCCATGGAGACGGTGACCGGGGAGTGCCAGCCGGGGACCCGGCGGGACGGGCCGAGGTCGATGCCCTCGCCGGTGGCCAGCGCGTCCCAGCAGTAGTCGCCGTACAGATCGGTGCCGAACGGGGCGGCGAGCGCGGTGCGCAGCCCGAGCCGGGCGAGCGCGGTGGCCATGTTGGCGATCCCGCCGGGGGCCGAGCCCATGCCGCGGGCCCAGGACTCGGTGCCGCGCACCGGGGCGTGGTCCAGGCCGGTGAAGATGATGTCCAGGAAGACGGTGCCGGTGAGGTAGACGTCGTAGGGCGGATCGTCCGGGGTGCGCAGCGCGGCCAGTGGATCGATCGACTCCGAGACTGTGACCCCGTTCACCGTCGCGCCCTTCCTTGTCAGACTCGCTTCATGTGACCGACACCTTGCACCCCCGGTCATCTCATTGCAAGAGGTCAGTCATAGTCGCGCAGACTTGCTCAGGTGGAGTACGTTGCGGGCATGTTGCGTGCGACCCGCCACGAGAAGCTGCTGAGCCTGCTCGGCACGGAGGGGGTGCTGCCGGTCCGGGAGATCGCCCGGCGGCTGGGGGTCAGCGAGGCGACGGCCCGGCGCGATCTGACCGCGCTGGGCCGCGCGGGCCGGCTCACCCGGGTCTACGGCGGGGCGGTGGCCGCCCAACGGGTCGGCCACGAGCACCCGTTCGGCGAGAGCGCGGCGGACGACGGCGAGGACAAGTCCGCGGTCGCCGCCCGCGCGGCCGAGCTGGTCGAGGACGGCGATGTGCTGCTGCTGGACATCGGCACCACCACGCTGCGCCTGGCCCGGCTGCTGCGCGGCCGCCCGGTCACCGTGGTGACCAGCAACCTCGCGATCTACGAGGAGCTGCGCGACGATCCCGAGGTGGCGCTGCTGCTGCTCGGCGGCCAGGTGCGGCGCAACTACCAGTCGCTGGTGGGCTTCCTCACCGAGTCCAGCCTGCGCCAGCTGTACGTGGGCCGGCTGTTCCTGGGGACCAGCGGGGTGCTGCCCGATGGCAGCGTGCTGGACAGCACCGATGTGGAGGTGCCCGTCAAACGGGCCATGCTGGCCGCGTCCCGGCAGGTGGTACTGCTGGCCACGGCCGCCAAGTTCCCCGGTGAGACCGGGCTCGCCCGGGTCTGCGGGCCGGACGAGATCGACACCCTGATCACCAATCAGGCCGCCGACCCGGCGACGCTCGCCGTGTTCCGCGAGGCCGATGTGGAGGTAGTAACGGTATGAGGCTGACCGTGCTGGGCGGCGGCGGGTTCCGGATGCCGCTGGTGTACCGCGCGCTGCTGGAGGACCCCGGGGACGCCGCCGGCCGCTGTACCGAGCTGGTGCTGTACGACACCGACCGGCGCCGGTTGGACGCGATCGGGGCGGTGCTGGCCCAGTTGGGGGCCGGGCGGACCGGCGGCCCCGAGGTCACCACCACCACCGACCTCGACCGGGCCCTGCGCGGAGCCGACTTCGTCTTCTCCGCCCTGCGGGTCGGCGGCCTGGAGGGGCGCGCCGCCGACGAGCGGATCCCGCTCGCCGAGGGGGTGCTGGGGCAGGAGACGGTGGGCGCGGGCGGGGTGCTGTACGCGCTGCGCACCCTGCCGGTGGCGGTGCGGATCGCCGAGCGGGCCGCCGAACTGGCCCCCGATGCCTGGCTCATCAACTTCACCAACCCGGCGGGCATGGTCACCGAGGCGATGCAGCGGGTGTTGGGCGACCGGGTCATCGGGATCTGCGACTCGCCGGTCGGGCTGTGCCGCCGGGCGGCCCGGGCACTGGGCGCCGACCCGGACCGGGCGCACTACGACTACGTCGGGATCAACCATCTTGGCTGGCTCCGCTCGATGGTGGTGGACGGCCGCGACCGGCTGCCGGAGCTGCTGGCGGACCCCGCCGCGCTGGCCTCCTTCGAGGAGGGGCGGCTGTTCGGCGCGGAGTGGCTGCGGACCCTGGGCGCGCTGCCCAACGAGTACCTGCACTACTACTACTTCAACCGGGAGGCGGTGGCCGCGATCCAGGCCGCGCCCGCCACCCGGGGCGAGTTCCTCCGCGACCAGCAGGCCGCCTTCTACGAGCGGGCCGCGGCCCGGCCGGCCGAGGCGCTGGACGCCTGGGAGCGCACCCGGCTGGAGCGGGAGGCGACCTATCTGGCGGACGGCCGGGCCGCGACCGGCGGCTGGCAGCGCGACACCTGCGACCTGGAGGGCGGAGGGTACGACCGGGTCGCGCTGGCGCTGATGCGGGCCATCGCGCGCAATGAGCGCACCACCTTGATCCTCAACGTGCGCAACCGCTCGGCCGTACCGGGGCTGGACGACCGGGCGGTGGTGGAGGTGCCGTGCCTGGTGGACGCGGGCGGCCCCCAGCCGCTGGCGACCGGGCCGGTGGCCGCGGACCAGCTCGGGATGATGCTCAGCCTCAAGGCGGTGGAGCGGGCCGCCATCGAGGCGGCGAGCGGCGGCGGGCGGCCGGCCGCCCTGCGGGCACTGGCCCTGCACCCGCTGGTGGACTCGGTGCGGGTCGCGGAGCGCATCCTCGACGCGGCCCCGGGACTCGCGGCCTCCGGCCTGGGCTGAACCGAGCCGTACGCCCCGGCCCGGACGGACATGCTCCCGGGCCGGGCCGCAGCCTGGCTCACGCCTGGTCGGGCGCCCGGTCCGAGTAGCGGGCCAGGGTCGCGGCGGCCAGCCGGGCGGCCTCCCGCCGCGCCTCGGGCGGCTCCAGGATCTCCAGGTCATCGGTGAACTGGAGGAGTTGCCGGACCCCGCCGAGGGCCGGGTAGTGGAGTTCGGCGGTGGCCCACTCCCCCTGGGGCTCCGGCGGGCCGGCCAGTTGCGCCCGAACGATCCGGACGAACATGTCCAGTCGGGCGGTGCGGACCCGGACGGTGATCCGCACCCCCTGGGACCGCTGCTCCACCCGACGGCGCAGCCCCGCCCAGGCGTCCGCCAGTTCCACCCCGTCCCGGCGCCGTACCGGAGCGTCGGTGACGGCCGCGGTGGCCACCCGGTCGGCCCGGAACAGCCTGGGCCGGGCCCGGTGGTCGGCGACCAGGTACCAGACGCCCGCCTTGGACACCAGGCCGTAGGGGTCCACGGTGTAGCCGCGCGGCCGGGTCTCGCCGCCGTGCCGGTAGCTGATGCGCAGCCGGCGGTCGGTGAGGACGGCGGCGTGCAGGGTGTCCAGGTCCGCCTCCGGCCGGGGTCCGGCGAGCCAGCCCACCGGGTCCACCAGGATGCGCCGGCTGGTGAGTTCGGCGGTGGGGCGGTGCGGGGCGGGCAGTGCGGCCATCACCTTGCGCAGCGCCGAGCCCAGTGCCCCGTGCAGACCCAGTGCCTGGTGCACGCCCTGGGCCGCCAGGACGAACAGGGCGCGCGCCTCGTCCTGGGTCAGTCCGGTGACATCGGTGCGGAAGCCGGGCAGCAGGGCGATCCCGCCGTGCCGGCCGCGCTCCGCGTAGACCGGGACGCCCGCCGCGGAGAGCGCCGCGACATCGCGGTAGATGGTGCGGACCGAGACCTCCAGACGCTCGGCCAGCTCTCCGGCCGGCACCCGGCCGCGGGTCTGCAGCAGCAGCATGATCGAAAGCAGGCGATCGGATTTCACCCGTCCAGCCTGCCGCAAAACCTGACGCCCGTTGTCAGGTTATCCAGGGATGGTGAGCGCGCGACGTACGGCGCACCGGGCGCCACCGCTGGACGAGAAGGACGAGTTCCGTGACGAACGCAGTACAGATCCCTGCCTCCGCCCCCGACCCGACCGAGGCGGCCCTGGAGCTGGCGCGCCGGGTCCGGGGGCCGGTGCTGCTGCCCGGCGACGAGGGCTTCGCGGCGGAGTGCGCCGGCTTCCAGACCGGGGTGCGGCAGGAGCCGGCGGTCGTCGTGGGCGCGGCGCAGGCCGCGGACGTCCAGGCCGCGGTGGCCTTCGCCGCGGCCCGGGGGCTGCCGGTGGGGGTGCGGGCCACCGGGCACGGACTGCCCGAGGCGGCCCGGGGCGGCCTGCTGATCGGCACGCGCCGGATGGACACCGTACGGGTGGATCCCGCGGCGCGCACGGCGTGGTTCGCGGCGGGCGCCCGCTGGGAGCGGGTCGTCCCGGAGGCGGCCCGCCACGGCCTGGCCCCGCTGAACGGCTCGGCGCCCCAGGTGGGCGCGGTCTCCTACACCCTGGGCGGCGGCCTTGGCCTGCTGTCCCGCCAGTACGGCTACGCCGCCGACCATGTCCGCTCCATCGACCTGGTCACCGCGGACGGCCGGCTGCGCACGGTCACCGCGGCGGGCGACCCCGAGCTGTTCTGGGGGCTGCGCGGCGGGGCCGCCGCGTTGGGCGTGGTGACGGGCATGGAGGTGGAGCTGTTCCCGGTGGAGCGGATCTACGGCGGGGGCCTGATGTTCGACACCGACCTGGTGGACGATCTGCTGGAGACCTATCTGCGCTGGACCGAGACGGTGCCCGAGCAGCTCACCTCCTCACTGGGGCTGGTCCCGATGCCGGACGTCCCCGCCGTCCCGAAGGCGCTGCGCGGCAGGTTCGTGGCCCATGTGCGGATCGCCTACACCGGCGATCCGGCCGACGGCGAGCGGCTGGTGGCCCCGCTGCGCGCGGTCGGGCCCCGGCTGACGGACCGGCTGGGCGACATGCCGTACCGCGAGTCGGGCCGTATCTACAGCGATCCCACCACGCCGCACTCCTACCGGGGCGACAACGCCCTGCTCGGCGAGTTGGACGCGCAGCGGCTGCGCACCGTGGTCGAGCTGGCCGGGCCCGGCTCGGCGCTGCCGAACGTCATCCAGGTGCGCCATCTGGGGGGTGCGCTCGGCCGCCCGCCGGCCGAGCCGAACGCGGTGGGCCACCGGGGTGCCCGCTATCTGCTGAGCGTGCTGGGGATGCCGCGGGAGGGCGGCGTCGAGGAGCTGCGCGCGGTCCAGCGGCGAGCCTTCGAGGCGGTGGCGCCGGTGACCCTGGGGCGTTCGCTGAACTTCCTCTACGCGCAGGGCAACGCCGACCGGGACACCACCGCCCGCGGCTCGGCGGTGCGCGGCGTCTACGAGCCGGCGGACCTGGAGCGGCTGGCGCGACTCAAGGCCGCGCTCGACCCGACCGACCTGTTCCGTCACAACTACCGCGTCATCGCCACGAGTTGAACGGCAACCGCACGGAATTTCTGGTCGAACGCCCTTGCGTTCTCGGGCGCCGCGCGCATCAATGGCATCGCCTGCCTGACACACCGTCATACAGGCGATGAGCAGCACTCTCTTCACCCTTCTCCCCCCACGGAGGCAGTTCGATGAGATGCAGCAAGCTCGGTATCGGCACGGCCGCCGGCGCGGCGGTGCTGGCCGCCGGGGCCCTGGCCCTGGCCCCCACCGCCGCGGCGGTCACCCCGACCACGGCCACGATCAGCGCCAGCTGTGGCAGCTACGGCTCCGGGACGGCGACCCTGACCGCCACCCAGAGCGGTACCTCGGCGACCATCACCCTCACCTCCTCGGCGGTCAAGGCACCCACCGCCGTGCCGGCGGGGGCGGTCAAGTCAACCCTCACCCTGTCCAAGAACGGCACCGGCACCACCACCTTCACCGGCAGCTCCAACCCGGCGATGGCCACCGGTGACGATGTCAGCACCGGCCCGCTCAAGGGCACCGTCGCGGCGGGCGACCTCCTGCAGGCCACGTCGCTCAAGCTGGTGGTGTTCGGCCTGATCACCATCAACTGCTCCGCCACCACACCGCAGTCACCGGGTCCGTTCCAGTTCTGAACCCGTGGCAGGTCCCTGTCGCCGGGCCGGCGCCCCCTCGGGTGCGCCGGCCCGGCTTCGGCGGCTCAGCCGGCGGCGGGCCCGCCGCCGCGCAGCACCGGCCGCAGCGCCTCCAGCACCTCGGGATCCTCGATGGTGGACGGGGCCACGGCGTCCCGGCCGTCGGCGATCTGCCGCATGGTGTTCCGCAGGATCTTGCCCGAACGGGTCTTGGGCAGCGCGTCCACCACGGTGACCTGCTGGAAGGCGGCGACCGGGCCGATGTCCCGGCGCACCGCCGCGACCAGCTCGGCCCGCAGTACCTCCGGATCGACCTCGACCCCGGCCTTGAGCACCACCAGCCCGCGCGGCAGCTGCCCCTTGAGGGTGTCCTGGACGCCGATGACCGCGCACTCGGCGACCGCGGGATGGGCGGCCAGCACGGCCTCCATGGCGCCGGTGGACAGCCGGTGCCCGGCGACGTTGATCACGTCGTCGGTGCGGCCCATCACGAACAGGTAGCCGTCCTCGTCGAGGTACCCGGAGTCGCCGGTGAGGTAGTGCCCCTCGAACCGCGAGAGGTACGCCTCGATGTACCGGTCGTCGTCGCCCCACAGGGTGGGCAGGGTGCCCGGCGGCAGCGGGAGCCGGATGGCGATGGCCCCCTCGGCGCCGGCCGGCAGGGGCTGTCCGTCCTGGTCCAGGACCCGCACGTCGTAGCCGGGCACCGGTACGGTCGCCGAGCCCGGCTTGGCCGGCAGCGGTTCGAGCCCGCGCGGGTTGGTGGCGATCGGCCAGCCGGTCTCCGTCTGCCACCAGTGGTCGACGACCGGGGTGCCGAGCCGCTCGCGCGCCCAGTGGTAGGTCTCCGGGTCCAGCCGCTCACCGGCCAGGAACAGGGTCTCCAGGGTGGACAGGTCGTACTTCTCCGCCTCCCGGGCCTCCGGGTCCAGCCGCTTGATGGCGCGCAGCGCGGTCGGTGCGGTGAACAGGGCCTTCACCCGGTGTTCGGCGATCATCCGCCAGAAGGCGCCGGCGTCCGGGGTGCCGACCGGCTTGCCCTCGTAGAGCACGGTGGTGGCGCCGACCAGCAGCGGCGCGTAGACGATGTACGAGTGGCCGACGACCCAGCCGACGTCGGAGGCGGTCCACCACACGTCCCCCGGGCCGATGCCGTACAGCGCGCTCATCGACCAGGCCAGGGCGACGGCGTGGCCTCCGGTGTCGCGCACCACGCCCTTGGGCCGGCCGGTGGTGCCGGAGGTGTAGAGGATGTAGAGCGGGTCGGTGGCGGCCATGGGCACCGGCTCGGCCGGCTCGGCCTCGGCCAGCAGCCGCGCCCAGTCGTGGTCGCGCGGGCCCAGGGTGACCGGCGCCGCCTCCCGCTCCAGCATGACCACCGCGTCCGGCTGGTGGTCGGTGGTCCGCAGCGCCTCCTCCAGGATCGGCTGGTAGGCCACCACCCGGCTGGGTTCGATGCCGCAGGAGGCGGCCAGGATCACCTTGGGGCGGGCGTCCTCGATCCGGGCGGCCAGCTCCTTGGCGGCGAAGCCGCCGAAGACCACCGAGTGCACCGCGCCGATCCGGGCGCAGGCCAGCATGGCGATGGCGGCCTCGGGGACCATGGGCATGTAGATGACGACCCGGTCCCCGCGGTCCACCCCGAGTCCGCGCAGCGCCCCGGCGCAGCGGGCCACCTCCTCGCGCAGCTCGGCATAGCTGTAGCGGCGCTGCCCGCCGGTGACCGGGGAATCCCAGATCAGCGCGGTGCGCTCACCGTGCCCGGCCGCCACGTGCCGGTCCAGGGCGTTATGGGAGGTGTTGAGTTCGCCATCGGGAAACCAGCGGTACAGCGGCGCGTCCGCCGCGTCCAGGGCGCGGGTGGGCGGTCGCGTCCAGTCGACGGCCTTGGCCGCACCGAGCCAGAATCCCTCCGGATCCGTCACGCTGCGCCGGTAGGTGTCGGCATACAGGCCCATCTACGGTGACCTCCCGTTCGATCGGGTCCATGGAGCTGCGCGCTCCTGATCGTGACTCAATTACCACGACGCGTGCACTCCTGCCTACCGGCTCGGCTCAGCTGCCCGCGCGCCGGGGCCTCGGCGGGTGGTTCAGCCTGGCGGTCAGGGTGGGCCCGAGCTGGGTCAGGGCCCGCGGGCGCATCATGCGCCCATGGGTGGTGGCGACGGGGTGGTCGATGATCCGTCCGGCGATGTGCGGCTGCCACATCCGGGGCGTGGGGCGGATGTCCGAGGGGACCCCGGGGG
>NZ_SRID01000766.1 GCF_004684805.1 Streptomyces palmae
ACCGACCCCGCTCCGCGCACCCTCGACCTCCCCACCTACCCCTTCCAGCACCACGACCGCTACTGGGTGCCGGAGGGCGGCCCGGACGCGGGCGACGTCGCCGCGGCGGGCCAGCGGTCACTCCCGCACCCGCTGCTGGCAGCGGTGGTGAACCTGCCCGACGGCGGACTGGTACTGACCGGACGGCTGCCCAACGCCGGCAGTGCGGGCTGGCTCGCCGAACACGTGGTGGCGGGCATCCCGCTGCTGCCCGGCACGGTGCTCCTGGAATGGGTGCTCCGCGCCGCCGACGAGGCGGGCTGCGCCCGAATCGAGGAACTGGCGCTCCAGGCCCCCCTGGTACTGCCCGCCATGGGAGCCCGGCAGGTGCGGATCTCGGTCGGTGCCGCCGATGACGAAGGCTGCCGAACGGTTGAGGTGCACTCCCGTCCGGACCGCGGACCCGACCTCGACACTGCCGAGGCATGGGTGTGCCACGCCACCGGAGCACTGGCGTCGGAGTCCGGTGACGCGCCGGAGCACGGCGATGCGTCCGGTTCCTGGCCGCCGGCCGGTGCCGAACCCCTCGACATCACCGACTTCTACCACCACGCCACCACCGCCGGCTACGACTACGGCCCCACCTTCCGCGGCCTCACCGCCGCCTGGAAACACGGCGACCACATCCTCGCCGAAGCCACCCTCCCCACCACCGACACCCACGACCACACCACCCACTTCACCATCCACCCCGCACTCCTCGACACCGCACTCCACCCCACCGCCCTCCACA
>NZ_SRID01000090.1 GCF_004684805.1 Streptomyces palmae
CGGGTGGGCCGGTCGGGCCACTCCACCGTCGGGGTGGAGTGGCCCGCGCCGAACGGGCTGTCCGTCGGACGGTCGCGCCGACCGGCACGCCCAGTGCGGCCGCTCCTGGCCCGCCCTCTCCGCCCGGAGCGGCGGGCGCGCCCGCGACGGTTCCGTCGCCGCTTCTTCGAGCCTTCAGGCGGCCCGTCACCGGCTTGGGGCTCCTCGGCTGAATCATCGGGCGCGGCGGCGCCCGACGGGGCGTTGGAGGCCCCTTCAGGGCCTTCCTCGGCGCGCTTCTCGCCCTCGCCCTTAGCGTCGCTGGCTTTGGCTTCAGCGTCGGCGCGACGCTTGTCCCAGCGTCGCTGGGCTTCCTCTGTAACGGCTTGGCCCATGGTGGTGCGACTGGAGTCGGTCGCCGCTGCGGCTTCCCGCTTCGCCTTCCGTGCCTCCGCCCGCTCCGCCTTCCGCGCCCGGCGGTCTTCCCAGTTCTTCTGCCGGTTAGCGCGGGCCTGGTCGCGGTCCTTGGTCCGGTCGGCGATGCCGGCGGCGTGGCCGGTGGTGCGCCGTTCCTGCCGCGCGCCCTGGCGGACACCGGCTCGCTCCTGGCGGCCGCGGTGCCGCTCGGACCGGGCGCTGGGCGCAGGGCCGTGCTGGCCTCGTCCGTCGCCTCTCGAGCCGCCGTTGCTCCTGCCGGAGCCGCCAGAGCCCGCCTGGGAGCCTTTCGAGCCCCCGGAAGTCCCGCTGCGCCCGGAGCCTGGTGTACGGCCGCCAGAGGGCCGGTCAGAGGCCTTCAGGCCGCCTTTGCCGCCTCCACCGCCCCCGGACGATCCTGAACCGGAACGCCCGCCAGTACCCCCGGAGTTGTTGCGGGACGGCCCCGTGCCGCCCCCGCCACGTGAGGACCCGCCTCCTGCTCCGGCCTTCGAGCGGCCCTTGTCCGCCCCCAGGCCGGAGCTGGACGACTTCGCACGGTCAGCGTCGGACTTTCCGCGCGCCGCCGCCTTGTCGCCCTTCGCTTTCATCATCGCGGCATGGAGCTTTCCGTTCTGCTCCATCATCGCGGTTTCCCGCGCGGTGCGGGCCTCCAGCAGGGCTTTCTTCCGTGCTATTTCAGCCTCACGAAAAGGCGCTTCACCTTCATGGAGCGCCCGCGCCTTTTCCAGCCTGAATTCCAGCCAGTCACCGAGGCGGTCAGCGAGAGAGCGCGGCTGAACGTATTCGCCTACCAATTCGCCTTCCGCGCGTTCACTTTCGTCTTCGCCGGTTCCCGGTGCCGTAATTCCATCCGAACGCAGCGCCATTGCCGGATCCGGCGCGGACGGGATACGCGGTAGTTCCATCGTGGTCTCCTCCGGAGATTCCGGCGGAGCCTCCGGAGTCTCATCCGGCGACGGAACGGTGTCGGCGAAATCCGGGATCGGCGGCGGTGCGTACGAGGAATCACCGCTCCAGGGGCCGCGGACCAGCGTCCCGCTGCCGGACTCCTCAGACTCGTCGGACACGGTGCACCTCCCTCCAGGGACTTGACAGAGCGTGGGGTCTCGTGTGCACGCGCGTGCACGTGCACGTGTGCACGCTTTACGCGCGCGAGGCCCCGACAGCGCCCGGCGGGGCCTTTATGGGTGACGGTCAGTGACGCGGGCCGTGCTGCTCCAGCACCTGGCTCGCGTACTGCATGAGGTGGTTCCACAGCCGCGCGTCGCCTTCGGCCCGCTTATCTACCGCGAGCTTGAATAGGCGGCACACGCTGGTGAATCCAGGAATCACGTCATCGCGTCCGGCTTTGACGTCCTTGGTGATTCGGGACCGAGTAACGCGGAGCCAGAATTCCATCCGACCCATCTCGCCGCGACTTTCGATCGCCTTGCGCTCTTCGTCCTGCAGCCAGCCGTTCCGTCCTTGAACGGACCGCTCGACCCTGCTGAGGGGGCGCGTCACGCCGACTCCCTGGTACCCAGGTCATAAATCGACGTAGGATCACCATAGCCGAGATTCTGGCTCTGCGCACCCTTCTGCGATGGATTGGGGGCGGCCTGGAGCGGCTGCGGGTTCTTCCTCTGCTGCCTTTCCAGCTCCTTTTCCTTGCGCTTCCGAGCGGTATTTGCGACGACCTCATCGTGGGCGCGACGCTTGTAGGCGCCCTTTTCGAGGCCTTTGGTGACGGCCTCGACGTTCTTGAGAACGTCCTTGAACGCCCTTTCCACGGGCTGGGCTCGCAGCCAGGCGTCGTAGAACCGGTCGCCCTCGACGTGGGTGTCGCGGCAGTGGACTCGGATCTCTTGGGCGAGGGTCTCCAGGTTCTTGCCGATGTCCAGCAGGACCCGCTGAACGTCGGCCAGGTACCGGGCGGTTGCCTCCGGGTTCTGCGCGACGTCGCGCAGCGGGGAGTAGTTCGGGTCGTTGCTGTTCACGGCGGGGGTTCCCTCCTGGTGTACTTGTGGGGCTGTTGACTGCTTCCGGCAGTCGCAGCGAGGGCCAGCCCGCTTCCTTCGGGCTGGCCCTCACTGGTGTGTGCCGGACGGTGGATCAGGTCAGGTACTTGTCCGCGTCCTCGGGACGCAGCAGGCCGGCCTGAGAGAGCAGGCGCACCGCGCGGTCCTGGTTGACGCTGAGATTCGTACGGACTCGCGAGACATTGACGAAGCCGTCGCCCTCGCGCGGCAGTGCCTGTACGGCAGGGAGGAGCTCGGCATCCGTACGGGCGGGCGTGGCCGTACCAGTACGCCTGGCGGTGGCCGTTGCGGTGGTACGCGGGCGGACGCCCGCCGTACCAGTACGGGCAACCGGGACGCTGCCCGCCGGAGTCGTACGGGCGGTGACCGTACTAGTACGCGGCCCGCCCTCGTACGCGGCAGCACTGGTACGGCCGGAGTCCTCTGTACTAGTACGCGCGGCCCTGTGCGGGGCGGCTTGTACGCCGCTTGTACGGTCGGTGTACGTGCTGGTCAGGCCCGCATTCGCCGCCGCTGCGGCGGTGTGGCGCGTGTTGCCGTGTACAGGCTCCGTACTAGCGGTGCCGGGGGCCGTGCGAGCGGGCGGTGTACTGGCTGCCGTCCCGTACAAGTCCGTACCGGGCGGGGTTGTACGGGCGGTCTGTGCACTGGTGGGGCCGTCTGTACGACCGGCCGTACTGGTACGTCCATCCGTCCCGATCGCTGTGTCCGTACCACCGTGTCCGTCTGTACCGGCGTCGTGCATGAGGGAGTGGACGCGCCAGATGACGGCCACGAAGATCAGTACGACGAAGGTGGTCAGGTACCACGGTGCGGAGTGCCCCTCGGGGACGAGGTGCGCCTGCTCCGAGAGGTGGAAGACCACATTGGCCGATGCCATCAGTGCGAGCGCGGCCCCAATGTCCTTCTTGGTGCGGAACGCGGTGACGCAGTAGACGTCGATGCTGACGGGCAGGAGCGGGGCAACGTAGTCCTGGATGCCGACCATGCGGGCCAGTTCGTACTCGCCGGAAGCAGCGAGGCCGACGCCGGCGGCCAGCGCGATCCACGGGGCGGTCTGCCACGCCTTGCGGCTGAGCTTCTGGTGCCAGCCACGCCGGCGGGAGGTGGCCTTCTTCGCCTCGCGGGCCTCATCCAGCAGTCGGCGGGCACGGGCCTCATCCGCCTGCGCCCGCTCGGTGATGCCCTTGGCCCTGCGCTCCGCCTCCGAGGTGATGCGGTCGGCCTCCTTCTGGGCGGCCTCCCGCAGCTGCGTAGCGACGGTCTTGGCTTCATCCCGCAGCCGCTCGCGCTGCTTGTCGCAGGCCGCCTTGAGCCCAGCGAGTTCGTCGGCGAGGGCCTTGCGCCTGGTGGCGGCCTCCGCATCGAACTGATCGGAGAGCCTGCGCAGCTGCTCCCGCAGCTCGGTGCGGGCCTGCTCAGCCTCACTGTGCGCGGCGGCGACGTGGGCGTCGGCCTCGCGGCGCCGGTCGTCGGCGGCCTTGACCGCGTCCGCGTACAGCTGCTCCGCCTCGCCCCGCCGGCCGTCGTACTGCTCAGCCGCCGTCTTGGCGAGCTTGGCGAACCGCTCGCGGGCCTGTTCGACCTCGCGCTGCGCCGCGGCCACCAGGTCGTCGGCCTGCTCCTGGGCGCGGGCGAGGATTTGCCCGGCCTCTTGGCGGCGCTGGTCGACCAGGGCGCCGATTTCGGTGAGGTCGGCTTCGGCCAGGCGCCGCAGCTCGGCAACCGCCGTGGCCGTGGCCTCGCGGTCGGTGGCGGCCAGCCTGGTGAGGTCGGCGACCTGCGCACGGGCCTCGCTCACCAGAGTTTCGGCACGGTCGCGGGCGTCGGCCAGGAGCCGGTCGGCCTCGCCGCGCGCCGTCTCCAGGTCGGCCTTGGCCGCCGCGCGTTGGGCGGTGGCCTCCTGGTCGGCGTCGGCGGTGATGCTCTCCGCACGGTCCTGCGCCTCGGTGAGCAGTTCGGCGACCCGCTGGTGGGTATCGGCGACGGTACGCGCCGCCTGGCCCTCGGCTTCCGCCTGGAGGACGGCGGCCGTCTCACGCGCGGTGTCGACGATGTCGGCGGCTCGGTCCCGGGCGTCCGCGACACAGGCCAGCGCTTCGAGTTGCACCTCCGGCTCTGTCGTCGCGGTCGGGGCCGGGCGAGGTGCGCAGTTGGTGGAGGCGGTGGGCTGCGGAGCCGGATGGGAAGCCGCCGGCTTCTTGCGGGTGGTAGGCCTCTTACGAGTTCGGGCGGCCACGCCGCCTCCTTCCAGGTTGAGTGCCGCCACCCGGGCGGGGCAGCAGCCGATGAGTGGTCAAGCTCATGCACTCCGCTCGCCCATGGGGCCGTAGCGGCGGGCGTAGGTGGCACCGATCAGCAGCAGGGTGCGGACTTGGTCGGCGGTCCGGCCCGGGACCAGGTCCCACAGCCGCGGTTCGGCGGCGCTGGCACCGGTACGTGCGCAGATGACGAGCTCCAGTACGCCGGTGGACACGCTGGTCAGGTCCAGGGAGCCGTGCAGCACCTCCCACAGGCCGAACGAGCCCGGCTCCCAGCCGTCCCTTTCCAGCACGCCCAGGGCGGCTTCCAGGTGTGTGGCGACCTGGAGACCGGTGACCTGCTCGCCGCTGGTGCCGTGCCACATGCGCGGGCCGGTGTACCAGCCGGCCTCCAGCTCTGCGGCGCGCCTGAGCAGGGCTTCTGTCGTCTCCAGAGCGGTGGAGGGCGTCAAGGCAGTCATGGGCAGGGTCCCTTCTCGATCGCGGTCCGGACTGTCCGGCTCCCTTCAGCCCCGCCTGTACCGAGCCACACCAGGCGGCGTCGGGACAGGCGGAGGAGGCAGCTATCAGGCCGAGGCAACGACTGCTGGGTGGTGACGTGGCCGACGGAGAACAGCTCGCCGGCCCCACTGTGGGTGGCGCTACCCGAGAGCACCCCGCCCGGGGCCTTCCGGGGCGAGGTGCTCTGAAGGCCGGCAGCTCGAGGTACAGGGGCGGCCGGCCTGGGAGATCCCTGTAGGGCCGGGCAGTCAGGAGCTGCGGCGGTCGCGGGACCGGGCAGCCCGGGACTTCGGCTTGGCGGTGGTGCTGGGGGTCGGTACGGGCATCGCGACGAGGTCGATCGCCCAGCATCGGGCCGCGTGGTCATTGGCCTCGGCTCGGCTGGTCGCGAACCGCAGCTCGATGCTCTGGGCGCAGAGGCAGCCGTGGCACCGCCAGATCGTGCCGCCGTAGATGTAGCCGGTCACGTCGACGTAGGCGCCGCCTCGGGTTCGGAAGCGCAGCAGCAGGTCAGCGCAACGCTCGGGCTCCCGGGGGTACTGGCTGGTCACGGGCATGGGCACCGAGGCGCGTTGGGTGTCGAGGTGGCGTAGGGGCTGAGCGTCGAGCGACAGCTCGGTGGTGGGCTGACGGCGGCGCAGGGTGATCCAGACTCGGCTCTTGGCGGTCATCGGCGAGATTTCCTTCCAGGTGTGGGCGTTCGCAGATCGCCGCGGCAGGCCGCCGAGCGCGGCCTGCCGCTTCGGATTTACAGCTGGCCATTGCCGCCGCAGGCGCCGCACGGCTCCTTGTAGGTGTGGGTACCGGTCACCACGGTTTGGCCCTCACCGGTGCCCTGGCACGAGGTGCATCGGATCGGCGGCGGGGGCGGGGTGTCCTCGGTGCTGGTGCTCACTGGTCGCCTCCCTGGTACGAGGCGCCGCACTTCCCACACACGAGCTGGCCGCCCTGGTCGGTCATCGGCTTGCCGCAGCAGGTCATCGGTCACCGCCCCGCGTGGGTCGGCCGCGGTCAGCGTCGTCCTTGCGGCCGTCGCGGACCGGGCACTCGGTCGTGGGCTGTACTGGGCCTCGATAGGTCAGGCCGGAGCAGCTGCGACAGTTCTCGAAGGGCATTTGGCACTTCGGGCAGCGGATGGGCGTGTCGAGCCGGGGCTGCATCTCGGCGAGGATGCGCGGGGTGCGGCGGCCGGCGCGCGCCGCCTTGGCGTCGCCTTCGCGGACCAGGCGCCGAAGCAGGTCGCCGAGCGCGGCCTCCGGCTCCGTCTCATATCCGCGCTGGTCATCCTCGCGTTCGATGTCGTCGATGACGCCGTTGGTCGGGCGTGTCATCATGAGCGTGCTCACAGCGTGTCCTTTCGATCGGTGTGCTGTGTGTTGGCGCCCCGGGTCGCACCCCGGGGCGTCGTCGTGCCCGCGCAAGCGGACATGGCCGTCTCCGCCACACGACCGATTTGGGCGGTCGTGTGGCGGCGGCGACCATGCATGCTCATGCGAGTCGTGTGCGTCAGGCAGCAACGCCCAGCGCGGTGACATCGGCGGCCGTGGTCCGGGCCGCGGCCAGCTCAGCGGCCGCAACGTGCAGCAGAGCTTCCTGACCGTCCTCGGCCAGCACGGTGTGCCACTGCTCGGGCCAGTCCTCGGTGGGGCTGAGGATCTGTTGCAGCGGCTCCCAGTCGACCGTCGGAACGGGGGAGAGGTAGCGGCGGATCACGATGCGGGCCGAGCGAGCCAGCCACTCGGGCACCCCTGACACGGTGTCCACCGCGGTATGGCTGGTGTCCGCGTACCTGAGGGCGTAGAGCCAGGCGTCCTGGGCCAGGTCCTCGGCCCGATGCCAATCCCACTGCGACACGCAGGTGGTGATGTACGCCAGCAGCCGATTGGTGTGGGACCTGAGCACGTGCGCTGGTAGGTCAGCGGCGGCTTCCGTGTCGGGCTGGAGCGGGGTCATCGTCGTGGCCATGTGGCCTCCCTCGACTATGGGTCCGGGCTGTCCGGCTCCCCTTGACCCCGCCCGGACCCGACCCTCTTGAGGGCGGGCCGGGCGGGTCAGGCAACCGGCAGACCGTTCAGTCGCGGACGGGGAGCCCCTTACGGCGCTCCCACTCGCGCCAACAGTCCTGCGTGATCTGCTGAGCAACTGGGTTGGAGCTGTTCTCGTGCTCCTCGATGGCGGTGTCCAGTTCCTCGTCGGTGAAGTGCGGGATCGTCTTGTTCGGCCAGGCCATGGGATCTCCGTAAGTTGTTGGGCGGGTCAGGCAGAGTCGCGGGACCGCTCGCGGACGGCCTCAGCGGGCAGCAACGGCCCCGGCCGCCCTCGCTGCAATGCGGGCGGCCGGGGCCGTGGTCACTCATGTGGCGGCAGGTCAGCGCGCGGGGTTTTCGGGGTGAAGCGTGGTCAGTGGAACCGGCGGGTTGCTGGCCAGCGGCGCGTCACCAGTCGGCAGTTGCGCGCGGCGGGTGTCAGCGTCGCGGACCGCGGACTCGGTCGCCGCCCACTGCTCCTTGCGCAACAGCCACTCGGGCTGGCCAACCGTGGTCGTCCGCTTCTGCACGGCGATCTGGCTGACGGCCGGGGCGACCGCGACCTTCGGCTTGAGCCGCACGGTGGTCCTGCGTCGGTGAGCGGTCTCCGCGTGACCGTCTACCAGGCGCTCCTCCCACTTCGTGACCCGGACGTCGACCGTGACCAAGCGGTTGCTGCCCTGGCAGCGGACAGCCGCGTCCTTGCCCGCCCGTCCGGTGTCATGCGACACGAGCTTGGGCTTCTTGGCCTGGAAGCCGGTGATCGGCACCCACGTCTTGCAGTCGGGGCAGATCAACGACGCGCAGGCCGGACGCAGGTCGTACTGGTGGGGGCGGAGAGTGGAGAGCGCGAGCGCCGGACGCCCGCTGATGCTCCGGGAGCGGGTCCGGCTCCGGCGAGGGCGAGCGGTGCGCTCAAGGATCGAAGTAGACATGTGGACTCCTCACGAACGGGGTAGCGGAGGCGCGTCACGGTGCTCTCTCCGCCCGGCAGGTCGCACGGCGAAGCCGGCGTCCCGCGGGACGGACAGCGCACAGCGCTGCGACGTGCACGCAGTCGTGCGGTCAGGCCCGGGGGAGTTTGATGGAGCTCTCGACCCCGGCCGCCCAAAAGGACGGAAGACTGCGGTTGCCAAACGTTTGGCGTCTTCACATTGCACCAGAGAGCGCTGCAGCGTCAAGTAACACCAAACGTTTGGCAACCGCTACGATGGGATGCACACTGAGCAACCGAGGAGAGAGGACGGTCACCGCATGGAATCCCCACAGAAGCTCGGCTTCCGCGAGATCGCGGCGGCACTTCGCCGGGACATCACAAGCGGCGTCTACCCGCCGGCGTCGATCCTGCCGTCCGAGCCCGAGCTCGCGACGCGGTACCGCGCATCACGCAGCCTGGTGAACCGGGCAATGGGCCTACTCGCCGCAGAGGGGCTCGTTCGCCCCCAGCAAGGTCGAGGCACGAAGGTGACCTGGCTGCCGCCCATGGTGCACTCGGCCGCGCGATACGCAGTCTCGGCCCGCGAACGCAACGGCGCCCGCGGCGCTTTCGATGCGGAGGTCAAGGCACTTGGCCTGGAGCCGACACACGAAATCACCGTGGGGCATGCTGCAGCCCCTGCGGAAATCGCCGATGCGCTCGACGTGCCTCACGGTGAGGTGTGCCTCGTCAGGCGACGGCGCCTGCTCGCCAGCGGAATCCCTGTGCGGATCAACGCCAGTTGGTTTCCCCTGGAGATCGCGCGAGACACGGTGCTGGAAGAGCAGGCCCCCTCCATCAAGGGTGGCGTGAAGACGGCGCTGGCGGACCTCGGCTACAGGCAGACGAGAGCGCGGGAGCGGGTCGTACCCAGCCGCCTGCCGAGTCAGATCGAGGCCGACATGCTGGAGATCAGCCTCGAGCGCACGGTGACGGACATCGTTCATGTCGGGCACACCGAAGACGGCAGGGCCGTTGAGGTGACGACAACCGTCACGCCTGCGCACTATCTCGTCATCGAGTACGACTTCCCGCTCGCCTGAAGGAGCCTCGTATGATCACCGACGTTGTCGCCGCGCATGCCCGTACCCTTCCCGAGGAAGATTTCCCCGCCTTCGTCTACGACCTAGGCGCACTTCGGTCACATGCCAAGCGCATCCGCAGCGCGCTTTCAGGCCCCGGAGCGCCGGAGATCTTCTACGCAGCAAAGGCCAACCCAGACGCGCAGATACTGCGCACTCTGGAGCCCTTCGTCGACGGGATCGAGGTGGCCTCCGGGGGTGAACTGGAACATGTTCGTGCCATCTTGCCCAGCGCCCGCATCGCCTGGGGCGGTCCCGGAAAGACCGACGCTGAGCTGAAGCGCGCGCTGGAGCTGGACGTGGAGCGCATCCATGTGGAGAGCCCGCACGAGCTGACCCGTCTCGCCAACCTGGCCAGGGCAGCCGACCGTGAGGTCGACGTATTGCTGCGAGTCAACCTGGCTGGTGACCGAGCGGGAGCCGTGCTGGCTATGTCCGGCCCATTCGGCATGGACCCGAAGCTCATCGAAAGTTGCCACGCCATTCTGGCTGCCTCACCGTGGGTTCGGCTGCGCGGGATTCACGCACATCTCGCCTCCGGTCTCGACGCGCTTGCGTTGCTGCGCCAGGCGGCCGAAATTCTGGAGTGGGCTCGCCCCTGGGCAGACAAGGCGGGCGTAGAGGCTCCTGAATTTAACCTCGGCGGTGGCATGGCCGTCGACTACAGCGACCCGAACCGCCAGTTCGACTGGATGGCTTTCGGGCAGGGACTCCAGGAGCTGGCAACCCCCGGAGAGAAGCTTCGGATCGAGCCCGGCCGGGCTGTCAGCGTCTACGCGGGCTGGTACATCACGCAGGCAATGGACGTGAAGCAGGCACACGACCACTGGTACGCCATTCTCCGCGGGGGCACCCACCACTTCCGCACGCCGGTGACAAAGCAGCACAACCAGCCCTTCACCGTACTTCCACAGAAATCGAGCACCGAGCTTGGAATTACTAGCCAGCCAGTCACACTCGTGGGGCAGCTGTGCACGCCCAAAGACGTCTTCGCCCGTCAAGTACCTGTGGAACAAATCCGTGTCGGAGACGTGGTCGCCTTTGCCATGGCCGGTGCGTATGCGTGGAACATCTCGCACCACGACTTCCTGATGCACCCGAAGCCAACGTTTCACTACCTCGACATAGCCACTCCTTGATCGACACGGCTCCGTCCCGGCGGCCGGCCACTGCACGCACCTCCGCAGTTCAGCTAGCACGCCGGGACGTGAGCACCAACCTGGCGCCTGCAGGTCGAAGAGAGCCAGCGTGCCGTCCAGATCAAGCCTCTCGACGGAGATCAAATAGTGTATCTTTCAGAGATCCATCGATCATGAGAGGCAGCGCTATGCCCGACCCGGACCGCCTGAAGCGGGTCGATGCCTTGCTGGACGACTTGGACAACGTCCTCCCGCCGCCGCAGGTACGCGCTCGACTGCGCCTCGCTGCAGGTCTCACGCAGGAGGACGTTGCGGATGCCATAGGCGTTAAGCGTCTTACCGTAGTCCGTTGGGAGTTGGGGCAGGCCCACCCCCGACGTCCACAGCGCGAGGCCTACATCCACCTGCTCAAGCGACTCGCAGAGCGTTTCCCCGAGGCTGCCGGGCTGAAAGCAGGCATGCCGACGCCAGCCTCGGAATCAAGGGGGTCGGGGTGACGTAGCCGCCACCGGCCGCGCGCGCCAGAAGAGCGGACTGACAATCCACTCGGCCTCGCGCGGCCCTTCGCTCCGATCGGGTTTGACACCCCGGATCGGCTGCTCGGTCCCGGCTTGACACCCGGTTCCGAGCCTCGGCTCATCGAGCCGCTCACCTAGTTACACCCCCGCCTTGACAAGCGGGGCGGCCCCTTTGACAAGGGCCACCAGCAACACCCCCCGGCCGCTGACAACGACCGGTGCTTCACCCCACCCGAGGGGCCCTGACAGGGGCCCTCAGCAAGACCGAGACGAGAGGAGAAATCTCCCCCCACCACAGGCCGTGGTGGTGACGCTCACCCGCTCCTCCCGGAGGGGGCTCGGTGTCTCCCGGTCCACCCCTTGCGGAGAGGGCCGGTGTCTCCCAGTTCGCTCGTCGGCCGTCCCGCTTTCGCGGGGTGGTCCGGCTCGCATATGAGAGTTGGTGTCCCCGCCATAGTGCACGACCTGGTGTCCCCTTGTCAGCTCGACCGTGCCCGATTCACACCGGTTCGAGCCTCCGGCGCTTCCTGTGTGACGGGATTGACTGCGCCTATTTGCCCTGTTCACGGCATTAGTCACGAAGATTCTTCGGGGTGGAGTGTCACACCGGCCCCGGTCCGGCGTGCCTTTATCAAGAGGGGGACCCCTGTCCTCCTGGCGGCGCCGGCCGCCGCGGTGCGATCGGAAGTTCCTGCCCGCCGGGCGGGAGGGATCGGGAGTCTCGCCGACTCCTGGCCTCTGTCCACAGGTGAGTTCCCGCAGGCTCACCGGGTGATCTACACACGCCTCTTCCTGGCGGGCCGGTGAGCGCCGTGGCGGCGTCGGCCGCCGTGATGGTGCCCGCCCCGCGCCTGCCGGTCGACGACGGTGTCGCGGTCGCCGTGTTGCCCGACCTGTTCGTGCCGGAGGCGCGGCAGTGGCTGTCGACGTCGTCGGGCCGGATCGCGCCCGAGGGCTACTCGTGGATGCAGGCGGTCCACTGGGTTGCCGGGTCCGGGCTCTACAAGCCGCGGCGGCACCGGTCGCACGGGCCGCGCAGCTTCGGTGCGACGACCGTGCGCGTCGCCCAGGAACTCGCGGAGCTGTCCCCGTGCCGCCCAGGGATCGAGTACCTGGTGCGCCGCACGGGCATGGCGAAGCGGTCGGTGGAGTACCACCTGGGCATGCTGCGGGAGGCCGGGCTGCTCGCGTGGATCGTCAAGGGCACCCGGGTGTCCGGCGGTCCGGCGCAGGCCAGCGAGTTCGCGCGGATGATCCCGGTGGAGTTCGATGCCGCGCTGGGGATCCGCACGGTGCAGCGCGATGAGGACGCTCCGGCGTACACGCGGGCGGTGTCCGGGATCGCGGAGGCCGGCCGGGAGCTGATGGCGAAGCTGGCGAAGAAGGCGTCGCGGAAGGTGGGCAAGCCGCGCTCGAAGATGTCGTCGAAAGCCCCGGCGAAGGCCTCGGTGAGGGGTGCTGAGCAGGGGGTTGTGACGGCTGTTTCGGATGAGGTTCGTTGCACCCCAATGCAGGTAGGTACCTCAGCCTCTTCTACTGCGGGTGATACTTCCTTCCCCCCTGAGAGCAAGCTCGCAAGCGGGGAAGCCACGTCCCCCACCCCGAAGAAGTCCAAGGCGAAGGCCGGCGGCCGGAAGCCGAACCGTGTCAGCCGCCGCTTCCAGCTGGCGAGGGAGCTCATCCAGGAGCTGGACTGGCTGCGCGGTTGTTCGGTGCCCCGGGTCGCCTGGGTGGCCCGCAACGTGGCCGATGCCGGATGGACCGTGACCGACGTCCGCGGCTGGCTGCACCTGCGCGGCGAGGCGGCCCGGGTCCGCCGCAGCTCCGGCCTGCTCGCCGTGCTGCTGGCCGGTGCGGAGACGTTCCTCGACACCCCGGCCAAGCGGGCCGACGCGATCGAGCAGTGGCGCGGTGCCCAGGAAGCCGCCCGCCGCCACCGCATCCAGCAGGTCCGCGCCCGCACCGAGCGCTACGAGCGCGACTGGGACGCCCCCTCCAGCCGCGCGGTTCAGCGTGAGGTGGAGGCCGCGTTCGCCAAGGTCAGGGAAGCGGCGAACGGCGGCCCCCACCAGGACCAGGACGACGTCGCCAACACCCAGGCCCTCGAGGCGGAGCTGAGCGAGCAGGAGCTGGCGCAGCTGCGCGCTGATGCCTGGGGCCAGCTCATGGCGGGCGAGACGGACCTCGTCATGACGGCCGTGAACGCTTTGGGGCGTCCCGCCGCCGAACGCATCTACGGCGCGGAGCTGGTGCAGCGCGCCCGGCAGATCGCAAGCGGCTCGCGCAGTTCGCTGATGACGTACGGACGCCGGTAGGAGGCCGAGGTGACCAAGCAGACCACCACCGGTCAGACCGGCATCAGCGGCGACGGCGCCCCGAAGCTGTCCGGCGTCGACCTCGCCCGCGTCGCTCTGCAGCAGGCCCGGCTGGCCGCGCGGAACAGCGGCGGCGAGGCGCGCGCCCCGCGCCGGCGCCGGGTGACGACCGTGAAGCGGGACGGGCGGGAGCCTTCCGAGTTCGCCGCCGTGCTCCAGGGCTTGATGGCCGACCGGGCCTGGGAGCTCCCGGCCGCCGGCGGCAGCATCCTGGACCAGTGGCCAGACATCGCCGCGGCCGTCGCCCCGCAGCTTCCCCACCACGTCGCGGCCGTCGCGTTCCACCCGGAGACTGGGCAGCTCGACCTGCGCCCAGACTCTTCGGCCTACGCCACTCAGCTGCGCCTGATCACCGCGCGGATCGTCGCCGCGGCCAACGAGGCGGCCGGTACCGAAGCAGTGCGCACGGTGCGGGTCCTGCTCCCGGGTTCCGCGCCCGCGGCCCAGACCAGGCGGGAGGCTCCGGCCGCCGCGCCGGACGGTGCCCAGGCGCCGGTGACGACGCGCGAGATGGGTTCGGCCGGCTTCCACCAGGCGCTCGCCGCGCACCAGGCCGTCGTGCCTCCGAGCCGCGTCGACCCGTCGATCGCGGAGGCGGTGGAGCGGCAGACCGCCGCGATGCGGGCGCTCAGCCGCCGGGCGTTCCCCGAGCCGGAGCAGGCGTCCGGCGACCAGCCGGCCCCGATCGAGCAGGCCCGCACCGAGCGCCGCCGCCAGGCCGACGTCTCCCACGCGGCGGCCCTGCGCCGGGCCCGTGCGGAACGCGCGGCGAGGGAGGCCGGGACGGCGGCCGCGGTCCCGCAGTCGACTCCGCTGGGCAGGACCGCGTGAGGAGAGGAGAGCTCGAGGCGTCACCGGGGCGACCTTCCGGCGTGATCGGAGCCGCTGTCGTGAAGTCGTCGTCGAGCCGCAGCGCGCACGGGAGACTGTGCGGGCTGCGGCAGGCCGCCCGTATGAGGATGGGAGATCCACATGTGGTGCAGGAACCACAGGTACAGCGGGACGCTCACGAGCGCTTAGAGCCATACCGGCGGCTGCCGACGCTGGTAGGCGTCTCGCGGTCAGGCGGCGGGCGGCTGACCGGAGGGCGCGGCCTGGTCGGCGGGCTGGTCCAGCTGCTGCTGGCGGCGTCGCTGCTCGTTGCGGTGCTCTTCGACGCGCTGGGGTCCTGGGGCCTTGGGACAATGAGTGCCTTCACCTCCTGGGGATCCCCAGCCCGGACGCCGTGCGGCAGGGTTAGGCGGGGCTGTCGCCTTGCGAGGCGGGCTGCCCGGTGTCCCTTGTGAAGTGCAGCCACGCGCTCAGCGCCGCCTGCAGCTCGGCCACCGCCGCCCGGTCGAGAACTTCGCCCGTCGGCCCGACGTGCAGCCGCACGTCCTGGCCGGTCACCGTCCACCTGACGGCCCGCTGCCGCGCAGAGGTGAGGGCGGAGCCGTTTTCGAGGGTGCGTAGCATCGCGGCGACGCGGCGCGGGAGCACCTTCTCGCGGGGTGCCCTGATGTGCTCGGGCCGGGAGGGCAGACCGAGCTCGGTGCGGAAGGCGGTGATGGCCGCTTCGAGTGACTGCGGGGTGGTGGGTGCCGCGCCGACGAACGCCTCGAACAGTTCTCGGTGCGCCACCGCGGTCAGGGGCTGGTCCTCGTCGAGGTCCAGGCGTACGACCGCCGGCGGAACGAGGAGCCGGGTGTAGCCATTCGTTGTGTACGCGGCGTGGTGCCGACGCAGGTCGGCAATGGGGCGAGCGAGAGGGTGCTCGCCCTGAAGCGCCGGTATGGGGTTGTTCACCGCGGGGGACCGCTCGGGGCGGGACAGCCGCGCCAACTTCCCGTAGATCCCCTGGGCCCGGTGCAGGACGCCGGACTGGGTCACCAGGACTGTCACCTGCCGGGTGGTGACGTCGTTGCCCAACCGGAACCCAACGGTCAGGGTCACGTCTGCGGAGGCTTGCGGCTGTCGGCCGCGATCTGGTCGTCCAGCCAGATGACAGCGGACGGATCGCCCTGGCCCCGGTCGGCCGCGAGGTTTTCGAGGGCTTCGGAGATGGCCCGGCCGACCCGCTGGCCGACGCCCCGTTCCAGCTCGGTGTTGAGGACGCTCTGCGCCTCGAAGCACCAGTCGAAGAGCGCGGCGAGGGATGCGCCTCCGAGAGGAACGGTGACGATGCCGTCGGCGCCGGTGACGATCTCGTCACCGGTTGCTGGGCGGAACGCCTCTGGACGCGTCCTGATGCACTTTCCGTGATGCGCTTTCGCCTCGTCCTGTAGGTAGTCCCAAGTGGTGGTGTGGCAACGGACGCGAATCACGCCGATGCCGGCTGCCTTGGCCACCTCATCGACGCGGTTGCGCCGTCCGGGCCAGACCGCCGGCTCGGCCTGTGCGGGGATGCTTCCGGCGCCGCCGCTGGCGCGCCGCTTGCCCAGAATGCCCACGAGGTCTCTCCTTCGAGGTGTGATCGCCCTGTGACCGTGTGTTGTCGGTTGGTCACCTTGTCAGGTGTGACCGTACGACGCGGCCGATCATCGGCGAAGCGATTCCGGAGACTCTGTCCGACATCGGTGTCCGCCGTGGCGTAACGGCTCCTGCTGCAAAACGGGCAGGCGCCGGGCGAGGTCGGCGGCCCCGCCGGATCAGCCCTGGTGGTCAGGGTCGGGCGGAAGCGAGGAGCTGTTCCCGGAGGGATCGCATGGCCGGCTCCGACTCATGGGGTTGAGCTTCCCGGGCGAGGTCGAGGAAGCGGCGGCGGACGCGGACGGATTCGACGTGCGATCCGATGCGGATGGCGCGCAGGCCGGTGGCACAGGCGGCTTCGAGATCGTCGACGACCAAGAGAGCGCGTGCGGCGGCGATAGCGTCGAAGGCGCTGGAGCGTGCGCGGGCACAGTCGCGTTCTGCGGCGGCCGTGCTCAGCAGATCCAGGGCGCTGGTGGCGTGCCGAGGTTGGCCGCTGGTGCGGGAGAGGAAGAGCAGGACTTCGCCAAGGGTGGAGCTCAGTTCCGCGTGGTCAAGGTAGGCGATGTACTCAGGCTGGCCCTCGACGACGTCGCCCGCGTACCTGCCCGCGTTCTGTGCATCGCAGTTGTCCGTCGAGGCCAACTACCGTGGACCACACCTCGGGGAACCGGGTCGAAGCAGGCATGGGCGCCCGGGCCGGACAACATTCTGTCGGCGGCGAACCGCAACCTGCACCTGGCCTGGCGACGCGCAGTGCACTGTAGGTCAATAAGAGTGCATGGTGGGCCATTGGGCCTTTTGCCCTATTCCTTGAATCTTGTGTGTGGCCATGGGTCGAGGACCGCGGCGCCAACCTGCCGCCGGGACAGGACCCGAGAACTCGCAAGAATCGGGGAACCATGAATCTGCGCACGAAGGCGGCGGCCACGCTGGCTGCTGCGGCCGTCGCTGTCATCAGCGGCGTCGCCGCCCCGGCTGCATCCGCCTCGGCAATCACGAAGAACGAGTCCGCCGCAGTAGCACTGAAGCGCTGTTCTTCAGGAGTCGACCAGCCGTGGTCCGGAGGCGGCCGCGCCTACACATACGGCTGGAACACCTGCACTTTCGCCGGATGGACGACGTTCCGCCTGTTCCGATACAGCGGAGGCAAGTACCGCCAGGTAGCCCAGAGCGGCTCGTACTGGAGCAAGTTCGGCGGCAAGTCCATCTCCGCGAAGTGTGCTCGCGGCGGTCACTGGTACGTGGCCTCGACCAGCACGCTCAACCTCTACGGACAGGAGTACACGAATTGGTCGCGGGCCGTCTGGCTTCGCAACTGCTGATAGTCACCGACTCGACAACGCTGGTGCCCGCCCCCTGTTGAGGGAGGGGCGGGCGCCAGCGCGGGGCGAGGGCCGGTGACGTCGGTCGGGTCCCAATAACGGGTCTGATCTAGGCGCCGCCGGGTCCGCGAGCGGCTCAGGGAAGGCGACCTCCACCGGGGAGTCGACGCCGCGCAGCCGGGGGCGCGTTGGCCCGGCACCAGGCTTCCCCGGCCCGGTCGCGGGCCCGCTCGGCGCGCTGTCGCTCGCGGTAGCTGGCGGCGTCGCGCTCCAGGGTGTCCAGCGCCGCGCGGGCCTCTGCGAGCTGGGTGAGCGCGGCGCCCCGGACCTCGCCGTACTGGCCAGGCGTCGCCAGGACGCCCCTGGGCGCTGATGTCTTCGAGCTCCACAGCACCGTGGTGTGGAGCCCGGGCATACCGAGACCGGGTAGCCGCTGGACTGGCTTCGGCTCCCCGATCTCGGATCGCGGGTGGAACGAGCAGCACGCCGATGGCGTTACGGATCCGCGTGTGGGCCGTTGAGCCTGTTATGGCTATGCGTGAGGGTTCTCGATCCCGTCTCTGCGTCATGTGCGCGACCGACCTGGGGGGCGGCCCCGCCTACCTGGTCACGGGAGGACTGCGGCTGGGCCGGCAATGGTGTCCGAGGCAGCTCCTCGTGTGCGCCTCCTGTTACGCCAGCGGTGCACCGGACCCGGTTACCGGGCTGTCTCGCCCGGTCGCCGCCCGGCAGACGAGTAGGGCGTGGTGGGTGGAGTTGGCCGGCCGGGGCGAGATGTTGCCGCCCACCCCGTGTATCGCCTGTGGTCTGGTGGTGGTGCGGCGGGCGGAGCCCCTGCTGCGGGGGGTGACGTGCTCCCGGGCGTGCCGGACGTCCCTCACACGCATCCGTAACGGGAACCAGGGTTCGGGTCGCCCATGCGGCGGGTGCGGGCAGCCCGTTACGGCTGGGCGTGCGGATTCTTCGTACTGTGGTGGTGCGTGCCGACAGCGGGCGTACCGCCGCCGGGTCGCTGACCGGGCCGTCGGCCGGGTGCCGGACCCGGTGGAGGAGTTGCTGGAGGCGGCAGCTCCCTTCGTCGGCGGGCCCGCCTCCGGAATCTCTCAGGCGCTCTACCGGGCGCTCTACCGCCTGAAGGTGGCACGCCTGCGCGGCCACGACCATGCCGAGCCGCTGGCCCGGCTCGCCGCGATGGATCCCGAGCGGGTCAAGGTCCCCGACACGGACACTGGCCGCCGGCTCCGAGTAGCCCTCCGCGGTATCCGTCCGGCCTGATCTCCCGCGGGCGCGTGGCGCCTTGGCGGTCGCGGGGCCGGCTACCGTGGGCCGGACTGCGAGGTGCTGGTGGCCCGGTGCCGCTCAAAGCTGCTCCGCGGGGGTGCTGGCCGTTGAGTAGTCGGGCAGGCCCCTCACGCGGATCCGTAACGTCGGGTCGTCCGCGTGGCGGTGCGGGCAGCCCGTTACGGCTGGGCATGCGGATTCTGCGTACTAAGCGCGTGCCGGCAGGAGGGATACCGGCGCCGCACCGCCTCGCGATCGCCCCACGACCAGCACGCAGAGCCGTAACGAGGCCAGGCCGTACACCGCTCCTCCAGCCTGCCCGGCCCGCGCCTCCGTCGCCGCCTCGCCCACCCCGCCTTGATCGCGGCTTGACCACCAGGGCCAAGCCTGTCCTGCCCGCCGGCCGGCATCCGAGTCGGCGCCGGCCTGGATCAGGTAGGCGTTACGACTACGTGTGCTGAATCTCGGACCCGTTACGACTACTCGTGAGGATCTCGGTCTCGCCGCCTCCCCCAGCACGCAGGCGGCCTCTCCTCGGCCCTGCCACCCCCAGCCAACCCCGGGCCGAACACTCACCCCTCAAGGGCCGCTCGGCAGCCACCTCCGCCCGCCCCGCCCCGGATCAGCTGCGGGCGCAGCTTCGGACCCAGCCTCGTGCATCTGCTCGGTGCTCCGCCCTGCGGCGCCGAGGGCCGGTCCAGCCTCTCCGCCGAGCCTCCCCTCGCCCAGGCAACCCGGCTCCGGGAACGCGGATTTCG
Organism: Streptomyces palmae; assembly: GCF_004684805.1. Classification (GTDB taxonomy): domain Bacteria; phylum Actinomycetota; class Actinomycetes; order Streptomycetales; family Streptomycetaceae; genus Streptomyces; species Streptomyces palmae. Next base: position 19,127 of record NZ_SRID01000090.1, read on the forward strand.
CCAGCACCCAAACATCCGGGCCGGAGTCACCAATAACTACGAGGAGGCGGCCCGGCCGAGCCGCCGGCCCGGCCAGTAGGCCATCGACCCCCCTGATAGGGGGTGAAGGGCCCTCATCAACAGCCCTCAGACGTCCACCAGGGAGACACCCATGCGTGTGTAGCAGCAGCCGGCCGCCGGGGCGCCGTCCAACAACACCAGCCATCCGCAGCTCCAGCAGGGCGCTCCTCGGTCCGTACCGCGGAGGGGCGCCCCTGCTGCACGCGCGCACCCGGCCCCGAGGCCGGGTGCAGGCGCTTGCGCGCCTAACCCCAGCGCCCTCCATCGTCACCTCGCGCCCCAGGGACGCCCTGCCGCGCCCGCTCTTCCCCACCACCCGTCACGGAGGTACCCCACATGCCCGCACACGACCACGACCAGCCCCTGCCGACCCTCATGGGCTACTACGACACCGCCCGCCTGTCCCTGCACGTCCGGTGCTGGCACTGCGGCACCACGGCATGGCACCTTGCCCCGGGACTCCGCCCCGGGACGGTCATCGACCGCGGGACCCACTGCACCCGCCGCGACTGCCCCACCCGGCCCGTCGGCTACCTGATCCAGGTCAGCCAGTTCACCCTCGCCGAAGCCAACCAGCGGTGGGGCGGCCCGAAGGCGGTCTGACCGGCCCCGCCCCGACACAGCCAGCGTCGCGCCCCGGGGCCCCACAGCCCGGGGCGCGACGCGCTCAGGTCCGCTTCTTGGACTTCTTCACCTGCTCAGAAACCCACTCACCCCGATGCTTTGGCACCGCGAGTAGCCGCGCCGAGAAGAGGGTCTCGCGTCGGGTTTGCGAGCCCGCCAGCTGGCGTCGTGGCGCCCAAGGTATCGGGGGTTTCGGCGTCGCCAACGGCGACGGTCTTCTGCCGGTAGAGCTTCACGCGGCTGCTGATCGCACCAGGGCTCAGGTCCAGGGCTTTGCCGATGGCCTTTTGCTCCACACCTTTGTCGACCAGGGCGACGATGGCGGCGTTGAGGTTGCTACCGCGGCCCCGGGGGAGGGTGCGCAGCGTGGCGATTTCCTGGGGTGTGGGGGG
>NZ_SRID01000767.1 GCF_004684805.1 Streptomyces palmae
GGCTGCCGGCTCCCGCCCCACCCGCCGCACCACACCCACCGGCGCGATCACCACCTACGCCTACGACGCCGCGGGCAACCGCACCACACTGACCACCTCCGGACACACCCTGGCCTCCGAGCACGACGCGGCCGGCCGCGAGCGGGTCCGCCGCATCGGCGACACCCTGACCCTCACCAACACCTTCGACCCCCTGGGCCGCCTCACCACCCAGCACCTCACCGGCCCGTCCGATACGCACATCCAGCACCGGGCCTACACCTACCGCCCCGACGGCCACCTCACCGGCATCACCGACCACCTCGACGGCCCCCGCAGCTTCGACCTCGACGCCGCGGGCCGCGTCACCGCCGTCCACGCCCACGCCTGGACCGAGACCTACGCCTACGACGAGGCCGGCAACCAGACCCAGGCCACCTGGCCCACCGAACACCCCGCCCAGGACGCCACCGGCGACCGCGCCTACACCGGCACCCGCATCACCCGCGCCGGCACCTACCGCTACGAACACGACGCCGCGGGCCGCCTCACCCTCCGCCAGAAGACCCGCCTGTCCAAGAAGCCCGACACCTGGCACTACACCTGGGACGCCGAAGACCGCCTGCGCACCGTCACCACCCCGGACGGCACCACCTGGCGCTACCTCTACGACCCCTACGGCCGCCGCACCGCCAAACAACGCCTGGACGCGGACGGCTCCGTGGTGGAGGAGACCACCTTCACCTGGGACGGCCCCACCCTCATCGAACAATCCACCACCTGTCTC
>NZ_SRID01000768.1 GCF_004684805.1 Streptomyces palmae
ACGCCAAGGTGTCGGCCAACGCGGGAAGATCCCCACGCTCCACCGCATCCCAGAACCCGGCATCCACCGCCTCACCACGATCCGCCGAGACCGCCACCGGCTCCAACCAGAACCGCTCCCGCTGGAACGCATACGTCGGCAACTCCACCCGCCGACCCCGCACCCCAGCAGCACGCAGCACCTCAACCCAATCGACCGACGCACCCCGCACAAAGACCTGCGCAAGCGCCTCGGACAGTGCTTGGGCCTCCTCGCGGTCAGCGCGCAGCGCGGGCGCGAACACCGCCTCGGGCAAGGAGTCCTGGCCCATCGCGGACAGCACCCCATCCGGACCCAACTCCAAGAACACCGAAGCCCCGGCACCCGCCAAAGCCTCGACACCCGCCGCGAACCGCACAGCCTCCCGCACATGCCGCACCCAGTACCCGGGCGAACACAGCTCCTCAGCGGAAGCGATCTCGCCAGTGACATTCGAGACCACCGGGATCGACGGCGCCACATACGACAACCCCTCGGCCACCGCCGCGAACTCCGCCAACATCGGCTCCATCAACGGCGAATGGAACGCATGCGAGACCCGCAGCCGCTTGGTCTTCACACCCGAAGCCGCCAGCTTCTCAGCGACCTCAAGAACAGCGGTCTCAACGCCGGACAGCACCACCGACACCGGACCGTTGACAGCCGCGATACCCACCTCGGCCTCACGCCCCACCAGCAACGGCAGAACATCAGCCTCAGCAGCCTGCACCGCCACCATCG
>NZ_SRID01000091.1 GCF_004684805.1 Streptomyces palmae
CCCCCGACCCCGAACACGGCGGCTTCGGGCTGGCCGCCATGCGCGCCCGTATGCACGCCCTCGGCGGCACCCTGGCGATCGAATCCGCCCCCGGCCGCGGCACCGCCCTGGCCGCCCAGCTCCCCCTGACTCCCCGTCCCGAGACCGAGCCCGAGGCCCACCCGTGACCGATGCCGCCATCCGCCTGCTGCTGGCCGACGACCACCCCGTCGTACGCGCCGGACTGCGTGCCGTACTCGAGACCGAACCCGGCCTCGTCGTCGTGGCCGAGGCGGCCACCGCCGAGGACGCCGTCGCCCGCGCGGCCGAGGGGGACATCGACGTCGTCCTGATGGACCTGCGGTTCGGCAAGGGGATGGGTGGCGCCGAAGCCACCGCCCGGATCACCGCCCGACCGGGCGCCCCGCGCGTGCTGATCGTCACCACGTACGACTCGGACGCCGACACCCTGCCCGCCATCGAGGCCGGCGCCACCGGCTACCTCCTCAAGGACGCCCCTCCCGAAGACCTGGCCGCCGCCGTGCGCACGGCCGCCGCCGGCCGCACCACCCTCGCCCCGACCGTCGCCGACCGGCTGATGAACCGGCTGCGCGCCCCGGGTACGGCCCTGACCCGGCGGGAGACCGAGGTCCTCGCCCTGGTCGCCGACGGCCTGTCCAACCAGGCGATCGGCCATCGCCTCCACCTCACCGAGGGAACCGTCAAGTCCCACCTGGCCCGCATCTACGCCAAGCTCGGCGTCGACTCCCGCACCGCCGCGGTCGCCACCGCCACCTCCCTCGGCCTGATCCGCCGCTGACCGGCCGGCACGCGCGGCGGTCGGGAACGGGAGTCGGTAGCGGGCGAGGTCGGGGCGGGCTGTGAGCCGTCGCCACCGGCCCGCGGGTGCGAGGCACGGTTCAGGCGCGGGCCAGGGCGGTGGTGATGAAGCGGGCGGCACGGTCCAGGGCCGCGTCGGCCTCGTCCAGCATGCCCTCGAAGGTCTGGAAGACATGGGGGACGTCGGCGGTGATGTCGAGTTGGACGTCGACCCCGGCCGCGGCCGCCCGGACGGCGAACCGGGTGGAGTCGTCCAGCAGGACCTCGTTGGAGCCGGCCTGGAGCAGCAGCGGGGGCAGCCCGGTCGGGTCGGCGTGGAGCGCCGGGCTCAGCAGCGGCTGGTGGGGATCCTGCCCGGCGAGGTAGTGGGTGAAGACGGTGGCCAGCTCCGCGCGGGTGAAGAGCGGGTCGGCGTCCTGCTTGGTGGTCATGCTCTCGCCCGAGCAGGTGAGGTCCAGGCCGGGGGAGAAGGCGACCGCCGCGGCCGGCATCGGCAGTCCGGCGTCGCGGGCGGTGAGCAGGGTGGTGATGCTCAGGCCGCCGCCGGCCGACTCCCCGGCCAGCACGATCCGCTCGGCCGGGACGCCCTGGTCCAGCAGGTCGCGGTAGGCGGCGAGGCCATCGTCGACGGCAGCGGGGAAGGGGTGTTCGGGGGCGAGCCGGTAGTCGACCGAGATGGCACGGACACCGGTGCGGCGCACCAGTGCGGCGGTGAGTCGCAGGACCGCCGCGGGTGAGCCGAAGGTCCAGCATCCGCCGTGGAAGTAGACGATCGTCCCGGTGGCCGGGCTGCCCTCGGGCTCGACGGTCAGGGCGGGACGCCCACCCAGGACGGAGGGGGTGACGGTCACCCCGGTGGGGGCCGGGCCCGAGGCCATCTGCGCCTCGAAGTCCTTGCGCAGCTGCTCCGGCGGGAGGCTGCCGTCGAACGGGGCCTGCCGCATCAGGGCGTCGACTGTCGCGCGCTGTGCCTTGCTCATGCCATCCTCCTGGTGAAGTGCTGTTCTTCACCAGGAACTATATTCCTAGGAATGTAATTCCCATGAATCTGGAGCTCGATGTGACCGACCTCACGCAGGTGTTCATGGACCTCGTCCGCTACGAGACCAGGCTCTACAACGCGGCAGGCGAACGACTGCGCGCCGAGCACGGCCTGACGATGGGACAGTTCGAGTTCCTGCGCATCATCGACAGCCGGGACGGCTGCCGGGTCAACGACCTGGCCGAGGAGGCCGCCATCACCGTCGGGGCGACCAGCAAGGCCGTGGACCGCTTGGAGGCCGCCGGCTGGGTGGTCCGGCGACCCAACCCCAGCAACCGCCGCTCGTCCCTGCTGGAACTGACCCCCGAGGGCGGCAGGCTGCTGGCGGCCGCCACGCCCACGTTCGAGGACGGACTGCGCCACTGGCTCGCCGAGCCGCTGACGGCCGACTCGCTGGAGCAACTGGCCTCCACCCTCAACCTGCTGCGCAAGACAATGGAGGACGCCTCGGCGGGAACGCCTGCCGGCTAGAGCGTGTCCCCCGCGATCGCAGCCCCAATGCCCGGGCCGCCCGCAGCCGGTCGTGCCCGTGGCCATGGGGTCGCTCGATATCGGATCGCGTACGACGGACGCGGGCTGGCACGCTGCCCCCATGGGTCACGCGGAAGTGCTACTGATCGGCGGGCGGGCCGGAGTCGGCAAGACGACGGTGGGGTGGGAGGTTTCGGCGTTGCTGCGGGCCGCGGCGGTCCCTCACGCGGTCATCGATGGTGACTTCATGGGGCAGGTGCATCCAGCCCCGGAGGGGGATCCGCACCGTTCGGAGATCACCGAGACCAACCTCGCCGCGGTGTGGGCCAACTTCGCCCGGCGCGGCTACCGCCGTCTGGTCTATACGAACACCGTCAGTGTGCTGCCCGAGGAGACGGGCATGTTCCAGCGGGCCATGGGGACGGGGGTCCGGATCGTACGGGTCCTTCTCACCGCCTCCGACGCCACCGCTCGGGAGCGGCTGACGCGCCGGGAGCTCGGCTCGGAATTGGAGCGGGAGCTGGAAGGCAGTGCGCGCAAGGCGCGGCTCCTGGACCAGCGCGTCCCCGCGGAGACCGTGCGGGTGGTGACGGATGGGAGGGCGGTCGTGGACATCGCGGGTGAGGTCGTGGCTGCCACGGGCTGGACCGGGCAGCACTCCACGACCGGGCCGTGACCGAGCCGGCAGGCCGGTTGTCGATCAGCCGCTCGGCGGTGTTCCGCTCCTTGGGGAGACCGGCAGCGCGGCTGCTGGAGCCCTTGTTCTTCCGGGGAACCGCTCAAGCCCGGGTCCTTGTCTATGGTGGTGCGTGGCGGCGGGCGCACCCCTGGTTGCAGAGGCCGCCGCATCTCAAAGGGGGACGGACGGGATGAGCGAGTCGAGCGACGACGACGAGGGCACCGGCATCCTGATCGCGCTTGGCATGACGGTCGGCCTGTCCTTGGTCTGGGCCTATGTCATCAAGGACCAGGGAGAGCTGATGACGTGGGGCGGCCTGGTGATGGCCGCGGTCACCGGCTTCATCGCCGGAAACTACAGCGACCACAGCGAGTCGGTCGCCGTCACCTGCGCCTTGGCCACCCCGCTCGGCACCTACCTGGGCACGCTCCTCGGCCTCTGTCTGATCGCCGTCGCTCCGTACGGAGGTGACTTCAGCGACGCCTGGCACGTCTTCACCAACGACACCGGCGAGGTGGCGCACCTGTTCAAAACCGAGGCCCAGGGCCGCGACTGGCTCTTCCTGCTCCTGTCGGCGCCGGTGGGGTACGGAGCGGCGATGCTGGAGGATTGACCTGGGATGGGCGCGGCAGCTGTGGGGACCCGTCCCACTCGCCCCTCCTCCGCGCTCGCCCCGAGGACCCCGGCACCCCACAAGGCTGAGGCGGCAGGCAAGTTCCAGGAAGGCTTCACGCCTGTCAGCCCTGCGTTCCCATTGGATGCGCAGGCGTCGGAAACCATCCAGCCACGCCCACGCAGGAATTCGCTCGATCACCCGCCGGCAGGTGCCCAGCCCGGTGCCATGCCGGGCCCTACGGCGGGCGATCGCGGGCTCGATGCCGTGATCGCGACTAGCGTCCCTGCCGTTCCCCGAATCGGGTGTCGAGCAGGAGCTTGGCGGCCACCTCCGCGCCATCGGTACGCACCATGCCGGCCACCTCGGTCGCGCGGGCGCGGGTCTCGGGGCTCAGGGCCACCTGGAGCGCGGCCGACAGGGACTCGACGGTCGGCGTCGGACCGTCGTGCGCCGCACCGATGCCCAGGTCGGCCACCCGGCCCGCCCAGTACGGCTGGTCCGCCGCCTGCGGGACGATCACCTGGGGCGCACCGGCCCGGGCCGCCGTCGTCGTCGTGCCCGCACCGCCGTGGTGCAGTACGGCGGCCACTCGGCCGAACAGCGCCTGCTGGTTGACCTCGCCGATGGCGAAGCAGTCGTCTCGCTCGTCGATGAGCGCCAGGTCCGACCAGCCGCGACCGAGGAGCACCCGGCGGCCCTGGGCGCGGATCGCCTCGATGGCCACCGCGGCGGTGTCCTGCGCCACCCGGCGCATGCTGCCGAAACCGACGTAGACCGGAGGCGCACCGGCATCCAGGAACTCCACCAGATCCTCGGGCAGCGGGCGCTCGTCCGGCAGGATCCACGCACCGGTGTGGACGACATCGAGCTCCGAGTCCTCCGGCCACGGGCCCAGGGTCGGGTCCACCGCCAGCCACGGCTGGTCGGTGAAGATGAAGTTCCGTACGTCGTCCACGGGCGGCAGACCGACCGAGGCCCGGTGGGCGTTGAGCGCCTCACCGTGCAGCGTGTTGAAGGTCTGGGCGTTCAGCTCCCACAGCACCCGGTTGTCCGCCCCCTCCGGCGGAGGCGTCTGGCCCGGCAGCAGCAGCGGCGGCGGGGCCTGGTGCGCGGAGGGCAGCAGAAACCCGCAGAAGGTGGCGTACACATAGGGGATGCCCAGCTTCTCGGCCACCGACCGCGAGGGGAAGTGCGCCAACCCGGTCGCCAGCAGCGCGTCGCACCCCTCGGCCGCGGCGGCGATGCCGTGGAAGAACTCGGCCAGCTCGGTCACCCGCCGGGAGGCGTCCTTGGGCGAGGACGGAGGCGCCATGGTGCCCATCGCCGGACCGATCGGCACCATCGGTACGTCGACACCGGCCAGTTGATCGGCGAACTCCTTGTCCGGCGGCGCGCACACCCGCACCTGAGCGCCGAGCTTCCGCAGCTGCACCGCGAGAGCCACCATCGGCTCGACGTCCCCGCGCGATCCATACGTCGACAACAGCACACGCATTCCGCGATACCCGCTTCCGTAGATTCCGGCCTCGGCGGGTGATTCTGCGGTACAGGTAGGGCCTTGCCGCAAGGCCCCCAGTGCGCTATACGTTGAGAGTGGAAAGGAGTCGGTGACCTCCTTTCCCTTTTCTTTTTGCCGCCCATCGCCGTCCCGCGCCCCGACAGCGGCGGCTTGACTTGAACTTCGCTTCAAGTTCTACGGTCGCGACGTCCTGGTGACCACCCGACGCAGGGAGCGCGATCATGGCGATCAAGGAGTATTCGCGGGAAGAGCTGGCGGCTCAACCCATCGGTGCGTGGAGCGGCTTGGCATACCGCCGCGTGGTGGGGGCGATCCGCGAGCAGTTGGCGGTGGAAGGCCTCACCCAGCCCCATTGGTGGACGCTCAATCACGCGGCCGGGGCCCCGGGCACCTGGACCCGGGCGACGCTGATCGAGCGACTGACCCCGTACGACGACATGGAGACCGACTTCGACAGCGTCTTCGACGACCTGGTGGAGCGCGGTTGGATGACCGAGAACGCCGAGGGCGGCATGGTGCTGACCGAGGAGGGAGTGGCCGGACGCCTCCGGGCCCGGGAACGCAACCTGCGGGTCCACGAGCAGGTTCACGAGGGCGTCGACACCGATGACTTCGTGACCACGATCAACGTCCTCCGCCGCATGGTCGCCAACCTGGGCGGCGACGGCGACCTGCCGTAGCGGCACGAGCCCCGGGCCCGGTTGCCGCACGCACCGGAGCCCGGGGCCCCGCACGGTCAGCCGGACGGCAGGCCCGTACCGGACTTCGCCCTGGAACGCCGCAACTCCATCCAGCGCGGCCCCAGCGACCGTAGTCGCTGACCAGCGACACCTCGCCCATCCCGCCACACCGGTGGGACGGGCAGCCGGATGCGCGCCCCTGCGGCGAGGTCCAGAACTCCCCCCGCGAGGTGCCCCAACACGCCGGTCGCCCACCGCGAGGTGCACGGCACGGCCCAGAACTCCCACCGCGAGGTGCCCCCGCGGAACAGTCCAGAGGTCCCCTTTCGCCGGTCGCCCACCGCGAGGTGCCCCCGCAATTCGGGCATGACATCCCAACGTGGCCCCAAACTGCCACCGTTTTCCGTCCATTGCGGTTGCGGCAACAGGAACATGCAGTCTCCACGCACAAGGGGTTGCGGCTGTGTTTCGCTTGCCGTGGACGAACCGGAATCCGATATCCCGCGATAAGGGAGTACACCGGTGACCAGTGGCAGGCCCGGACATTTACCGATGACGAAGCAGCGCGCGATCGCCGCACCCTTCGTGGCGGCCCGGCGCGCGCTGATGGAGATCGGAGCGTCCGGCCTTCCGCCGCTCGGCATGCGCCTCGGAATCCCGCGGCCCCCCGCTCGGCCGGCTGGGCGCGTGAGCGCCCCTGCCAGACCCACGCTGCCCTCGACGCGGATCCTGACCACGATTCCCCGTCCGAGGCGTCCCCCTGGCCCGCACCGCTTGACCAACGGCCGGTCGGGGCTCGAGGGCCCTGACCGAGAGAGGAGAACCGGGGTGCCCTTCGCAACGCCCGAATTCGAAGCAGAGTGGAGCCCGCTGCTCCGCCGGACCATCGACGGCTACCACGTCGAGGTCATGCACCACCCCCCGCACTCGGACGCCCCGGTACTCCTCATGGCGCACGGCCTGGAAGAGGGATGGCAGGTATGGCTCCCGATGGCCCGGCTCCTGATGCCCGAATTCCGATTGCTGCTGGTCGACTTCCCCTGGCGGGCACACAACGACTACGGCTGGTCCGAGACCCTTCCGCCGTCCGAGTGGATGGGGGAGGTCGTCCGCAACCTCCCGATCGTCCCCGACGCGATCGTGGGGCACTCCTTCGGCTCGAACGCCACCCTGGAGTTCCTGGCGAAGCCGAATGCCCCGCTGATCAAGGCGGCCGTGCTCACCTCGCCCTTCTACCGGTCCGAGCCGTCGGCCATCACCTGGGACCTCTTCCACGAAGGGGTGGCCAACTTCCGGGAGATCCTCTCCGCCGGGCTGCGGGTCCGCAGCGGCGACAAGCGGATCGATCCGGAGATCTTCGAGCGGATGGTGGACCGGCTGCTGGAGCGGGTCGGGCCGACCGGCTTCGCCAACCTCTTCCGGCTCTTCTCCCACGCCCCCGGCATCCGCACCGACCGGATCATCAGCCCCACTCTGATCATCGGCGGTGTCACGGACGAGACCAGCACCCCCACGGGCATCCGCGAGCTGGCCGGGGCGCTGGTCGACGGCCGGGTCGAACTGCTGCCGGAGTACGACCACTTCTGCCAGGTCGAGCAGGCCGAGGAGATCGCCCAGCTCACCGCGGCCCACCTCCGCGAGCACCTGTTCATGCCGCACCAGGCCCTGCTCGGGATGGGAAGAGCAGCCGCCTGACCCCCCTCCGCACCGATCCGGACACGCCCTCGTCGTAAGGCACCGCAATGCCACCTCACGCCGCTTCCGACGCCGCCGCCCCCACCAAGGGACGGCCCGGTCTGACCATGCTGGCCGCCCTGGCGGGCCTGTTCATCACGTTGCTCGACGTCACCGTGGTCAACGTCGCCCTGCCCACCATCCGTGACGACCTGGACACCTCCTTCACCGACCTGGAGTGGATCGCCAACGCCTACCTGCTGGCGCTGGGGGTCTTCATCGTCACGGCCGGCAGACTCGGCGACATCCACGGCCACCGCCGGATCTACGTCCTGGGCGTGGTGACCTTCCTGGCCGGTTCCCTGATCTGCGGCCTGGCCGGGGACATCACCGTCCTCCACGCCGGGCGGGTGGTCCAGGGCATCGGCGGCGCGGTGGTCATCCCGCTGACCCTGGCCATCATCTACACCAACTTCGACGGCCCCCTGCGCGCCCGCGGAATCATGCTGTGGGGCGCGGTCGGCGGGCTGGCCACCGCCCTCGGCCCGCTCATCGGCGGCTTCCTCGTCCAGCACATCGGCTGGGAGTCGATCTTCCTGGTGAACCTGCCGATCGGCGCCGTCGTCATCGCCGCGACGCTGATGGCGGTCGAGGACAAGCGGCGGCCGGAGAACGAACCGCGGCCCCCGATGGACGTGCTGGGCCTGCTCAGCATCAGCATCGCGCTGTTCTGCCTGAACCTGGCCCTGGTCAACGGCCATGGCTGGGGCTGGACCTCCGGCCGCGTGCTCGGGCTCCTCGCCGCGGCCGTGGTGATGCTGGTCGCCTTCCTGGTGGTCGAGGCGCGCTCGGCGAGCCCCATCATGGACCTGTCGTGGTTCCGCCGCCCCTCCTTCGGGGGCAGCGCGGTCGCCGGGTTCCTGCTGGGCGCCGGCATGTTCTCGATCATCTTCTATCTGTCGATCTACCTCCAGAACGGGCTGCACCTCTCCGCCCAGGCGACCGGCGTCCGGCTGCTGCCGCTGACCCTGATGCTCATCGTCGGCGCCCCGCTGGGCGGACGCCTGGTCGCCAAGTCCGGCCCGCGCGTCGCCCTGGGCGCCACGCTCGCCCTGATGGCCGTGGGCATCGCTCTGTTCACCCTGATCGACCCGGACGGAGACGCGGGCTCCTGGGTACGGCTGCTGCCCGGCATGCTGGTGTGCGGCCTCGCCACCGGTGTCGCCATGCCGATCGTCTCGGAGCTGACCGTCTCCACCGCCCCGCAGAACCAGGTGGGCGTCGCCTCCAGCGTGGGCACCATGCTCCGCCAGGTCGGCAACGCCATGGGCGTGGCGATCATGGGCACGCTGATGAGCATCCAGATCAACCAGGCCGAGGACGAGGTCACCGGGCTGCGGAAGGCCGGCACGCTCACTCCGGACGCCGCCCGGCACATCGGCGGACGGGCGGTCGCCCACGCCCTCCAGCACGCGGCCTGGTACGGGGCGGCGGTGACCCTGCTCGCCGCGCTCCTGGTGTTCAGGTTCGTCAGCAGCCGGCCCCCGGCCGCCGAACCCCCCGCCCAGCCCAAGGACGACGTACGCCTTCCCGCGTACACCCAGCGCTGAGCCGGTGCCCCTCCCCGGGGGCGTACGGGAAACGGGGCGGCGCCCCGGCGGATGCCGGAGCGCCGCCCCGCGGTATGGCCCGCTGTCCGACCCCGACCGGGGGTCAGCCCTGGAGTTCGGCCGCGACCAGCTCGGCGAGCTGGACCGCGTTGAGCGCCGCGCCCTTGCGGAGGTTGTCGCCGGAGAGGAACAGCGCCAGCCCGTTCTCCACGGTCTCGTCCTCGCGGATGCGGCCCACGTACGAGACGTCCCGGCCGGCGGCCTGGAGCGGGGTGGGGATGTCCGAGAGCTCCACACCCGGCGCCTGGGCCAGCAGCTCATAGGCGCGGGCCACACTGATCGGGCGGGCGAAGCGCGCGTTGACCTGGAGGGAGTGGCCGGAGAAGACGGGGACCCGCACACAGGTGCCGGAGACCTTCAGCTCCGGGATCTCCAGGATCTTGCGGGACTCGTTGCGGAGCTTCTGCTCCTCGTCGGTCTCGAAGGAGTCGTCCTCCACGATGCTGCCCGCCATCGGCAGCACGTTGAAGGCGATGGGGCGCTTGTAGATGTCCGGCTCGGGGAAGTCCACGGCCTCGCCGTCGAAGGTCAGCTGGTCCGCGGCCTCCGCGACCTTGCAGGCCTGGGTGTGCAGCTCGGAGACGCCCGCCAGCCCGGAGCCGGACACCGCCTGGTAGGTGGTGGCGACCATCGCGGTCAGCTCCGCCTCCCGGTGCAGCGGCTTGAGCACCGGCATGGCGGCCATGGTGGTGCAGTTCGGGTTGGCGATGATGCCCTTGGGGCGGTCCTTGATCGCGTGCGGGTTGACCTCCGAGACCACCAGCGGCACCTGCGGGTCGCGCCGCCAGGCCGAGGAGTTGTCGATCACCACGGCGCCCTGGCCGGCGACCTTCTCGGCGAGCGCCTTGGAGGTGGCACCACCGGCCGAGAAGAGCACGATGTCCAGGCCGGTGTAGTCGGCCGCGGCCGCGTCCTCCACGGTGATCGCGGTGCCCTGCCAGTCCAGGGTGGAGCCCGCCGAGCGCGCGGAGGCGAACAGTCGCAGCTCGCTGACCGGGAAGTTCCGCTCGGCGAGGATCTTGCGCATGACCGTGCCGACCTGACCGGTGGCTCCGACGATTCCTACCCTCACGGTGTCTCCCTACGTGTCCGGCTGTCTTCCCGGCCGCCTTCCCAGCGGAAGGGCTGCCACGCCCCATGATGCGTAGGCATCGGGAGGCTTTGTCCACTCCATTGTCGGGCACTCGGTGCCAGGGCGCGGTGGCGCACGTCTCAGCCGACTCCGAGGTGGGACGTACCTCACAGGAGCCGGACGCCCCCGGACGGCCCGCTCGGCGGCACCCGGCGGTACGGGCGGGTGTACGGGGCCGGCACCCCGTGCCGTCCGCCGCCCGACTGCCCGGCAAGCGGAAGTGCCCGGCAAGCGGAAGCGCCGGGGCAAGCGGAAGCGCCGGGGCAAGCGGAAGGGCGGGCGCCCGGTGGACGCCCGCCCCTGTCACCGCTTACCGCCTGGCGGTTACTGGGTGACCTTCTCGATCTTCACGCTGCCGGTGCCGGTGACCGTGCCCTGCGCGTTGAGCAGCTGCACCTCGCCGAAGAAGGAGCGGCCCTCGGGAGCCGCGCCGGCCGCCTCGACCTGGGCCGAGACGGTGGCGGTGGCGCCGTTGGCCAGGTCGACCGGGGTGCCCTCGTCCACGGAGATCTTGCCGAGCGAGGGGGCGTAGTACACGTCCCGGTAGTCGTACTCGGTGGAGCCCGACGGGACCGAGTAGCCGTCCACCTCGACGGTGTAGGTACCGGGCTGCGGGTTGGCGATGCTCACCGACTCCTCCGAGTCGCCGTCCGCCGAGGAGGCCACGACCTTGCCGTTCAGCAGGACCGACAGGTCCAGGTCGGACTTGGTGTCGGAGACCTTGCCGATCGCCACGTCGAGCCGGGAGACGCCCTCGCCGACCGTGATGGTGCTGGTCTGGGACTCACCCTCCTTGATCGTCGGGCGCTCGGTCTTGGCCGAGCCCAGCTCGCCGCCCCGCAGGGAGCCGCGCTGGATGCCGGCGAAGCCGTTGCCGACCTTCCACTCGACCGGCACCGGGGTGCCGATCTTCGCCTCGGGCACGGTCTGCACCTCCGGGTCGAAGGTGGTGCCCAGCGCGGTGGCGGTCAGCGTGTACGGGTTCTGGAGCAGCGGCGAGGTACGGCGCGACTCGACCTCGAACTCCCACACGCCCGGCAGCGGCTCGGCGTACGAGCGCAGGTCGGGGCGGCAGGTGTTGGCCGGGTTGTCGTAGTTCGGGTAGCACTTGGTGGTCGAGGAGTCCTCGACCGGCACGCCGTACGGGTCGATGGCGATCCACCGGGTCTGGCTGTTGGCGGCCAGGCCGCTCATCTGGACCTGGAGAGCCTTGGCGCCCTCGGGCACGGTCACGAAGTACGAGTGGGTGCCGTTGCGCTGCACGATGCCGGACTCGCGGACCGAGTAGTCCGGCTTGGCCAGCGGCTTGGCGACCACCACGGTGTTGAGGATCTGCTTGTCCACGCCCACCGTGCGCGGGTCGTCCACGTTCACGATCACGCTGTGCAGGCCGGCCGTGCGGGCCTTGGCGGTCAGCTTGACGGTGACCGGCTTGCCCAGGGGCAGCGAGACCGACTTGGTGGACAGCGCGAAGGTGCCGTCGCTGTCGCGCAGCGACAGGTTGTGGCGGACCGCGCGGTCGGGGCCGGTGGTGCGGGTGATGGTGACCTCGTAGGCCCGCGACTGCTTGACCTTCAGGCCGCCCTCGCGGTCGTAGACGCCGGTGCCGAAGCCCGGGGTCTCCAGGTAGTCCGAGAGCGCGGTCTTCACCGGCGCCTTGACCGTGTACTCATGCGCCGAGGCACCGGCCTTGATGGCCTTCCAGGCGCCGACGACGTCCATCAGACCGGCACCCTCCTCGTTCGCGCGGGCACCCTTGATGTGCTTGGCGGTGCTGGTCAGCGCGGTGCGCAGGGTCGCCGGGGTCAGCTCCACCCGGTCCTGCTCGGCGGCGGACAGCAGCAGCGCGGAGGCGCCGGCGGCCTGCGGGGAGGCCATCGATGTGCCCTGCAGCATGCTGTAGCCGGCCGGCAGCTCGTAACCGGCCTCCTTGACCGGGCCGCCGGGCAGCCAGGTCTGGGTGGTGTTGATGGAGGCGCCGGGGGCGGAGATCACCGGGGCGAAGCCGCCGTCCTCACGCGGACCGCGGGAGGAGAAGGGCATCACCGAGTAGTCGGTGGTGACCTTGGAGCCGTAGTTGGCGGCCCAGGTCTCCTTGGAGATGGTCGCGCCCACGCTCAGCACCTTGTCGGCCAGACCGGGGTCGCCGATGGTGTTGGCGCCGGGGCCCTCGTTGCCGGCCGAGATGACCAGCTGCACGCCGTAGGTGTCGATGAGCCGGGTGTACAGCTCCGACCGGGCGTTGTTGCCGTCGTTCAGCGCCGGCAGGCCGCCGATCGACATGTTGACGATGTCGACGTGGCGGTTGACCACCAGGTCGATCATGCCCTCGGTGAGCGCGATGTTGGTGCAGCCGCCGCTCCAGGTGCAGGCGCGCGAGGAGACCAGCTTGGCGCCGGGCGCCGCGCCGTTCATCTTGCCGCCGAACAGCCCCTTGGCCGCGGTGATGCCCGCGACATGGGTGCCGTGCTCGGACTCGATCACACCGATGTTGACGAAGTCGGCCTTCTTGCCGACCCAGTCGCCGCCGTACGGGTCCATGGGGACGTCCTTGCGGATCTCCACCGTGAACGGGATCCGCTCGGCGACCGGGGTCTTCGGGTCGTCCTTGCCGAAGTAGCCGATCTGGAAGCCGTCCTTGTACGGCTTCATGGCCTCGTCGTTGGTGAAGTCCCCGTCGTTGTCGAGGTCCACGCGGACGGTGCCCTTGGCGGCGTCGTAGAGGACGGCCCAGGAGTCGGTGGTGTCACCGTCCCGGTTCAGGTCGCCCTTCATGTCGCCGTTCGCGGTGGTGGACTCCCGGAACAGGCTGACGCTGTAGGAGCCCGCCGGAGCGGTGTAGGTGCGGTCGTTGTAGGTGAAGCTGGGGCCCTGGACGGAGTTGACCATCGGGCGCCAGGTGGCGTCGTTGTCCACGATCGGGTCGGTCGCGGTCACCCAGTCGACGATCTTGCGCTCGCCGGTGGTGGTCTTCTGCAGCGCCGGGTGGCCCAGGTCCACACCCGAGTCCAGGATGCCGATGGTGACACCGCGGCCGTCGGCCTTGGGGTGCTTGGCGACGAAGTCCACCGCGCCGGTCTCGAAGGCCGGCTGGTACGGGTTCTTCGCCGGGGTGTCCTCGCCGGGCGCCGGGTAGCTCTCGGCGGTCCGCACGGTCTCGGCGCCGGGGGCGCGGTCCGCGCGCGGCGTCGGGTCCGGAAGCTTGATCTCCTGGCGGAGGTCGATGCCGTGCACCGAGGAGAGCTTCTCGGCCTTGGCGATCGCGGCCTCGGCCTTGCCGGTCGGCACGGTGGCCCGGACGTAGCCGAGCTTGTCGTAGGTACGACCCACCGCGGCGCCCTTGACCGAGTCGAGCTGGGCGGCGACCTGCTCGGTGGCTCCGGGGGCGGTGGCGATCATCATGGTGATGTTCTTGTCGCCGTCCGCCTTGGCCTGCGCGAGCAGATCGGCGTCGGGGGCGCCGAGCTTGTCGGAGGCGCTCTTGGCGGGGACGTTGGGCGCGGGCGCGTCGTCCTGCGTCGACGCGAGGGCGGGGGCGGGGCCGGCGGCCGCGAGGGCGGCCACCAGGCCCGCGCCTATCGCTATCCGGGCGGCACGTCCCACGCCGCGCAGGGGTCTTTCAAGTGAAGAGGACATAGGCATCCTTGTTCGGAATACGGTGCCATCGGTCCGTTCACTTTTGTGTAAGTGACCGGTTTTTGGGGAGAGTCGCCCAAGCCTGAATGCGGGGTTGGCGTATACCCGCCATACGCCATCAGGGACAAAGAGCCCGCAACGCGGTCAAGTCGCCGGGGGGTGCGCGAGGCGGCGGAGGTTTATTTCCGCCGCGTCGGGTGCGGGAGTGACGGGAGTGGTGGCGGGTTCGCGTCCACGCCGGGTGGGTGGGTGGCGGCGGGCCCTCGTGCGCGGCGGGCGTCGGGTGTGGCGGAACTGCTCGACGGTCCTCGTCCGCCTCGGGTGCGGGAATGATGGAGGCGGTGGCGCGCCCTCGGCCTCAGGCCCGCTCGTCGCGGGCGCGTGCGTAATGGCGGGAGGCCTTGGCGCGGTTGCCGCAGCCGGCCATGGAGCACCAGCGGCGGGTGCCGTTTCGCGAGGTGTCGAAGAAGTGCACCACGCACCGCGGGTGCGCGCAGGCGCGGATCCGGTCCGGGGCGGTGCGCAGCAGGCGCAGGTAGTCGTAGGCGGCGGCCCAGGCCGGGGCCCACGCCGGATCCTCGAACTCCGCGCTCTCGGTGGGCCCCTCGGGGGTGAGCGCGGCCCGGATCCGGCCGTGGGCGAGCACCGCGTCCACCTGTCGCACCGCCTCCGGGTTGCCCGGCTCGCGGACCGCCGCGGCCAGCGCGTCGCGTGCGGTCAGCAGGGCGTCCATCATGGCGCGCGGATCGGCCGGGGTGCCGACCGGCCTCCCGATGACGCCGGCCAGCCGCTCGTCGTTGCTCCGCAGCCAGATGTCCATGCCCTCGGTGCCGGTCAGCAGGTCCTGGGGCTGGCCATGGGAGTTCCACCGGGTGTTCATCAGGTCGAGCGAGACCGGCTCGCCGACGAGCGGACGCGGGTCGGCTGAGGGCATCGCGGGTCCTTCGACTGGTGCCTCCGGACGGAGTCCGGAGGAGGGCTCGTACGGCCGGCGCTGCGGATCGCCGACCTTCCTAACCCCTCAATCGTACGAGGCCAGTTGACTCTCGTCGCAACTAACCCCTAACCTCGCATTCAGAGGTTAGTCCGGGGATGGCCCGGGCGCCCAACGGAGGGGAATGTCATGACTATTGCCGCGCTGCGTACCGGACACGTCGGGCTCAATGTCACCGACCTGGACCGCGCCATCGGCTTCTACACCCCGGTCTTCGGCTTCGAGGTGATCGGCAAGGGCGTCGAGGAGGACCGCCGCTACGCCTTCCTGGGCCGCGACGGGAAACTGGTGCTCACCCTGTGGCAGCAGGCCACCGGCGGTTTCGACGGCACCCGGGCCGGGCTGCACCACCTCTCCTTCGAGGTGGACACCCTCGAAGAGGTGCGCGCCGCCGAGGACCGACTGCGCGAGCTGGGCGCCGAGTTCGCCTACGACGGCGTGGTGGCCCACCGCGAGGGCGCGGCCTCCGGCGGGATCTTCTTCACCGACCCGGACGGCACCCGGCTGGAGATCTACGCCCCCACCGGCGTCGAGGGCGCTCCCGCCCCGGCGGAGGCCGCGCCGACCTGCGGTTTCTTCTAGCCCACCCGTCGCCCACCACCACCCTCATTCGAAGAGGTCCTTGATCCTTGTCGCCCACCACCACCCTCATTCGAAGAGGTCCTTGATCCCCGTCGCCACCATCCCGACCAGGACCGATCCCGCCCACGAGAGGAAGAAACCGTGACCACCAGTCCGTACCATCCCGGTGAGCGTGAGGTGCAGCGCCGGGCCGGGGTGCTGGCCCGGGCCGACCACGCGGGTCGGGCCATCGGCAGCGGGATCAAGGAGGTGGCCGCGGCGTTCCTCGGGCTCCAGCCGATGCTGGTGCTCGGCGCCGCGGACCACGACGGCCGGGTGTGGTGTTCGCTGCTGACCGGGCGGCCCGGGTTCACCACCGCCACCGGGCCGCACTCCATCGCCATCAGCGGTGGGGTGTCCGAGGGCGACCCGCTGGCCGAGGTGCTGGGCGAGCCCGGCACCAACGTCGGCACCATCGCCCTCGATCCCCGAACCCGCCGCCGCATGCGGTTGAACGGGGCGGCCCGGCCCACCGCTCGGGGGCTCGCGGTGGACGCGCGCCAGGTCTTCTCCAACTGCCCCAAGTACCTCCAGAAGCGGTCCTTGGAGGCGTTCGAGGAGGCCCGGGCGCCCGGGCCGGCGCACCGGTCGGCGGCGCTGGGCGCGGCGCAGGTCCGGGTGATCGAGACCGCGGACACCTTCTTCATCGCCACCGTGGACTCCCGGCCCGGGGCCGTGCCGCCGGGCGCCACCTCGGGCCCGGCCGACGCCAGCCACCGCGGCGGGCAGCCCGGCTTCGTCACGGTGGCCTCGCCCACCCGGCTCAGCTGGCCCGACTACCCGGGGAACGCCATGTTCCTGACCCTGGGCAACCTGATGACCGAGCCACGCGCCGGGCTGCTCTTCACCGACTGGACCACCGGCGACACCCTCCAGCTCACGGGTACCGCCCGCACCGAGTTCGGCGAGGCCGGGCGCACCATGCACTTCGAGCTGGACGAGGTGGTCCACACCCCGGCGGCCAGCCCGCTGCGCTGGTCCGCCCCCGAGTACTCCCCGGCCAACCCGCCGCTTCCGACCGCGGCGTGACGCCGGGGGAGTCCGGTGGGCAGCCGTGGGGGGCGGCGCGTCCACCGGCCGGGCGCCCGCGGGGGAGGCGCCTCCAACGGCCGGTCCGGCCTGCCCCGGACCGGTCGTTGGGCTATTCCGGCGGGTGGCGTCAGGAGAGCGGCCCCGGTCGGCCCGCAGCGGGCCGACCGGCCGTCTCACCTGCGGCCCGCGCGCTTCCGCAGGCCGAAGCGACCCGTGGCGGCCCCGGTCCGCCCGCGGTGGGCCGCAGTCGTTCCACCCGCGGCCGGCCGCGACCCGCCGCATGCCCGAAGGGCCACCCCCGTGGTGGCCCGGGCCCGCCCGCGGTGGGTCGCCTGGCCGTCCCGCCCGCGGCCCACCCGCGCCTGCACCCGCCGGCGGCCCGCGGCCGGCGCGCCCCCGCATGGCCGACGCGCCCCCGTGATGATCCCTGTGCGCAACTCGGCGGCCTCCGTTGCCGTCGCGTTCACGCGAGGGCAACCCCCGATGCCAACGATCCCGGTGACAGACGGTTCCGCTTCCGGTCCGCACCGTGTTCGCACTCGGGGAGATCGCGCATGTCCCGTACAGGATCCGCCGCACACGCTCTCGACCGCCGTGCCCTGCTGGCCGCGGCGGGCGCCGTCGGGGCCGTCGCCGGACTCGGCGCCCCGATGCGCCCCTCCGGCCACACCGCCGCCGCTGCCCCGGGGCCGTCTGGGCGGCGGGTGACCGCCGCCCCCGCCGGTCCTTCCTCGGCGGGCACCACCCTCCGCTCGGTGGCCACCCCCCGTGGCAGCGGGGACTTCCGGCGGCTGGGCGACGGCCCCGGCTGGGCCCGGGTGGTCCGTACCGAGCAGGCCGCCGCCCAAAGCGGCCGGGCCGGGCGGCGTACCGCGCTCGCCTCCTTCGTCCAGCTCACCGATCTCCATCTGACCGATGTGCAGCACCCGGTGCGCTACGAGTTCCTGCGCGCCGGGCGCCCCGGCGCCTGGCGCCCGCACGAGGCGCTGACGGTGGCCGGGGTGGTCTCCCTGGTGGAGCGGATCAACCGGCTGCGCGGCGGCCCGGTCACCGGCGCCCCGCTCACCTTCGCCATGACCACCGGCGACAACACCGACAACAACTCCCGGCTGGAGCTGGACTGGTACCTCACCGCGCTGAGCGGCGGCCGGATCACCCCCAACTCCGGCGACCCCCGCGACTACGAGGGCGTCCAGGACAGCGGGCTGAAGGACTTCTGGCACCCCGGCACCGCCCTGCGGGACGCCGACAAGCAGGCCGGCTTCCCCCGTATCGACGGCTACCTCGAGGCCGCGCTGCGCACCCTCACCAGCCCCGGCCTGCACCTGCCCTGGTACTCCACCGTCGGCAACCACGACGGGCTGTCCGGTGGCGTCTACGCCTTCGACCACGGCTATCTGACCGAACTGGCCACCGGCACCCGGAAGCTCCAGATCATCCCGGCCGCCGAGGCCGAACGGATCTACCGGGGGGAACGCGAGGGCGCCGACCCCCGGGGCGCGCGGATCAGGGAGCTGCTGCGGGCGCATGCCCGGGAGGCCCGCACCGTCACCGCCGACGAGCGGCGCGCCCCCTTCACCCTGCGCGAGTACCTCGCCGCCCACCTCGACCCGAAGCACACCGGCCCCGGACCGGTCGGCCACGGTTACACCCGGCGGAACCTGGAGCAGGGCACCCTCTACTACTCCTTCCGGATCTCCTCGGAAACCCTGGGCATCAGCCTGGACACCACCGATCCCGGCGGCCACTACACCGGCTCCCTGGGCACCGCCCAACTCCGCTGGCTGGAACGGACCCTGAAGGCACACCGGGACCAGCACATCCTGGTCTTCAGCCACCACTGCGCGTCCAGTATGACCAACCCCAACCCGGACCCGGCGCGCCCGGGGGAGGCCCGGCACGGCGGTGCCGAACTGGTCGACCTCTTCCGGCGCAACCCCCAGGTGCTGGCCTGGATCAACGGCCACAGCCACCGGAACCGGATCACCCCGCACGGCACCTTCTGGGAGATCACGACCGCCTCGCACATCGACTTCCCGCAACTGGTCCGGGTCATCGAGGTGGTGGACAACCACGACGGGACGCTCTCGCTGCTGACCACCCTGGTGGAGTCCGCCGCCCCGCACCGCACGGACCTCACCGACCTCTCGCGGACCGGGCTGGCCTCGCTCTACCGCGAGCTGGCCTTCAACGCGGCCGGCTCGCGCGGAACGTTGGCCGGGCAGCCGGACGACCGCAACACGGAGTTGTTGCTCCGCAAGCGGTGAGCGCGCCGCGGGCGGTGGGTTTCGGCTGCGGGCCGGTGGAGGCTGGTCGCGCGGTTCCCCGCGCCCTTCGGGGTACGGCGCCCAGTGCTCGTCGGGGCGGCGCCGCGCCCGTCAGCGGGGGCGTACCACCACGTACCCCGTCGGTTCGCGTTCCGCGGCGGCGATCAGCGCGGTCCGCACCACCGCGGCCTGGTCCGCCGGGGCGGTCCGCAGCCGGTCCGGGGAGACCCTCAGCAGGCAGATGCCCAGCCGCTCCAGCTCCGACCGCCGGTGCGCGGCGCGGGCGTCGGGTCCGGCGATGGCGGGCCGCTCCCGCGTGGTGTCCAGGTCCAGGGCCACCGCCTGCTCCGGCCAGTACGCGTCCACCTCGATCAGCGGCGTGCCGCCGGGCAGGCGCAGCGCGACGTTCCACAGCGGCTCGGGCAGGCGGTGGCCGCGCACCATGGCGTACAGCCGGCCCTCGGCCATCGCCCGGCCCTGGGCCAGCACCGCATCCATCGCGTCGGCCACCTGCGGCCGGTCCGTGAGCCCGCACCGGCCCAGCTCCCGGAGGATGTCCGCCGCCTCGCAGTGCGCGCCGCGCACCGCCTCGGTCAGCAGCCGCAGCACGGTCGGGGTGTCCGGGACCTCGGCGACCGCGTCCGCCAGGGCCCGCGGCACCGGGGCGGTGGGGATGCCGCCGATCTCCTCGGGGATGGGCAGGCAGGGGCCGCGGACCACCCGGAGGAAGCCGGTGGAGCACAGCCGGCGGGAGCGCGGCACCAGCACCTCGACGTGCTCCAGCGCGGTGAGCGGGGGAGTGGCGGTGAAGTGGTGCAGGGCCAGCGCGGCGAGACCGGTGATCATCGCCGGGCCCGGGGTCGCGGCCCGGCTCGCGGTGTAGAGGAGTGCGGCGTACAGCCTCTCCTCGGCGGTGGCCGGACCGGGATGCAGCAGGCGGATGCCCGGCAGCAGCTCCGGGTAGCGGCTGCCGGCGGGGGCGCCGGCAGCCGCCGCGTGGGGAGCGATCCCCAGGGCGCGGAGTTGGCGGGTGGTCACTACCTGGACGCCGCGGGACGGGTACGGCGGGCGGGGCGGCGG
>NZ_SRID01000769.1 GCF_004684805.1 Streptomyces palmae
CTGCAGGGTGCGGTCGGCAACCGTGCGGTGTCCCGTCTGGTCGCGCAGCGCTACACCGCTCCGGTGAAGACGCCGGCGGCTCAGGCGCCGGGTTTCCGCAGGGTGAAGTCGGATGTGGCGGCGAAGAAGCAGAAGGTCGCACAGCATCCGCCGGCGGTGGCCGAGTCCAAGGCCGCGCAGGACGCGGCTGTCGCGCCGCCGGATGACAAGGAGGCGCAGGGCAAGGCGGCGAACGCGGAGAAGATGAACGCGGCCAAGCCGGGTGCGTTCGACAAGGCCGCGTTCGTCAAGGCGGTCAACGAGGCGATCGAGAAGCAGGCTCCCAAGAACCTGGACGACGCGGAGAAGTTTTCTAAGTCAGGGAAGGCCGAGCAGGTCAAGGAGCAGGTCGACGGCAAGGTCGGTGAGGGGAAGAAGTCCTCGGCCAAGGACATCGAGACCACCACCAAGGCGCCGCCGGACCTGTCCAAGGCCAAGGACAAGCCGGTCACCCCGCTCACGCCCGATCAGCCGCCCGCCAACCCGGGCGCCCCCAACGCGGCCGATGCCGTGCCCGACAAGCAGCCGGCCTCGGTCACCGACTTCTCGCAGGGCCCCAAGGCCAACGATCAGGCGATGGCGGAGGCGGATGTCACCGAGGAGCAGCTGAAGAAGGGCAATGAGCCGGCGTTCGACCAGGCGTTGTCGGAGAAGAAGAAGTCCGAGGAGCATTCGGCCAAGGCCCCCGCCCAGGCCCGGGGCGCCGAGGCTCAGCAG
>NZ_SRID01000770.1 GCF_004684805.1 Streptomyces palmae
CACCAACCCCAGGCACGCACCCGCGCCCCTCCGCAGCCGCACCGCCAAGGAGTCCGAAACCGGACCTGTGACTCTCCGCTCCGACGCCACCTCAGCGCCCACGGCCGAGCCCGCGATCCTCCGCACTGGCGCCCCTCCCGGGCACAAGGCCGGGGCCACCCGCGGCGCGCACCATGGCCCCACTGACACCGGACCTCGCACCGTCATCCGGTCGGGCCCACCACCGGCGCGGTGTCTCCGGCGGCTGCCGCTCCCGGCATCCCCCGCCCCTCCATCAGCGCCTGCACCAGCCGCACCAGCTCGGCCGGATCGAACGGCTTGCCCAGGAAGGCGTCGACCCCGACCATCCGGCCGTCCTCGCCCTCCAGGTGCGTGCAGGCACTGATGATCGCCACAGGAACGTCACAGGTACGCGCGTCGGCCCGCAGCAGCGCCGCGGTCCGCAGTCCACCGAGCCGCGGCATCACGGCATCGAGGGTGATCACATCGGGCCGGACCTGGTGAACGATCTCCAGACACTCGGCACCATCGGCCGCGGTCACGACCTCGAAGCCCTCAAGCTCAAGGTTGACCCTGATCAGCTGCCGGATGACCTTGTTGTCGTCGACCACAAGGACCCGGCCGGTCACGCCAGGCACATCTGGAAGAGTAGGCGCGGCGCTACTGCTGCGTCCGGGTTTTGCCTACTTCCGCCACGTGCGAGGGACCTTTTCCCGACCCTCGGGCACGCCCCACCCCTGATGCGCTAAGGGGA
>NZ_SRID01000092.1 GCF_004684805.1 Streptomyces palmae
GGCGTGGTGGGTGCGGGGCTCGGCGGGGTGCGCGGTCACATGAACCACACCTGCCGGTAGGCGGGCAGCAGGGCGGCGAGGCCGCCGGCCGGCAGCCGGTGGACGCCGGGCAGCAGCCGGGCGGCGGCGGAGGCGCCGAGGGCGGCCAGGTCGGGTTCCTCGACCCAGACCGTTCCTCCCTCGGCGATCAGATGGCCGAGCGAGGCCCGCGGGTCGGGCAGGGTGTCCAGGGTGCGCTTGCCGACGCGTACCGCCGGGACGGGCTCGGCGCGTACCGCGTAGCTGGCGGCGAGGCCGCGCAGGGCCAGGTGGATGCCGCCGGTCTGCCGGTTGAAGTCGCGCACGCAGTAGATGCCGTCGGCGTACTGCCGCTCCACCGAGCCCGGGTAGGCGCGCTCGATCAGCACCAGGTAGCGGTCGGCCAGCTCGGAGGGGTCCGGGTACGCGCCGGGGGCCAGGGACCCGGGGTTCCGCGGGTCGGTCATCTCAGCACACCCCCAGGCACAGGAGCTTGTCGGCGGCGGCGACATGGTCCATGAACCTGAACGCCGATTTCATCTTGACCTGCGGGATCTGCTCGGTCATGCCGCGCTCGTCGGCGCAGAACCGGCAGACGTACCAGTGCAGCCGCTCCGGGTACCCGGCCAGCAGGTCCTTGACCAGCCGGACGGTGGAGGGGTGGTCGCGGTCCAGGTCGATGAGGTTGCGCGGCTTGCTGTCGCCGAGCGAGGCGCAGGTCAGCGCGGTGGAGTAGCCGCAGGTCCAGATGGCCACCGTGGCGCCGCGGTCGAGCAGCGACTGGGCCAGCCGGAAGGCGGTGGTGATCCGCTCGGACTCGTACGGGGCGCCGAACAGGGAGATCATGACGTCCGTGTGCGGGATGCGGGCCATCAGTGCCACACCGCCCGTACGCCGGGTTCCAGCAGCTTGCCGGCCACCTCGTCCATCTCCACCAGTCGGGCCCGGTCCAGCAGGTCGGCGCCGGCCAGTGCGCGCTGCGCGGTGGAGAGGCTGTCCACCCACAGCTCGCCGCCGCCGCGCAGCAGTTCCTCGACCGCCGGGCAGGCGCCCGGGAGGGCCGCGGTGACGCCGTTCTCCACCAGGAAGAGCACCACCCGGTGGCCGTCGGCGGCCAGTCGTGCGGCGTCGGCGGCGAAGCGCTCGCCGGCCGGGCCGGTGGCCGGGCCGCCGCTCTCGATCAGCAGGTGTTCAGTCATGGGCAGCGACCTCCGCGGCGCGTGCGGTCTTCGACCGGGCCGTGCCGGCCCGGTCCGCGTCCTTGAACGCCTTGTGCAGGAAGGGCAGGACCCGCCGCTTGTACTCGGCCCGGTCCAGGCGCAGGGCGTTCATGTGCATGGCGTTGGGGGCCAGCCACCACGTGGCCTTCGGGCAGTGCCGGGCCATCCGCTTGACCTGCTCGGCCTGGACGACGGTGTCCTGGGCGCCGCCGATGAACATCAGCCGGGTGGAGACCGAGGACAGGTCCGGCGGCCAGTCCCGCAGCCGCAGCATGTGCATGCTGAAGGCGCGGAAGGTCCACCGGTAGGCGGCGAACGACACCGGCCCGCGCATCCAGGCCCGCAGCTGGTTGCGGCGCAGGCCGGCGAAGTGGCCCAGGCCGCCGGCCACGTCCAGGGCCGGTCCGCCCTCCACGACCACCGCCGCCACCCGGGAGTCCGGCAGCACGCGCAGCGAGGGCCAGGTGGAGAAGGAGAAGCCGAGCAGCGCCAGGGACCCGCCGCCCAGCTCCGGGTCGGCGGACACCGCGTCCAGCACATCGCGCAGGTCGCTGGTGAACGTCTCGGACTGGTCGCCGTAGCGCCGGTCGCCGCCGCTCTCCCCGTGGTTGCGCATGTCGTACGCGACCACGTGGTGGCCGGCCTTGTGCAGCAGCTCGATGTGGCCCAGCGCCATGGACTTGGTTCGGCCCATGCCGTGGCAGACGATCACGGTGTGCGGCCCCCTGCCGGGGACCACCCAGGCGCGCAGCGGCACCGCGTCCCGGGTGGTGGTCACCGTCATGGTGCGCATCGGCAGCTTCTTGTTGGCCGGGGTGCGCTGCTTACCGGTGGGCCGTGGCGGGTGGTAGACCATGTACGCGTGCCTGACCCCGAACGCGATGCCCGCGAGCGGCGCCACGGGGGCGACCAGGGCATGCCCCAGCCGCCGCAGCAGGATCACCCGCCGCGGCTCCGCCTCCCCCGTGCCGCTGTTGTCCGTACCGGTCATGCTGGTGTCTTCCTCAGGCGGTCAGGTTCTCGCCGCCGTCGACGCCGATCACGTTGCCGGTGATCCACGAGGACTCGGTGCGGGACAGCAGGACGACCGCCTCGGCGACGTCCTCGGGACGGGTGAGCCGCTGGTGCGGGTTGATGTCGGTGGCGAACTCCACCATCCGCTCGCTGTTCGGGATGCGCTCCAGCGAGGGGGTCACGGTGACCCCGGCGCGCAGCGAGTTGACCGCGATGCCGGTGGGCGCCAGCTCCATGGCCAGCTGCCGGACATGCGCCTCCAGGGCGCACTTGGCGGCCGAGACGGCACCGTAGTTGGCGGTCACCCGGAAGTCGCCGTTGCTGGTCATCGCGTAGATCTTGCTGCCCCTGCGGAGCAGTTCGGCGGCGACCAGGTCCTGCGTCCAGTAGACGAGCGAGTGCGCCATGACGTCCAGCGTCATGTTCATCTGCCGGGAGTTGATGCCCTGTCCGCCCTCGGCGGGCACGTACGGCACCAGGGTGCCGAAGGCCAGCGAGTGCATCAGGATCCGAATGCCCTTGCCGCCGGTGAGCTCCGCGAACCGCGGCACCAGCGCCTCGCGGGTGCGCTGGGAGGCGGCGTTCTCGTTGAAGAAGTGCGCCTGGACGCCGGTGGAGCGGATCTCCTCCAGCGCGACCTCGGCCTTCTCCTGGCCGCTGGCGGTGTCGAAGTGGACGCCCAGGATGTTCACCCCGTTGCGGGCCAGCTCCTGGGCGGTGGCCAGGCCCATGCCGCTGGAGGCTCCCAGGATCAGGGCCCAGGAGCCGTCGAGCGAGGTGGTCATAGCGCTGCTCCTTGCGTGGGTCATCGGTTGTCGTCGCTCGCTGCCGCCGGCCCGTCGGCGGGCACCACCAGGCACACCCCGAGGTTCCCCTCGGCCGCCGCGGTGACCACGGCGCGCGGGCCGCTCGCGCCGCCGGTGAGGGCGGCGGCCACCGACCGCACCGGGGTCAGGCAGCCGGACTTGGCCGGGACGTACTCGGCGGCCTCGCCCAGGGCGGCGGCCATCGCCTTGCCCACCGGGGAGTCGTCCAGTACGGCGGTGACCGGCAGCCCCTGGTCCAGGGAGGTGCCGAGGGCGTCCAGCGCGCCGGCCAGCCACTCCCGGGCCAGCTCGCTGCCCTGGGCGCCCTGGGCGGCGGCCGGCGGCAGGAAGCCGGTGCGCACCGCCAGTCGGCCCAGGGCCTGTCCGCCGCGGGCGGCGACGGTGGCCGCGGGCTCCAGCACCAAGGCGACGGCACCCGCCTCGGAGGCCGCCGCGCCCGGCCGCTCGTCCGGCAGCGACTCCTCGGTGGCACCGGCCAGCAGCCAGTCGGCGCGGCCCAGGGCGACGCTGCGCGAGCCGGTGCCCAGCGCCTCCAGACCGGCGACCCGGGTGCTGGTCAGGGTGATGTTGAAGCCCTTGAGGGCGTGTTCGATGGCCAGCCGGCTGCCGAACAGGTTGATGGCGAAGTACGGCGCGATGAGCGGGCTGAGGTCGTCCGCGCCGGTCTCCAGCACGGTGCGGTCCATGCGGGCGTGCAGCTCGTCGGCGGAGCTGTTGGTGCCCACCGCGGCGCCGCGCCGCGCCGGGTCCACGCCCTCCAGCACCTCCTGCCCGCCCTCGGCCAGTGCCCGCTTGGCGGCGGCCAGGAAGTACTGGGAGGCGACCGGCAGGTACTTGTAGCCGCGCCGGCCCAGCTCGGTGCGGAAGTCGAAGCCCTCGCCCTCCACCGCGCCGATGGCCGTCACCACCAGGTCGTGTGTCTCACTCATGCTTTCTCGGTTCGCTTCTCCGCCCGCGCGTGCGCCGCTCACAGGGTCGCCTCCCCCAGTACCAGGGTCACGTTGTTGCCGCCGAAGGCGTACGCGTTGATCAGGCCGTACGTGCCGGACAGCGGGGTGGGGGCGTCGGTCGGCAGGTGGATCGCGCACTCCGGGTCCAGCGCGCCCATCGGGGGGTTCGGCGGGACCGAGCCGTGGTGCAGGATGAGCGCCGCGGTCAGCGCGGAGAACGCGCCGGCCGCGCCGCCGGTGTGGCCGAGCACCGCCTTGGGGGCGTAGACCGGGGTCCGCGCCTCCTCGCCCAGCACGGTGGTGAGCACCTGGCTCTCCACCACGTCGTTGAGCCCGGTGCCGGTGCCGTGCGCCACCACGAAGCCCACGCCGCCGCCGGGTCCGGGGCGGGCGCCGGCCTCGTCCATGGCCTGCCGCATGGCCCGTTCGATCTGCTCACCCGCGGGTTCGGGCGCGGTGGCGTGGTGGGCGTCGCAGCTCCAGCCGGCGCCGGCCAGCCTGGCGTACGCCTTCTTCACCCCGCGTCGGCGGGCGTGCTCGGCGGACTCCAGGACCATCACCGCGGCGCCCTCGCCGAACAGGGTGCCCTTGCGCTCGGCGGCGAACGGCCGGCAGCGGTCCGGGTCGATGGCGCCCAGCCGGTTGAAGCAGGCCAGCGCCACCCGGGAGTAGGACTCCGCGCCGCCGGCGATCACCACGTCGGCCTCACCGGCGCGGATCAGGTCGGCGGCCACCGAGAGGCTGTAGCCGCTGGCCGCGCAGGCGTTGGAGCAGCTGGAGTTGGCGCCCTGGGCGCCGAACCAGCCGCCGACCACCGAGGCCACCGAGAAGGTGGGTGCCCAGCGGTCGCCGGCGGCACCGGCCGCGCCGCTGACGCGCTGCTCCTCCTGGAGCCTGGCGTCGCCCATGCCGGTGCCGATGGAGACGGCGACCCGGCGCGGGTCCACGGCGGCCGGGCCGGCGCCGGGCGCGACCAGCCCGGCGTCGGCGACGGCCTGCCGGGCCGCCTCGATGGCGTACTGGGAGCCGCGCCCCAGCGGCAGCCCGTCCTGCTCCTTCGGACCGGTGGGCAGATCGGCCTCCGGCACCAGGTACATCAGCGGGTAGGGCATGTCGGCGTGCGGGTCCGGGACCCGGGTGGGCAGGCTGTCGGCCTTGTTCAGGCCCTCCCAGAAGGCGTCGACACCCGACCCTAGGCAGGAGAGCACGCCCACGCCGGTGAGCAGAACGTCGTCCATCAGGCCTGCGGCTTTCCGTTGAAGGCGTCGATGACCCGCTGGTCGAAGGGGATCAGGCTCCAGTCGCGGCGGTTCTCGATGACCGCGTAGCCGTGCACGATCCTGCCGCTCTGCACCAGGTGGAACCGGCCGTCCCGGATGACGTAGTTGTCCATGCGGGAGGTGTAGGTCAGGTCCTTGAAGACCTCCTCCACGGTGTAGACCGTGTAGAGGTCCTCCTCCATCAGCGCCTCGTCGACGATCCGGACGGCGGAGTGCGGGACCACCGGGATCCACTTGCGCTCGTCCAGCAGGGTCTTGATGGAGATGCCGCGGTCCAGCACGAAGCGGTCCTTGGCCTCCTCCATCAGCCGCAGGTAGCCGGAGAGCTGGAGGCGCTCGGTGAAGTGGCAGTAGGGGTAGGTGATGTTCCACTTCCACGCGTAGGCGTTGCGGCCCTCGGTGAGCGCGGCCAGCACCGCGGCCTCGTCGCCGCCGGCGGCCAGCACCTCGGCGGCCCTGGCGGAGGACTCCGGCGCCGGGTCGGCGACCTCGGGCAGGTCCGCGCCCAGGCGCTGGACCGCGTACGGGGCCAGCTCGGCCGGGACCTCGGCGGCCGGCTCCAGGTAGGTGTCCACGCGCAGCGCCAGGCGCACCTTGGAGGTGACGGCCTTCAGGGTGTGGCCGTCGCGGTCCACCCGGATGGTCACCTTGAAGGTGAGCGCGTCCTCGCCGCCCTTGCTCACCGGCTCGACCTCGGCCTCGGCCTCGTCGTCGATGTGGAAGGCGTGCAGGATGCGGGTGTCCATGCCCACGAAGTCCAGGCCCAGCCCGTGCTCCTCGTAGAGCGCGCGGGCGGGCAGGCCGGCCTGCTTGAAGTGGACCAGGACGGCTTCCTCGACCATGTAGTTGACGTGCTTGAAGCCGATCCAGCTGCAGATGTTGGAGCCCTCGTAGCGCGGCCGCAGGCGCAGCGTGGAGCTCTCGGTGAGCAGGGCTTTGACGAGGTTCGGGTCGACGGCAGCGGTCATCAGTTGTACTCCATCGCGGAAAGGGGTGCGCCCAGGGGGGACCGGGCGGGGACGGTGCTGAGGAAGCCGTTGACGGCCTCCGAGAATTCGGCCGCGCGCTCGACCATCGTGAAGTGACCCACGCCGGGCAGGATCCGCACCTCGGCGTCGGGCAGCACCTGGCCGAGTGTCTCGGCCTCGTGGGGGAAGGCTGCGAAGTCGGTCTCTCCGCCGATGATCAGGAAGGGCATGGGCAGCCGGTCCAGCGGCAGCCGGGGGGTGTCCAGATAGGTGCCGAAGAAGCGCATCCAGCCGTAGGGGCCGACCCGCTCGCGGACCTTGAGCGCCATGTCCTGCTGGACGGAGGGGTCCAGGCGCCCGCCGGAGCTGACCCGCAGGCCGTCGGCGAGGATGCGGTCGAACTGGTTCAGGTAGTACGAGATGGCCTCCCAGTCGAACTTCTCCTCCTGGGGGCGGTAGAACGGGGAGACCAGTACCACGCCGCGCGGGGCCTGGCCGGTGGCCTGGGCCTGGGGCAGCCAGGCCAGCAGGGAGTTGGCGCCAAAGGAGTGGCCGATCACGATGTCCGGCGGTTCGGGGAGCGCGGCCACGGCCCGCGCCACCCAGTCCTCGGCCGGCCGGTCCGGCCAGCCGGGGATGCCGGCGCCGCGCCAGGGGAGTTCGGCGGCCCACAGCTCGTACGCCGGGTCGGCCAGCGCGGTGAAGTCCTTCCAGACGTCCGCGCCACTGGCCAGCCCGTGCAGCATGAGCACCCGGACCGGCTCGGCCTGCGCGGCCGGCCGGACCCGGTGCACCCGCACGGGCTCGTTCGGGGCGGTGTTCACGAGTCGGCTCCGGGACGGTCCAGCAGCAGCGAGGCCACCGCGTCCGCGCTGTCGTCGCCGTTGGTGAGCAGTGCCCGGCCGGAGCCCTGGGCGGCCAGCCAGCCGGTGGCGGCGGCGCACTGGAGCACGCCGAGCGCGCCGGAGGACCGGCCGAAGGCGCGGCTGAGGTCGTGCCGGGGTACGGAGGCGGGCACCGGGGCGGTGCCGTCCGGGGCGTACCGCTCGGGGGTGAACCAGATGCCGGGCGCGGGCCGCTGCTGGTCCGGGTCGGCCAGCAGCGGCTCCAGGCAGCCGTCGAGTCCGGCCTGGCGCCGGTAGCGGCCGAGTTCGGCGACGGGGGCGGCGCCGCGCTCGGCGGCGGCCTCGGCGCTCTCCACCACCAGGGCGACCGCGCCGTCCAGCAGCTCGGCGGCCTCGGTGCGCAGCAGGCCCTCGACGATCTCGTTGCGGGTCTCCACCCCGATCACCAGGGCGCGCCGCACCCGGTCGGCGGCGATCAGGTTGGCTGCCCAGTGCACCGCGTCCAGGCCGGAGGTGGGCCCGTTGCAGAGCATCAGGTTGGGGCCGCGCAGCTTGAAGCGGATGGCGACGTGGGAGGCGACCACGTTGCTGGAGGCGTTGGGCAGGCCCATCGGGCTGATGGCGCCGACCGACTCGCGGTTGATCTGCTCGGCCGCGCCGCAGACGGTGTCCAGGTTGCCCAGGTTGGAGCTGGCGACGACGCCCATGCTGGTGCCGGGTACGGCCAGTTCCTCGCTGTCGGCGGGGATCAGGCCGGCGTCCCGCAGCCCGTCGATGGCGGCGCACAGCGCCAGCTGGGTGGCGCGGTCCTTGTAGCGGTGGCCGCGCTTGCCGATCACCTGGGCGGTGTCGAAGGGCTCGGCCGGGGCCGGGGTCTGCCGCAGCAGCTCGGCGGCGCTGGTGGCGCCGGGCAGGGCGAGTCCGACACCGGTGATCTGGATCCGGGTGCCGCTGGCGGGGTTGCTGCCGGTCATCGGCTCACCTTCTCCACGATGGCGACCGCGTTGACGCCGCCGAACCCGAAGGCGTCGACCTGGGCGACGCCGATGTCGGCTCCGCTGATCGGCTCCCGGGCGAACCGGAACTCGGCCGCCTCCTGCACCGGGTCGGACAGGCCGACGGTGGGCGGCACCTGGCCGGTGGCCATCGCCTGGAGCGCGGTGATCAGGCTGACCAGGCCGGAGCTGCCGGAGGTGTGGCCGGTCATGGACTTGATCGCGGTCATCAGCGGCACCGCGACGTCCGGTCCGTAGACCTCGCCGATCGCCGTCGCCTCGGCCTCGTCGTTGAGCAGGGTCCCGGTGCCGTGCAGCATCACCAGGTCGATGTCGCCCGGCTTGACGCCCGCCCGCCGGTGGGCCTCCCGCACCGCTTCGGCGATGCCGCTCGGGTCGGGGGCGGTGACGTGGTGGGCGTCGCAGTTCATGCTGACCGCGCGCAGCCGGCCCAGGGCGCCGGGGGCTGCCTCGGGGGTCTCCCGGCGCAGCACCACGGCGGCGGCGCCGTCGCCCATCAGCACCCCGCGGCGGGAGCGGTCGAAGGGCTGCACCCGCTCCGGGGGATCCAGGTGCACCCGGTCCAGCAGGCCGTACATGGACTCGGTGAGGGTGTCCACCCCGGCCACGATCACGGTCTGCTCGGTGCCGGCGGCGAGCATGTCGCTGCCCATCGCCAGTGCGTACAGCGAGGCCGAGCAGGCGCCGGAGAAGGTGTAGGTGCGGTCGGCGCCGAAGCGTTCGCGCAGCGCGGTGCCGAAGTGCAGCCGGTCGGCGTCGAGGGCGTCGCCGGCGCGGTGGGCCAGTTCGGCCGAGCGCAGCTCGCGCAGTCCGGTGCCGATCAGGATCGGGATGCCGGACAGGTCCTCGCCCAGGCCCGCCTGGGCGGCGGCCTGTGCCACGGCGCGCAGCAGCCAGTCGGTGGCCCGGTGCGGTACGTCGCCTTCGGCGGGCCGGTCGTCGATCTCGTAGGCGTTCTGGGCGCCGTAGCGTTCGCGGTCGAAGCCGCGCAGCGGGGCCAGGCCGCTGGTGCCCGCGCAGAGTGCCCGGAAGACGTCCTCGACGCCGTCCCCGACGCTCACCACGGCGCCGGCGCCGGTGATCAGCTGGCTCACGCCGGAGCCTCCGTCCGGTCCTGCTCCCACTTGCCCAGGATGACCACCGCGTTGTTGCCACCGAACGCCAGGCCGTTGTTCTGGACGACCTTGAGGTCGGCCTCGATGGCCTGGTTGGGCACGCAGTCCAGACCGCACTCGGGGTCGGTGTGGACGTGGTTGATGGTGGGCGGGATGAAGCCCTCGGTGAGCGCGAGCGCGCAGCCGATGGCGGCCAGGGCGCTGGCGGCGCCCATGCTGTGCCCGATCATCGACTTGATCGACACGGTGCGGGGCGGTCGCTCGTCGCCGAAGACCTGGCGGATGGCGCTGGCCTCGGTGACGTCGTTCGCCTTGGTGCCGGTGCCGTGCGCGGAGATGAAGTCCACCTCGGCGGGCTTGACCCCGGCGTTGTCCAGGGCGAGCTGCATGCAGCGGGCGACGCTGTCCTGGTTGGGGGCGACCGGGTGGTGGGCGTCGCAGTTGAGGCCGTAGCCCAGCACCTCGGCGTAGATCCGGGCGCCGCGGGCGAGCGCGGAGTCCAGCGACTCCATCATCAGCACGCCGGCGCCCTCGCCGGTGAGGATGCCCTTGCGATCGATGTCGAAGGGCTGGCAGCGCTCCGGGGCGATGGTGCCCAGCCGGTAGAAACCGGTGAAGGTCTTGCGGCAGAGCGCGTCGGCGCCGCCGCACAGCGCGTACTCGACGTCGCCGCTGCGGATGGCGTCGAAGCCGTAGCCGATGGCGTAGTTCCCCGCCGCGCAGGCGGTGGGCAGGGTCACCGCCTCCACGCGCCGCAGGCCGAACTCCTCGGCGATGGCGGCGGAGAGCCGGCCGGCGGGCACCCGGCGCGCGATGGTGGCGTCCATCTGCTCGGGGCCCTGCCGGACCTCCGCTTCGACCAGGTGGTCCAGGTCCCTCGACTCACCATCGGTGGTGCCGATGGAGACGAGGCAGGGAGCGTCGCGCAGTTCCCGTGTCCCGAGTCCGGCGTCGGCGACCGCCATACGGGCCGCCGACACGGAGAACTGGCTTGCGCGGCCCAGGGTTTGAACATCGAGATTCTGAATCCACCGCGTGGGATCGAAATCGACGATCTCACACGCGATGGCGTGCTCGAAGCCTTCGGTGTCGAATGCGGTGATGGGCTTCGCGGCACTCTTCCCGGAGCGCAGTCCGGTAAGGAATTCCGCGGTGCCGACACCGATGCTGGACACCGATCCGAGGCCCGTTATGACGACTCTGCGAGTCGGCACGTCATGCATGGTAGCCCTGCCTCCCGAGGGATCCACCGACGGGTGGATTACCAGCCGGCCGCTTCGGAAACGACCTGGTAGACGCCCTTCAGGTTGACCATGCGCCCCAGTTCGGACTGGTTGATGACGACGTTGAACTCCTTCTCCAGCGCGGCCAGGATCTCGATGGCGCGCAGCGAGTCGGCGTCGTGCTCCTCCTTGAAGAGGCTTGTCTCAGTGACCTCGTCGGGGTCGATCTCAAGGATGTCGGTGACGATTTCCTTGATGGTTTCCTGACGCTCTTCGACGATGGCGGTCATAGCCGCGCACCTCCATTTGCCATGGACTAAAAGCCGGGACTTACCGACGAACGCCCACGACGCTAGGTGGCGGTCGAGTGCCGATTCAAGGTTCAGTCCACTACCTGTCACACAGTGCACCGGAGGTAGCGACGGTCAGCCACAACTGTCATAGAGCTGCCTTCGCTGTGGTCTGGCTCACTCGTCATATGTCTCCATCAGGCCAGTTCGGACAGCGCGTACCCCTGCCTGGAACCGGGAGTCAACCTGGAGATCGCGCATGATGTCGGCGACGTACCGGCGGTAGGTGCGCACCGAAAGTCCCAGCTTGCGGGCGGCGGCGTCGTCCTTGTACCCCTCGGCCATGAGGATGAGCACCTCGCGCAGCACCCGGCCGCGCGCGCCGCCCTCGAAGGACAGCGGACGGGCCGGCCGCTGGGCGGTGTCCCAGATGCCGGTGAGCAGACGGTGCGTCATGTCGGCGACCGTGGAGTTCTGGATCATCGAGGCCCGGGAGCCGCCGGGCTCGCCGGGGGCGGCGTCCGGGGCGATCACCGCGGAGCCGTCCACCACGACCAGTTCCTGTCGGACCGCGCCCGAGACGCGGACCTCCACCTGCGACCCTAAGGTGCCCACCGTGCGGGCCCACTGGGCACCGCGGATGATGGAGGAGGGGCAGAGCAACCGGGTGCTCACTCCCTTGTCGGCGAGTTGGGCGAGGGTCTGGGCGATCAGCCGGCCGTGCTCCTCGGAGGCGACCTCGGGCAGGCTCCAGATCACCGCGCGCTCGGCGCGCAGCACCAGTCGGGCGACCCAGCCGGCCACCGGCTCGCCGTCCACCGGGAGTTCGGCGGCGACCGAGGCGATGGCGGAGCGGCGGTGGTGGTGGACCGCCATCTCCAGCAGGCTCAGCGCCTGCCCGAGCGCGGTCTCCAGGGTGTCGGGGGCGCCCTCCGCGGCGGACGGGGCGTCAGCGGCCACTTCGCCCGGCAGACCTCCCGAATCAAAAGCCGCGAGGTCGCTGTGTTGAATTCCGAAATTGGCCACGCGGCACCCCCATTGCCCGTGAATGCACGGCATGAACGTCCCCCGCCAATGGTGATCACGATAACCAGGGCATGCCTCGGTCGGCAAGGAAGATCATTCCCTTTGGGACGGACCCGACACCCGAGGCAAGCACGGGCATCTACACATGAAGGGATATAGCCACCCAGCCGTATACCGGGGGTAGGTACCCGTCCACCTGCGAGAACGGCAGGAAGGTGCCAGGGGCGCCCCGCGTCGGTGGTTGACTGCGCCGGGCATACGACCCCGTGACACCGAGCTGCCACCGGAACGAAAACGCTTGCGTCCCCGGGAAACCGCCCCGGCTCTCGGACCGATTGGTAGCTTCCGCTGACAACAGCAGCCCGACCGCCCCTGTCGAACGACACGGACCGCATATCGCGTGGTCCCGAAAGGCGTTGCACCTCCATGGCCGCACAGAACTCCGCCCCGGTCGCCGATCCGCGGACCGAACCGGACGACCCAGGCGCCCGACCCACCGCCCGTCAATGGCTCGCCCTGTCCGTGCTCGTCTTCTCCCAACTGGCCGTGTGGTTGGACAACACAGTGCTGAACGTGGCGCTGAAGACGCTCGCGGATCCCGCCGAGGGACTCGGCGCCAGCCCGAACGAGCTCCAGTGGAGCATCAGCTCCTACACCCTGGTCTTCGCGGTCCTGCTGTTCACCGGTGGCGTGCTCGCCGATCGCTACGGACACCGGAACCTGCTGCTGATCGGCATGCTGGTGTTCGGCGGCGCCTCCGCCTGGGCCGCCTACGCCGCCTCGGCCACCGAACTCATCGTGGCCCGCGGCGCCATGGGCATCGGCAGCGCCCTGGTGATGCCCGCCACCCTGGCGCTGATCGCCCAGGTCTTCGACGAACGGCACCGGGCCACCGCCATCGCCATCTGGTCCGGCTCCAGCGGACTGGCCATCGCCGCCGGCCCGATGCTCGGCGGCGCCCTGCTGGACCACTTCTGGTGGGGTTCGGTGTTCCTGGTCAACGTGCCCATCGTGGTGCTGTGCGTGACGGGTTCGCTGATCTACCTGCCGGGCGCGGTGCGCCGGGTGAAGCAGCGGTTCGACCCGGTGGGCGTGGCACTGTCGACCGTGGGCCTGTTCGCCATCGTCTGGGGCATCATCGAGGGCGGCCACCGCAGCGACTGGACCGACCCCGCCATCCTCGGCGCCATCGCCGGCGGGCTGGTGCTGGTGGTGGTCTTCGTGGTGGTCGAACTCAAGGTGGCCAACCCCAGCTTCGACGTGCGGCTGTTCCGCGACACCCGGTTCACCGGTGCCAGCGTCGCGGTGATGCTGGTGTTCTTCGGCCTCAACGGCTGCATGTACTACACCAGCTTCTACCTCCAGGGCGTCCATGGGCAGTCCCCGCTGACCTGCGGGTTCACCCTGACCCCGGTCGCCGCCGGGGTGGTGCTGGGCGCCCCGGTGTCGGCGGCGCTGGTCAGGCGCTTCGGGCTGCGCCCGGTGGTCACCGCGGCCATGCTGACCGCCACCACCGGCTTCGCCTGCTACGTCTTCCTGGACGAGCACAGCGGGCTCGGCCCGTTCTGGGTCTTCCTGGTGCTCCAAGGCCTGGGCATGGGCGCCGCGGTCGCCCCCACCACCGAGGCGATCATGTCGGTGCTGCCCGCCGACCGCACCGGCGCCGGGTCCGCGGTCAACAACTCCATGCGGCAGATCGGCGGGGTGCTCGGGGTGGCCGTCCTCGGCTCGGTGCTGACCACCGTCTACCGCGACGACATCGGCTCCCACCTGGACCGGGTGCCGCCGCAGGCCGCCTCGGCCGCGCAGGAGTCCGCGGAGTCCACCCGGCTGACGGCGCAGCGGCTGCGGATGCCGGAGCTGGCGGAGTACGCCGACTCCGGCTTCGTCCACGCCATGCATGTCACGGCGGTGGTGGGCGCGATCGTCTCGGCGGTCGGCGCGCTGGTCATCTGGGTCACCTTCCGCCAGGGGAAGGGGAGTCGGCGCGCCGCCCATGCCGCCGGGAAGCGGTCCTGAATAGGGCCATCCGACCTTTACCCTGAACTTGACTGAATGTCATATTCCTTGGGTGATCATCCGCTTGCCCCGGGCGATCTGCCGGGAATAGCCTCCCGGGACGACAACGCCATGTATTCGGAAGGCAGTTCCCATGCGCTCAGCTGTCATCACCGCGCCCGGCCAGGTGGAGATTCGGGACGTACCCGTGCCGGACGTCGGCGACATGGAGGTGCTGGTGCGCGTCACGGCCTGCGGGCTGTGCACCATGGAGGGCAACCTCTACGCGGGTCGCATGCCCGTCTACCCCACCGCCGCCGGCCATGAGATATCCGGCCGGGTGGAGGCCGTCGGCGCCGCCGCCGCGCAGCTGGAGGACGTACCCGCCGTCGGCGACCTGGTCACCGTCGACCTGCTCACCCGCTGCGGCGCCTGCCGCAGCTGCCGCTCCGGGCAGTCCGCCATCTGCGCCTCGCCCCAGGGCGGAGTGCGGCCCGACGGCGCGATCACCATGGGCGCCGGCCTCGCGGAGTACGTCCGGGTGCCGGCCGGACACGTCTGGTCGGTCGGCGACGCCGACCCGGCCCTGGCCGCCATGGGCGAGCCGCTGGCCTGCGTGGTGCACTCGCTGCGCCGCGGCGCCCTCCGCGAGGGGGACCGGGTCACCATCGTCGGCGCCGGCTACATGGGCCACCTGCACCTCGCCCTGGCCCGCCACCACCAGGCCCGTTCGGTGGTCGTGGTGGAGCTGGACGAGGAGCGCCGCACCGCCATCGAGCCGGCCGAGCCGGACGCGGTGATCGGCCCCGACCAGCTGGACGAGGTCCCCCGCGCGGACGTGGTGTTCGTGACCATCGCCTCCGGCGCGGCCATCGCCACCGCCCTGGCCGCGGTGGCCGACGGCGGCCGGATCGTCCTCTTCGGCGGCTCCCCCGACGGACCGCCCGCCGAGGTCCCCGGCTACGAGGTGCACCGCCGCCAGCTGACCGTCACCGGCTCCTACAGCCAGGAACCGGCCGACTGGCGCGCGGCGGCCGAACTGCTGCGCTCCGGCACGCTCACCGAGCGCCTCCAGCGCCTGGTCACCGCCCGCTACCCGCTGGACGAGGTGGCCACCGCGCTCAAGCGGACCGCGGAGGAGCGGGTCTACCGGGTCGTCGTGACCTGCTGACCGGCCAAGCCCCCCGTACCACCCCCGCCACACCGCGCGCCCCGCGGTGACCTTGACGAAAGGCGACACCCCCGTGAATCCGCACCAGCCCGCCGCATTGCGGGTCGGCGTACAGCTCCACCCCCAGCACACCGACATAGGCCCGCTGCGCGCCGCCTGGCGGGAGGCCGACGCCCTCGGCGTGGACTCCATCTGGACCTGGGACCACTTCCTGCCGCACACCGGCGACCCGGCCGGGCGCCACTTCGAGTGCTGGTCGCTGCTGTCCGCGATGGCCGTGGAGACCCGGCAGGCCGCCATCGGCTCCCTGGTCAGCTGCACCGCCTTCCGCAACCCCCAGGTGCTCGCCGACATGGCCCGCACCGTGGACCAGCTCAGCGGCGGCCGGCTGGTGCTGGGCCTGGGCGCCGGCTGGTTCGAGCAGGAGCACCTGGAGTACGGGCTGCCCTTCCCGGGCCCGGCCGCCCGGATGGACGCCTTCGCCACCGCGGTCCGCGACATCAAGGAGCGGCTGGGCAAACTCAACCCCGGCCCGGCCGGCGAGCTGCCGGTGCTGATCGGCGGCGGCGGCCGGCGGCGCACCCTGGAGCTGGTGGCCCGCGAGGCCGACTGGTGGAACTGGTACGGCTGGGCCTCCGAGGACCCGGTCGCCGAGTTCCGCGAGCTCAGCGGGGTCCTGGACGAGTGGTGCGGCCGGGTCGGCCGGGAGCCGGGCGAGGTGGCCCGCACCGTGATGATCAACCCGGACCAGCTCCCGCTGGTGCCCGGGTTCGCCGAGGCGGGCGCGGTCCACGTGGTGGTCTCGCTGCCGGCCCCGTACGACCTGCGGGTGGTCGAGGAGCTGCTGAAGGTCCGGGACACCCTGCGCGCATGAGCACCGGCTCCGAACCACTGGGGCGCCGCTTCACCGTCCTGATGGGCTGCCTGCTGCTGTCCAGCCTGGGCAACGGCCTGTGCTTCCCGTTCACCGCCATCTACATCAGCGAGCTGCTCGGCCTCGGGTCGGGCAGCGCGGGCGGCTACTTCATCGCGATGGCCGCGGCCAGCTTCGCCGCCGCGCTCCTGGGCGGCCCGCTGGCCGACCGCACCGGCCCGCACCGGGTCGGTGCGCTGGGCGGCACCGCGCTGGGCGTCGGCTACGCGCTGCTGGCGCCCGCCGACGGCACCCCGCTGGTACTGGCCTCGGGGGCCTGCGTCGGGGTGGGCTTCGGGCTGTTCTACGCGGCCATCGTGGGCGTGGTGGACGGCGCGGTGCCGGAGAGCCGCCGGCGCACCGCCTTCACCGTGCGGCACATCGTCAACAACGTGGGCATCGGCCTCGGTTCGGTGATCGCCGGGCTCGCGCTGGCCGGCGGCGGCACCCCGACCGGGACGCTGCGCTGGCTGTACGTGGCCAACGCGGTCGCCGCGCTGCCGCTGGTGGCGGTGGTCCACGCACTCCGCCCGCGCCGGGACAAGGCCGCCGAGGCCGACCCGGAGAGCACCGCCGCGGCCGAGGCGGAGCCGGCACCCGGCTACCGGGCGCTGCTGCGCTCGGGCCCGATGGCACTGCTGATCGCGGCGCAGGCGCTGTTCGCCATCGTGGGCTTCACCCAGATCGAGGCCACCGTGCCGCTGCTGATGCACGACCGGATGGAGGTCACCCTGGTCTGGGTGAGCGCGGTGGTGGCGGCCAACTCCTTCGCGCTGGTCCTGCTGCAACCCCTGGGGCGGCGCTGGTTCGAGCGGCTGCCGGAGACGGTGAGCCTGGCGGCCGGGCCGGTGCTGTGGGTGCTGGCCTTCGGCTGCGGTCTGCTGGCGGCAGTTCTGGGCAGCGCCGGCGGCCCGGTGCTCCGGTACGGGCTGCTGCTGGCCTTCGCGGTGGTCTTCGCCGCGGGAGAACTCAGCTACTCCTCGGCGTTCTACCCGCTGCTGCTGCGCTGGGCCGGGGAGTCGTCGGCCGGGCGGGCGGGGGCGCTGGCCTCCCTCGCCTGGAACCTGGGCACCGCCTCCGGCCCCCCGATCGGGCTGTTCATCGTCACCCGCGCCTCGGCCGCGGGCAGCTGGACGGCGCTGGCGATCGGCGCGGCGGTGGCCTTCGGGGTCTCCGCCGCCCTGCACCGGAGCGCCGCACGCGGCTGAGCCGGCACGGACCGCCGGCGGGCGCGCCCACCGACCGGCGGCCCGAGCCGATTACGGGGCGCTACGGACCGGCAGCGCCGAGACCCGGCCCGATCGAAGATGGCCGTATCCACGTCCGCGTCTCCCCCGGTCCGATGCGGGTCGTGGGGGGACTGGGACACTTGCTAGAATCCACGAGTCGGCCTTCGGCGCCCCGAGTTGGGTGCGCGCGAAGGCTTTTTTCATGCCTTCTGACACATCTGCCTCCGGCACACCTCCAACCACCTACCGTGACCTGCTCCGCAACCGTGAATTCGTCGGCCTGTACGCCAGCTTCACACTGACGGTCGCCGCGAGCACCTTGTCGGGCTTCGCGCTCGGCACGCTGGTCAACCAGCAGACCAAGTCCCCGTTCCTGACCGCTGTGAGCATGTACGGCGCCACCTTCGCGACGGTACTCGGTGCGCTGACGCTGATGTCGGTCGCGGACGGAAGCCGTCCTCGCCGGACCCTTGTCGCGCTCCAGTGCGTCTCCCTCGTAGGTGTTGCCGCACAGGCGGTTCCAGGGCTGCCGCTCACCGCCCGGTTCGGTCTGCTCCTTGTACTGGGGTTCTTCCAGTCCCTGGGAACGGGCACACGGATGGGGCTGCTCTCCGAGGTCGTGCCGACCTCCGCCTACGCACTGGCACGTTCGCTGATGAACATCACCTCGGGAGGCATGGCCATCCTCGGCTACGCCATCGGCGCCGTACTGCTGCGGTACCTGAGCCCGCAGGAGGTCTTCGCCGTCGCGACGGCCCTGACCGGCGGTGGATTGATCATTGTGGCGGTGACGGTCCGGGAACGCTCGATCCGTCCGACCCGGCGCCCTGGACTGCTCCAGACCTGGACGACGAACATCGAGCTCTTCTCCCACTCCGGCCAACGCGCGCTGCTGCTGAACCTGTGGGTCCCCAATGGCCTGATCGTCGGCTGCGAGGCCCTGTTCCTCTCCTACGCCCCCCATCACGCCGGCGTCTTCCTGGCCGCCGGATCGGCAGGCATGCTCCTCGGTGACCTTGCGGTCGGGCGGCTGTTCACCGCCGAGCTGCGTCGCCGCTACGCATTCGCCCTGCGACTGCTGCTCGCCGCCCCCTACCTGTTGTTCGCCGTCCACCCGCCCGTGCTGGTGGCGACAGCCGCGGTGTTCATCGCCAGTGCCGGCTTCGCCGCCACCCTGCCGCTCCAAGAGCAGCTTCTGGAGTTGACCCCTGATCCGGTCCGTGGCCAGGTCCAGGGAGTCGAGTCCGCCGGCCGGATGACGTGGCAAGGTATCGGAGCCGCGATCGCCGGCGGCATTGCCCAGCACTTCACCGCCGGCACGGCCATCACCTGTGTGGCCGCCGTCTCCATCGCCATCACCGTCTTCTCCCGGCCCTTCGTGGTCCGCGCCCGAGCCGTCCGCGTCCAGGCGGCCAACGCATAGAGCTCCCAGGACGGTGCGAGCGGCGGGCGCGGCCAGACGCGCGCCCGCCGCGTCTGGCTCCTCGTCGACAGCGTCCGGGGCCCGGAGGGGCCGCATTCCGCCGAGGTCGATCCGACCGCGGGCCGCGTCCTGGAAGGCGCCGTAGTCGACCGTACGATCGACGCGCCACATCTTCTGATCGGGCAGGTCCGCGAGCTGCGGGGCGTAGGCGAACCCAGCCAGGGTGAGCAGGCCGACGACGATGTGGGGTGGCCGGCGGAGCCGCGTCCGTTCAGGGGGCGATCGGCAGCTGCCGCTTGTGCTCGGTGAGCCGGTAGCGGCGGACGATGGCGGCGAAGGCGGCCTCGTCGACCGGCTTGCCCTCCAGGAAGTCGTCGATCTCCTCGTAGCTGACGCCCAGCGCCTCCTCGTCGGGCCGGCCCGGGTTGAGCGTCTCCAGGTCGGCGGTGGGGATCTTCTCCACCAGCTCGGCCGGTGCGCCCAGCGCCCGTGCCACGGCCCGGACCCGCCGCTTGGTGAGGCCGGTGAGCGGCACCACATCGGCGGCCCCGTCGCCGAACTTGGTGAAGAAGCCGGAGACCGCCTCGGCGGCGTGGTCGGTGCCCACCACCAGGCCCTGGTGCGCGCCGGCCACCGCGTACTGGGCGATCATGCGCTGCCGGGCCTTGATGTTGCCGTGGACGAAGTCCTGGTGATGCGCGTCACGGAAGACCGTGCCACCGGCCAGCGCCGCCTCCAGCGCGGCGTCGCTGGCGGGCCGCACATCGACGGTCAGCACCCGGTCGGCCCGGATGAAGTCCAGCGCCAGCTGGGCGTCCTTCTCATCGGCCTGGGTGCCGTACGGCAGCCGCATCGCGAAGAAGGTCGCCTCCCGCCCGGTGTCCCGGACCCGCTCGACCGCGAGCTGGCACAGCCGGCCCGCGGTGGTGGAGTCCACCCCGCCGCTGATGCCCAGCACCAGCGAGCTGAGCCCGGTACCGGTCAGCCGGTCGGCCAGGAAGGCCACCCGGCGCTCGATCTCCCGCTGCGCGTCGAAGTCCGGGCTCACCTGGAGTTCCCGGGCGATCTGCTGCTGCGGGGATGGGGACGCCAGGTCGGTCACGGTTGCTCCTCGGTCGGGCCCATGGGCAGGTCGGCTGCGTCGCCGGGCGGGGCCGCGGACGCGTGGAGAGGGCCACCAGCACTCTAAGGGACGGCCACCCCGCCCGGTCCGGACGGCCACCCCGCCCCGTCCCTGTCTCTTATACACATCCC
>NZ_SRID01000771.1 GCF_004684805.1 Streptomyces palmae
CCCAGGACCCCACGCCCACCCTCATCCCCTGGACCATCTCCGCCCGCACCGACCAAGCCCTACGCGACCAAGCCGCCGCCCTCGCCGAACACCTGCGGGCCGATACGCGCCCGACTCCCGCGGAAGTCGGTTGGTCTCTGCTGCGCCATCGGACGGTGTTCGAACGACGCGCCGTCGTCCTGGGCGAGAACCGGGACCAACTGCTGGACGGTCTCGACGCGCTGGTCACCGGGCAGCCCCATCCCGGCGTGGTGGAACCCAGCGCCGAAGGCGGTGAGGGGCCGGGCACCGGAAAGACCGTCTGGGTGTTTTCGGGGCAAGGCAGCCAACGCCCCGGCATGGGCGCCGACCTCTACCACCACTTCCCCACCTTCGCCGAAACCTTCGACGAAATCAGCGAACACCTCAACCCCCACCTCAACCACCCACTCCAAGACATCACCTTCAACCGCAACCCCAACCAACCCGACCTCATCCACCACACCACCTACACCCAAACCTCCCTCTTCGCCCTCCACATCAGCCTCGCCCGCCTCCTC
This sequence comes from Streptomyces palmae, assembly GCF_004684805.1. Lineage (GTDB taxonomy): Bacteria > Actinomycetota > Actinomycetes > Streptomycetales > Streptomycetaceae > Streptomyces > Streptomyces palmae. The sequence continues at coordinate 540 of NZ_SRID01000771.1, forward strand.
ACCACCCTCGGCCTCACCCCCGACGCCGTCATCGGCCACTCCATCGGCGAAATCAGCGCCGCACACATCGCCGGCATCCTCAACCTCCCCGACGCCTGCCACCTCATCGCCACCCGCGCCACCCTCATGGGCCAACTCCCCCCCAACGGCACCATGACCGCCATCCAAGCCACCCCGACGCCGTCATCGGCCACTCCATCGGCGA
>NZ_SRID01000772.1 GCF_004684805.1 Streptomyces palmae
GTCTACGTCCTCGACGACACCCTCAGCCTCACACCCCCCGGCACCGCCGGTGAACTCTACATAGCCGGCGCCGGCGTCGCCCGCGGCTACTGGAACCGCCCCGCCCTCACAGCGGAGCGATTCGTCGCCGACCCCTTCGGCGAACCCGGAACCCGCATGTACCGCACCGGCGACATCGTCCGCTGGACCCCCCAAGGCCAACTCGAATTCATCGGCCGCGCCGACGGCCAAGTCAAAATCCGAGGCTTCCGCATCGAACTCGGCGAAATCGAAGCCGTCCTCACCCGCCAACCCCACATCGCCCGCGCCACCGTCCTCGTACGCGAAGACCGCCCTGGCGACAAGCAGATCGTCGCCTACACCGTGGCCAGCGACACCAGCATCATCGACCCCATCGCACTGCGCCAACACCTGACCACCAACCTCCCCGCCTACATGGTCCCCGCGGCCATCGTCATCCTCGACGACCTCCCCCTGACCCCCAACGGCAAAATCGACCACAAGGCCCTACCGGCGCCTGACTTCACCACCGCCGGCGCCTACCGCGCCCCACGCACCCCCCGCGAGGAAATCCTCGCCGGCCTCTTCGCCGAAGTACTGGACCTGCCGAACATCGGAGTGCACGACAGCTTCTTCGACCTCGGCGGCCACTCACTGCTCGCCACCCGTCTGATCAGCCGGATCCGAGCCGTACTGAGCGTGGAGATATCCCTCCGCGACCTCTTCGACACGCCGACTGTCGC
>NZ_SRID01000093.1 GCF_004684805.1 Streptomyces palmae
GGCTGATACCGGACGGACAGGGGGGGGCGAACCCCGACGGGGTGGCGACCAAGCCTGCTAGATTGGTCTAAACCAGTGAGCCCCCTCTCCAGAACGGCAGGCCAAGCGTGGAAGTTGTCATCGTCCCCGACGCCATGGCAGGCGGAGAGCTCATCGCGGAGACCATGGCCGCCCTGGTGCGCCGCAAGCCCGATGCCCTGCTCGGCGTCGCCACCGGCTCCACCCCGCTGCCCGTCTACGAGGCACTGACGGCCAAGGTCCGGGCCGGCGCGGTGGATGTCTCCCGGGTACGGATATGCCAGCTCGACGAGTACGTCGGCCTGCCCTCCGGGCACCCGGAGTCCTACCGCTCGACGGTGCTGCGCCAGGTGGTGGAGCCGCTCGGGCTCACCGAGGACTCCTTCCTGGGGCCGGACGGCACCGCGCGGGACGTGCCGGCGGCCTGCGCGGCCTACGACCGTGCCCTGGCCGAGGCGGGCGGGGTGGACCTCCAGCTGCTCGGTATCGGCACCGACGGCCATATCGGTTTCAACGAGCCCTGCTCCTCGCTCGCCTCGCGCACCCGGATCAAGACGCTCACCCGGCAGACCCGCGAGGACAACGCGCGCTTCTTCGACCACGACATCGAGCAGGTGCCGCACCACGTCATCACCCAGGGCATCGGCACCATCATGGAGGCCCGCCACCTGGTGCTGCTCGCCACCGGCGAGGGCAAGGCGGAGGCGGTGGCCCGGTCCGTGGAGGGTCCGGTCGCCGCGGTCTGCCCGGCTTCCGCGCTCCAGCTGCACCCGCACGCCACCGTGGTGGTGGACGAGGCGGCGGCCTCCCGGCTGCGGCTCGCCGACTACTTCCGCGACACCTACGCGGCCAAGCCGAGCTGGCAGGGGCTCTAGAGGCCCGAGCCGCCCCGCGGCACCCGGCACCGACTCCCCCAGCCACCACTGGGGGAGTTTCCGTACGGCCACTCCCCCGCCCCCTCTGGGGCCCTGGCTCCGCACACGGCGGTGCCGGGTGCTCCCGCGGCGGGGGCACCCGGCACCGTCATGTCGTAAGGGCGGGCCGCGACGCGCCTCAGCCGCCCGCGATGACCTCGGCGGCGGCCAGACCGCACACCCGGGCGGCGCCGTGGGTGGCGATGTGCAGCGCTCCGGTCGGAGGCGCCTGGGGCACGCCCATCTCCACCACGACCGTCTCCGGCCGGGCGGCGACCAGCGCGTCGAGGGTCTGCGCCATCCAGGGGTGGCGGTGGGCATCGCGCACCACCGCGACGACCGGGCGGTCGGCCGCCGCGGAGAGGACCCGGGCGGCCAGCGCGGCCGGATCGGTGCTCTCCGCCTCCTCCCGGCCGTAGGTGGCCGTGGCGGTGCCGGGCAGCAGCCGGGTGAGTTCGGCGGCCACGCCCCAGGGCGTCTCGTCGCCGACGGCGATGTTGGCCATCGGGGTGAAGGCGGCCACGTACACCGGTCGGCGGGCGGGGGTGTACGGGACGGGGCCGGTGGTCACCCGCAGCGCGCGGCGGGCCGCGGCCAGTCCCACCTCGGGAGCGGGCGTGGTCCCCTCCGCCGCGCCCGTCTCCCGGTGGCGCGCCCAGTGGGCCAGGGCGCGCACCCGTGCCGCGGCCTCGGCGAGCCGCTCCTGAGGCAGCTCGCCCGCGCGTACCGCGCCCACCAGCGCGTCGCGCAGCCGCAGCACGGTGTCCTCGTCCGCCAGACCGCCGCCCACGCAAATGGCGTCGGCGCCCGCGGCGATCGCCAGCACGCTGCCGCGTTCGATCCCGTAGCCGGCCGAGATCGCCCGCATCTCCATGCCGTCGGTGACGATCAGGCCGTCGAAGCCGAGGCCGCCCTCGGCGACCGGGCGGCGCAGCAGGCCGTGCAGGGCGGCCCGGCTGAGGGTGGCGGGCCGGTCCGGGTCGAGCGCGGGCAGCAGGATGTGGGCGCTCATCACGGCCTTGGTGCCGGCCGCCACGGCGGCCCGGAAGGGCACCAGCTCACGCGCGGTGAGGGTGTCCAGACCGGCGTCGATGCGGGGCATCGCGTGGTGGGAGTCGATGGAGGTGTCGCCGTGGCCGGGGAAGTGTTTGGCGCAGGCGGCGACCCCGGCGGCCTGGAGGCCCTCGATGTAGGCGGCGGTGTGCCGGGCCACCAGGTGCGGGTCGGAGCCGAAGGAGCGCACCCCGATGACCGGGTTGCGCGGGTCGGAGTTGACGTCGGCGGAGGGCGCCCAGTTGAGGGTGACCCCGCACTCGGCCAGGCGGCGGCCCAGTTCATGGGCGACCGAGCGGGTGAGTTCGGTGTCATCCACCGCGCCCAGGGCCAGGTTCCCGGGGAAGGAGGAGCCGGTGCGCACCTCCAGCCGGGTCACGTCGCCGCCCTCCTCGTCGATGGCGACGAGGAGGTCCTCGCGTTCGGCGCGGAGTTCGGCGGTGAGGGCGGCGAGCTGTTCCGGGGAGGCGATGTTCCGCCCGAACAGCCCCACCCCGACCAGTCCTTCGCCCACTCGGCGCAGGAGCCAGTCGGGGGCGGTGGTGCCGGTGAAGCCGGGCTGCAGGACGGCGAGCGCGTCCCGGGTGAGGGTGTCGGATGCGTGGGCGAGGGTCGTCATCGGGAACCTCCAAGGGGACCCCCGCCCGCGGGCGGGGGTGCGGGTACCTCCCGGTTGCGGGGGAGGATCGGACTCCTGCGGGGAAGGCCGAGTCGCTTCCCCGGCGAGTCGGCGTCCACCACCGTCAGCCCTTCACTGCGCCGGAGGTGAGGCCGCCGACCGCCTTGCGCTGCAGGAACAGGAAGAGCAGCAGGATCGGCAGGGCGAAGAGCGAGGCCGCCGCCATGGTGGCGCCCCAGTCGTCGCCGAAGGCGGTCTGGAACTGCGACAACCACAGTGGCAGGGTCTGCGCCTCCTGGTCCTTGTTGAGGATCAGAACCAGCGGATATTCGTTCCATGCGGTGATGAAGCCGAACAGCGAGGTGGACATCAGCCCGGGGGCCAGCAGCGGGAAGATCACCTTGATGAAGGCCTGCGGCCGGGTGCACCCGTCGACCATCGCGGACTCCTCCAGCTCCCTGGGCACCGCGGCGAGGAAGCCGCGCAGCGTGAGGATGGTGAAGGGGAGCACCATGACCATGTAGAAGAGGGTGAGCGGCAGCAGGCTGTTCAGCATGTCGGCGTCCCGGACCAGCATGTAGATCGCGATGACCATGACCTCCCAGGGGGCCATCTGGGCGATCATGAAGGTCAGGATGAAGCCGCGCCGGCCCTTGAAGCGCATCCGGGTCATGGCGAAGGACGCCAGCAGCGCGATGGCCAGCGAGAGCAGCACCGCGAGCACGGTGACGGTGAGCGAGTTGCGCACCATGGTCCAGAAGTTGTCGGCCTGCACCGCGGTCTTGAAATGCTCCAGGGTCGGGTGGCTGGGGAACCACACCGGGTCCTCGGTGACGATGTCCGAGGTCGGCTTGAAGGCCGTGGCGAACATCCAGTACACGGGGAAGGTGAAGCCGATGAAGAGGAGGACGGCGATCGCGCCCGGCCAGATCCGGGCGGCCTTCGACGGGGTCGAGCGCCTCACAGCTCGTCCTCCTCTTGCTTGAGTACGGTGCGCAGGTAGGAGCCGGTCAACCCGAGCAGGATCAGGATGGTGAGCACGGAGATCGCGGCGCCCATGCCGTAGTGCTGGTTGCCGACGCCCTCCACGAAGGCGTAGACGGGCAGCGTCTCGGTGAGCCGCTCCGGTCCGCCCTCGTTGATCGCGAACACCTGCGGGAACGCCTTGAAGATCCAGATGACTTCGAGGAACGTGGTGGCCAGCAGGAAGGGCTTGAGGAAGGGGAAGGTCACCGAGGTGAAGCTCTTCCAGGTGCCGGCGCCGTCCAGCGCCGCCGCCTCGTAGAGCTCCTTGGGGATCGTGGTGGTGGCCGCGTAGAGGTTGATCGCCACGAAGGGGATCGACTGCCACACGAGCAGCACGGTGATCACGAAGAAGGTGGAGAACTGGCTGCTGGTCCAGTTGTAGTCGGCCATACCGTGCCAACCGAGGGCGTCCAGCACCCAGTTGACGACGCCGAAGCGCTGGGCGAACAGCCACTGGTAGACGGTGGTCGCCGCGATGACCGGCATCGCCCAGGCGAGTACCAGGCCGGTGGAGAGCAGCAGCCGCATCTTCGTGCCGAGGCGCGCCAGCAGCAGACCGACCAGGGTGCCCAGCAGCATGATCAGTGCCACGTTGACGGCGGTGAACACCACCGAGCGGCCGGTCACCCGCCAAAAGGCCTCGCTGGTCAGCGTCTCGCGGTAGTTGTCGAATCCCCTCCACTCGGTGAGGTGCTGGATGAGCTGCCGCTTGTTGAGGTTCTGGAACGACAGCATGCCGTTCTTGACGAGCGGCCAGCCCAGCAGCACCAGGGTGGCGGCCACCGCGGGGAGCAGCAGCAGGTACGGGGCCGCGCCGGTGAGCCTGCCCCGCCCGCGGGCGGGGCCGCCGCCGAGCGGCCCCGCGCTGGTGCGGACCTCGGCCGGTGGACCGGCGTCCACCTTCTCGGCCTGCGCCGACATGCCTGACATCCGCTTACTGCTCCTGGCTGAGGCGCTTGTTCATCTCGTCCGCGGCGGAGGCGGCGGCCTCGGCGTGGGACTTCCCGTTCAGCACGGCGGTCATGTAGGTGGTGATCGGGTTGGGGGCGTTCTCCACCGGGGACCACTCGGGGATCAGCGGGGTGGTGCCGCCGGACTTGGTCGCGGCGGGGGCGGCCGCCTCGGCGGCGGCGTTGCCCTCCAGCGCCTTGTGCAGGAACTGCTTGTTGGGGATGACCCCGTTCTGCTTGGCGATGTGGCTCTCCCACTTGTCGGAGAGGGCGATCTTCAGGAACTCCTTGGCCAGGTCCTGCTTGTCGCTGCCCTCGGCGACCGCGAAGTTGGAGCCTCCCAGGAAGACGCCTTCGGGCTTGTCGGCGGTCTCGCCCGGGATGGTGAAGTAGCCGATGTCCTTCTTGATCTCGGGGTTGGTCTTGATGGAGAGCGCGGCCTCCCAGCCCATGCCGAAGAAGGCGCCGGTCTTGCCCTTGGCGAAGACCTCGCCCTGCTGCGGGTGGGCCTCGTCCTTGTCCTTGGGCGCCTTGCTGAAGGACTGGTACTGCTTGTAGATGTCCATGGCCTTGCCGACCTTGGGGTCGGACAGGTTGGAGACCCACTTGTCCCCGTCCTTCTTCACCAGCTCCGCGCCGGCGCCCAGGGTCAGCCCGTCGAAGAAGTACCAGTTCTGGCCGGGCAGGTAGAGCGGCTCGGCGTCGGTCTTCTTCTCGATGGTGTCGAGGTCCTTGAAGAACTCGGTGCGGGTCTTGGGGATTTCCGTGATGCCGGCCTCGGCCCAGATCCGCTTGTTGTAGATGACGACCCGGTTGGCGGCGAACCAGGGGGCCGCGTACTGCTTGCCCTCGTACAGGGCGGACTCGTTGAGCGAGGGCGTCCAGTCGGCGCCGATGGAGTTCTTCAGGTCGGAGAGGTCGGCCAGTCCGCCGGTCGCGGCGTAGCCGGGGGTCTGGGTGTTGCCGATCTCGAACACGTCCGGCGGGTTGGACTCGGACAGCGCGGTGGTCACCTTCTGCTGGATGTCCTTCCACTGCTGGACCTGGAACTCCAGCTTGGCGCCGGTCTTCTTCTCGAACTCGGCCTTGACACCCTTGGTCCAACTGTCCGGCGCGGAACCGTCCATGGTCCACACCGTCAGGGTCTTCCCACCCTTGCCGCCTTCGTCGTCGCTGGACCCGCAGGCCGCGACACTCACCAGCATGGCCGCGACACCGGTCGCCGCTATGAGCCCACGCTTCACAGCACTCTCCTCAAAGAACTGGATGTGGTCTTAAATGGTTTAGACCAGTCCGCAGCTTGGCCTAGACCTTTAGGGGTGTCAAGGGTGTATAAGAGTCGCTGTCGGCTCCGTTACCGGAACGACATCTGGCGACTTCCGGGACCGGCGGGTGGCGAGGAGTCGGGGTCGTGCCACGATGTGAGCCGCTGATGACGGAGGAGCCGGTGACGGCAGCAGGACAGGAGTCGGGAAGGCGCGCCATGGAGACCGACGGCGACACGGCCAGGGACACGGCCAGGGCCGCTGCTGAGAGCAGCGGCGGGGCCGGCGGGGCGCGCACCGCCCGCGTGCCCAAGTACTACCGGCTCAAGCGGCATCTGCTGGAGATGACGGAGACCCTGCCCCCCGGCACCGCGGTCCCTCCCGAACGCACCCTGGCCGCCGAGTTCGACACCTCGCGGACCACGGTCCGGCAGGCCCTCCAGGAGCTGGTGGTGGAGGGCCGGCTGGAGCGCATCCAGGGCAAGGGCACCTTCGTGGCCAAGCCCAAGGTGTCCCAGGCGCTGCAACTGACCTCCTACACCGAGGACATGAAGGCGCAGGGCCTGGAACCCACCTCGCAGCTGCTGGACATCGGCTATGTGACCGCCGACGACCGGCTGGCCGAACTGCTGGACATCACCGCCGGCGGCCGGGTGCTGCGGATCGAGCGGCTGCGGCTGGCCAGCGGCGAGCCGATGGCCATCGAGACCACCCATCTGTCGGCCAAGCGCTTCCCCGCCCTGCGCCGCAACCTGGCGCGGTACTCCTCGCTGTACACCGCGCTGGCCGAGGTCTACGACGTACGGCCGGCCGAGGCCGAGGAGACCATCGAGACCTCGCTGGCCACCCCGCGCGAGGCCGGTCTGCTGGGCACCGACGTGGGCCTGCCGATGCTGATGCTCTCCCGGCACTCGCTGGACACCGAGGGCGAGCCGGTGGAGTGGGTGCGGTCGGTCTACCGCGGCGACCGGTACAAGTTCGTGGCCCGCCTCAAGCGCCCCACCGACTGAGCAGGCGGGCGCGCACCGGGCCAGGACCGCGGGGGCGGCCCCGAGTGTTTCCATATCGACATACGGACGGGTAGTGACGGCCACCGGCACCCTGGCCTAGATTTCCTGCGCATTACGCAGGTGATCCAAGGGACGGAGCCGCCGCCATGCCTGAAACATCCCCGCCGGGCAGCAGACCGGTCATCACCCCCTCGCGGGTGGTGGTCGGCCTGTGCCTGGTCGCCCCGTTCGTCGCGATGCTGTGGGTCGGCTCGTACGCGAAGGTCGACCCCACCTTGTGGGGCATCCCGTTCTTCTACTGGTACCAGATGCTCTGGGTGCCCGTCTCCGCCGTGCTGACCTGGATCGCCTATGTCCTGGTCCGCCGTGAGCAGCGGGCCCGCAAGGAAGGCGCCGTCCGATGAACGACGTGAACGGCGTCGCACTCGGCGTCTTCATCTTCTTCTTCCTGGCCGTCACGGTCATGGGTTTCATGGCCGCGCGCTGGCGGGCCGCGGAGAACTCCCAGAACCTCGACGAGTGGGGCCTGGGCGGCCGCAGCTTCGGCACCTGGATCACCTGGTTCCTGCTGGGCGGCGACCTGTACACCGCGTACACCTTCGTGGCGGTTCCGGCGGCCATCTACACGGCGGGCGCGGCGGGCTTCTTCGCGGTGCCGTACACCATCCTGGTCTACCCGCTGATCTTCACCTTCCTGCCCCGGCTCTGGTCGGTGTCGCACAAGCACGGGTACGTCACCACCTCGGACTTCGTGCGCGGCCGGTTCGGCTCCAAGGGGCTCTCGCTGGCCGTGGCGATCACCGGCATCCTCGCCACCATGCCGTACATCGCGCTGCAGCTGGTGGGCATCCAGGCGGTGCTGGACGTGATGGGTGTGGGCGGCGGTGAGGACACCAACTGGTTCGTCAAGGACCTGCCGCTGCTGATCGCCTTCGGCGTGCTGGCGGCCTACACCTACTCCTCCGGGCTGCGCGCCCCCGCGCTGATCGCGTTCGTCAAGGACACCCTGATCTACATCGTGATCGCGGTGGCGATCATCTACATCCCGATCAAGCTGGGCGGCTTCGACGACATCTTCGCCAAGGCCGGGGACGCGCTGTCGCAGACCAATGACGCGGGCAAACCACGCGGCGCGCTGGCGCCAGGGGAAGCCTCGCAGTGGGCGTACGGCACCCTGGCGATGGGTTCGGCGCTGGCGCTGTTCATGTATCCGCACTCGATCACCGCGACGCTCTCCAGCCGCAGCCGCGAGGTGATCCGCCGCAACACCACCATCCTGCCGCTCTACTCGCTGATGCTGGGCCTGCTGGCGCTGCTGGGCTTCATGGCGATCGCGGCCGGGGTGAAGACGGACAACCCGCAGCTGGCCATCCCGCAGCTGTTCGAGGACATGTTCCCGGACTGGTTCACCGGTGTGGCCTTCGCCGCGATCGGGATCGGGGCACTGGTCCCGGCGGCGATCATGTCGATCGCCGCGGCCAATCTGTTCACCCGAAACATCTACAAGGACTTCCTGAAGCCGGATGCCACCCCCGAGCAGGAGACCAAGGTCTCCAAGCTGGTGTCGCTGCTGGTCAAGGTGGGCGCGCTGATCTTCGTCCTGAGCATGGACAAGACGGTGGCGATCAACTTCCAGCTGCTGGGCGGCATCTGGATCCTGCAGACCTTCCCGGCCCTGGTGGGCGGCCTGTTCACCCGCTGGTTCCACCGCTGGGCGCTGCTGGCGGGCTGGGCGGTCGGCATGGTGTACGGCACCTGGAAGGCGTACGACACCCCCAGTGCCACCCAGAAGCACTTCGGCAACACCACCGACATTCCGGGCATCGGCGAGATCGGCTACATCGGCCTGACCGCCTTTGTGCTGAACGTGGTGGTGACCGTGGTGCTCACGGTGGCGCTGCGGGCCCTGAAGGCCCCCGACGGCGTGGACGAGACCTCCCCCGCGGACTACCGGGCGGACAGCGCGGAGCCGGCCGCACCGGCCAAGCGGCCGGCCGCCGCGGCGGGCACGACCGACACGGCGGGCGCGGCCAGCGGCCACTGAGTCGGATCGAGTCCGATCGGCACCCCACCGCCGCCGGCCCCACCCGGGGCCGGCGGCGGTGGGGTGCCGGGCATCACGCCGGGCCCGTTCGTCTCCGGGGCCCGGCCTTCTATACCTTCGATACCGTGGACAGCGCAGGGGCGCGGCATGCTCGCCGCGCCCCTTCGACGCGCCTCGGGGGCGGGTCAAGACCCTCCCGATATAGCACATTCGTGCGAAAGCTCAAAGCGGCTGACACAACATCTGGTGGTGCCTACGGCCACCGACACAAGATGTATGCTCATCCTCGCTGTCGCCGCAGGGGAATCCGGTGCGAATCCGGAACTGTCCCGCAACGGTGTACGTGTGCCGTTTTCGCGTGCGCGTGAGTCCGATGACCTGCCGGCGACCTCGAACACGTCCGGGCCTCGTGGGTTGGGCCGGTGGACGCTGCGCGGTGTGCCCCGACACAGGTCCGGCATGCCCGTACGCGCCCATCGCGCACCACCCTCCAGGCCCTCCAGCCGAGCGAGGAGAGCACCTCCGTGACCATCGCGCCCGCCGATCCGGTTTCAGCGGCCCAGGACTCCCAGGACTCCGTGTCCGACGCGCCGGGGACCGCCCTGCTGCGCACCCTGACCGACCTCACCGCCGATCTTCCCGCCACCGACCCCGGAAAGGTGGCCGCCGCCGCGCTGCGCGGGCGCCATGCCGGCTCGGACGAGGCGGAGTTGCGGGCCCTGGCCACCGAGGCCGCCGCCGGGCTGATCGCCGAGGAGCCGGAGTACTCCCAGCTCGCCGCCCGGCTGCTGACCCTCGCCATCGCCCAGGAGGCCGCCGGACAGGGCGCCGTCTCCTTCTCCGCCTCGGTGGAGACCGGGCACCGCGAGGGCCTGATCGCCGACGGCACCCTGGCCTTCGTACGGGCGCACGCCGCCCGGCTGGACGCGCTGGTCGACAAGACCGTGGCGGACGGCGCCGACGACCGCTTCGGCTACTTCGGGCTGCGCACCCTGCACAGCCGCTACCTGCTGCGCCACCCCACCACCCGCCAGGTGATCGAGACCCCGCAGCACTTCCTGCTCCGGGTGGCCTGCGGGCTGGCCGAGGACCTGAGCGAGCGGGCGCTGGAGGAGGTCTGCGAGCTGTACCGGCTGACCAGCTCGCTGTCCTACCTGCCCAGCTCCCCCACCCTGTTCAACTCCGGCACCCGGCACCCGCAGATGTCCTCCTGCTACCTGCTGGACTCCCCGCTGGACGAGCTGGACTCCATCTACAACCGCTACCACCAGGTCGCCCGGCTCTCCAAGCACGCCGGCGGCATCGGCCTGTCCTACTCGCGGATCCGGGCCCGGGGCTCGCTGATCCGCGGCACCAACGGGCACTCCAACGGCATCGTGCCGTTCCTGCGCACCCTGGACGCCTCGGTGGCCGCCGTCAACCAGGGCGGCCGGCGCAAGGGCGCGGCCTGCGTCTACCTGGAGACCTGGCACGCGGATATCGAGGAGTTCCTGGAGCTGCGGGACAACACCGGTGAGGACGCCCGCCGCACCCACAACCTGAACATCGCGCACTGGATCCCGGACGAGTTCATGCGCCGGGTGGAGGCAGACGCCGACTGGTCGCTGTTCTCCCCCGCCGACACCCCCGAGCTGGTCGACCTGTGGGGCGAGGCCTTCGACGCCGCCTACCGCCGGGCCGAAGCCGAGGGCAAGGCCGTCAAGACCGTCCCGGCCCGGCAGCTGTACGCCCGGATGATGCGCACCCTGGCGCAGACCGGCAACGGCTGGATGACCTTCAAGGACGCCGCCAACCGCACCGCCAACCAGACCGCCGAGCCCGGCCGGGTGGTGCACTCCTCCAACCTGTGCACCGAGATCCTGGAGGTCACCGACGACGGCGAGACCGCGGTGTGCAACCTCGGCTCGGTGAACCTCTCCGCCCACCTGGTCCAGGACGCGGCCAGTGGCGAACTGGACATGGACTGGGAGGAGCTGGACCGCACCGTCCGCACCGCGGTCACCTTCCTGGACCGCGTGGTGGACATCAACTTCTACCCGACCGAGGAGGCCGGAGCCTCCAACTCCCGCTGGCGGCCGGTGGGGCTGGGCCTGATGGGCCTGCAGGACGTGTTCTTCCGGCTGCGGCTGCCGTTCGACTCCGCCGAGGCCAAGGCGCTCTCCACCCGGATCTCCGAGCGGATCATGCTGGCCGCGTACGAGGCCTCCTGCGACCTCGCCGAGCGGCACGGCCCGCACCCCGCCTGGTCGGCCACCCGCACCGCACGCGGAGTGCTGCACCCGGACCACTACCAGGGTGCCCGGTCGAGCTGGCCGGAGCGCTGGAGCGCGCTGCGCGAGCGGATGGCGAAGACCGGGATGCGCAACTCCCTGCTGCTGGCCATCGCCCCGACCGCCACCATCGCCTCCATCGCCGGCGTCTACGAGTGCATCGAGCCGCAGGTCTCCAACCTGTTCAAGCGCGAGACGCTCAGCGGTGAGTTCCTCCAGGTCAACTCCTACCTGGTGAACGACCTCAAGGAGCTGGGCGTGTGGGACGCGCAGACCCGCGAGGCGCTGCGCGAGTCCAACGGCTCGGTCCAGGACTTCTCCTGGGTGCCCCGGGAGATCCGCGACCTGTACCGCACCGCCTGGGAGATCCCGCAGCGCGCGCTGATCGACATGGCCGCCGCGCGGACCCCGTACCTCGACCAGAGCCAGTCGCTCAACCTCTTCATGGCCGCGCCCACCATCGGCAAGCTCAGCTCGATGTACGCGTACGCCTGGAAGCAGGGCATCAAGACCACCTACTACCTGCGTTCGCGCCCGGCGACCCGGATCGCCCAGTCGGCCCGGGCCGCCGCCCCCGTCCCCGCCCAGCAGGCCGTGCCCGACGCCGAGGCGATCGCCTGCTCCCTGGAAAACCCCGAGTCCTGCGAGGCCTGCCAGTGACCCCCGACCCGTCGCCCGACCACCACCCGACGACTTCCGCACGCCCCAAGAACCTGCTCGACCCGGGCTTCGAGCTGACCCTGCGGCCCATGCGGTACCCGGACTTCTACGAGCACTACCGCAACGCGATCAAGAACACCTGGACCGTGGAGGAGGTCGACCTCCACTCCGACGTGGCCGACCTCGCCAAGCTCTCGCCGGGCGAGCAGCACCTGATCGGCCGCCTGGTGGCGTTCTTCGCCACCGGTGACTCGATCGTGGCCAACAACCTGGTGCTCACGCTCTACAAGCACATCAACTCCCCTGAGGCGCGGCTGTACCTGTCGCGGCAGCTCTTCGAGGAGGCCGTGCACGTCCAGTTCTACCTGACCCTGCTGGACACCTATCTGCCCGATCCGGACGACCGCACCGCCGCCTTCGCCGCGGTGGAGAACATCCCGTCCATCCGGGAGAAGGCGCAGTTCTGCTTCCGCTGGATCAACGAGGTGGAGAAGCTCGACCGGCTGGAGTCCAAGGCCGACCGGCGCCGCTTCCTGCTCAACCTGATCTGCTTCGCGGCCTGTATCGAGGGCCTGTTCTTCTACGGCGCCTTCGCCTACGTGTACTGGTTCCGCTCGCGCGGTCTGCTGCACGGCCTGGCCACCGGCACCAACTGGGTCTTCCGGGACGAGTCCATGCACATGGACTTCGCCTTCCAGGTCGTGGACACGGTCCGCGAGGAGGAGCCGGATCTCTTCGACGAGGAGATGGGCAAGCAGGTCACCGCGATGCTGGAGGAGGCCGTGGAGGCCGAGTTGCAGTTCGCCCGGGACCTGTGCGGCGACGGCCTGCCCGGCATGAACACCGCCTCGATGCGCGAGTACCTCCAGTGCGTGGCCGACCAGCGGCTGGCCCGACTGGGCCTGCCGGCCCGCTACGGCTCGGAGAACCCGTTCGCCTTCATGGAGTTGCAGAACGTCCAGGAGCTGACCAACTTCTTCGAACGGCGTGCCTCGGCCTACCAGATCGCGGTGGAGGGCTCGGTCTCCTTCGACGACGACTTCTAGAGAGGGCTTCTCGAGAGGACTTCTGGAAACGACGGCGGGAGACGACGACGGGAGACGCCTTCCCCAGTCGGCCTTCCAGGGGCGCATCCGTACCCGGGTGCGCCCCTGGCGCGTCAACGGACCATGGCGGGCAAGCCGAGAGCCCGAGGGAATCGCCCACCAAAGGGTGGATTGCTGCCCATATCTCCGCTTTCGGGAAAGGATGGCGCGATCTGCTCTGCTCCCTCCTCCCAGGGGTCCCCATGCGCACTGATACCGCCGCCCTCCAGGACACGTCCGCAGCAGGATCGGATCGGGTTCCACGGGAGCGGGAGAACCGCGCCGAGGAGCTGACCTTCCGCTTCGAGGGCTTCACGTACCACTGCCGGGTGGTGCACTGCGCGGACCCGCGGACCGAGCCGATGGTGCTGCTCGGCGGCTCCTCCCAGAACCGGCACGCCTGGCTGCGGCACGAGAAGTGGCTGGTCCCGTTCGGCACCATGATCACGGTGGACCTGCCCGGCTACGGCGCCGCCGACTTCCTGCCCGCCCGGTACGGCATGGACTTCCTGGCCGCCGCCGTGCGGCAGCTGCTGATCGAGCTGGGGCTGCCCACCGTCAACCTGATCGGCAGCTGCTTCGGCGGCGCCATCGCGCTGCGCTTCGCCCAGCACTACCCCGCCCATCTGGCGCGGCTGGGCTTCGTCGGCATGACCAAGACCATCCCCGAGGACTACGCCGCCGCGGTGCCCCGCTGGACGGGCATGCTGGAGCGCGGCGACCGATCGGGAATCGCCACCGAGTTGGTGGAGCGCTTCATGTCGCCCGCGAGCATCGGCAGGGTGCGCAAGCACCAGGTGGTCTCCCGACTGCTGTACGGGCAGTTCATGGGCCAGTCCGAGGAGGACCTGCGCAAGTCGGTGGAGCACAACGCGCGGCTGATGAGCCATGAGTGGTACCGGGCCGAGCCGGTGCCCGCGCTGCCCTCACTGGTGTTCACCGGCGAGTACGACTCCCTGTGCACGCCGGCCATGGGCCGGGAGGTGGCCGCCCTCGTACCCGGGGCCCGGTTCACCACGGTCAAGGAGGCCGACCACCTGGTCCCGGTGGAGCGGATGGCGGAGTTCTCCGACCTGGTGACCCGGTTCTGCACCGACCAGCCGATCACCGGTCTGCCGTACTGCAACCCGGTGGAGACGCCGGGCGCGGCAGCGCCGCAGGCGCCTCAGCAGGCGGCGGGCCGCACGGCCGTACCGGAACCCGCCCTGCGCTGAGCGCCACGCGGGACGCGCCGAACGGCCGGATCCGGGGAACCCCCGGGGCCGGCCGTTCGCGCGGTAAGGATCAGCATCCTCGCACGGGCTTCAGGACCCGCCCATCCGGACGCTGCTGTTGCAGCTCACCGACGGACCCTGCCGCAGCCTGCTGTCCGGCTGGGGCCCGATCAGGCGGTTGCGGTAGACGGTGGTGCAGCTCTTGGACTGGGTCACGTGCACCGTGCCGTCCTCGCTGGCGTACGTGGACTCGTTGGAGCGGACGCAGGTGACGTTGCCCTGGGCGTCCCGTGAGCAGCTCACCGGACCGCCGTCGTCCGCCTGAGCGGCACCGACACCGGCCACACCGAGGCCGACCAGCAGCCCGGGGACCACCGCGATCATCTTCCAGCTGCGCATGCGCTGTTCCTTTTCGATGGGATTCGTTGGGAATTCGACGAGAATTCGATGGAGAGTTCGACGGGGAGCCCCATGGAGGCGCGCGAACTCATGGGGAAGGGCCCCGGTGCCGGCTCATGGCTCGGACACCGGGGCCCTGCATCAGTCACCTGACGCACTTACCGTTCGCCCGATCAGAAGGCGCTCTCGTTGCAGCCCTGGCTCGAGCCCTCACGGGTGGTCTGGCCGCCCGCGTCGCCCTCGCCGTTGAGCGCGTTGCCCAGGACGCCGTTGAGGAGGCCGACCTCGCCGAGGATGTCGATGTTCAGGTCGTGCGACTTGCACATCGCGCTCTGGTGGACGTCGATGCCACCGGGGACGCCGCCCGCGACGGCCGTGCCGCCACCGATGAACCCGACGCTGCCCAGCATGGCAACGACCACGGCAGCCTTGTGAAGCTTGCGCATGTCAACTCCCTTTGTCTGTGTGGTGGTGCTGTCGGTGGATCAGAAGGCGCTCTCGTTGCAGCCCTGGCTCGAGCCCAGGTGGGTGCCCTGGCTGCCGGACTGGCCCTCGCCGTTGAGCGCGTTGCCCAGCAGGCCGTTGAGGATGCCGACCTCGCCCAGGACGTCGAGGTTCAGGTCGTGCGACTTGCACATCGAGGTCTGGTGGACGTCGACTTCGGGGCCTCCGCCGGCGAAAGCCGTCCCGCTGCCGATGAACCCGACGCTGCCGAGCATGGCAACGACCACCGCAGCCTTGTGAAGCTTGCGCATTTGATCTCCGTTTTTTGAGTCCGATTCGATCGGTTATCGACCGATTTCGTACGTTTGGAGATTAGTAGAAGCCCATGCCTTTCGCCCGACGACGCGCTGACGCAACGCGACCACAAACCCCCCATCCGGCCCAGCGAAGGCCGCCACGCTGGGACGTTGGCCCGCCGGGCCACCCCGGGAAGGAGTAATCGCGACCCGAATGGCCGTCACCACAGCAGTGGGCCCCCGGAGGATCTCTCCTCCGGGGGCCCACCGCGTCGGGTGCGGCGAACGGGGACCTCAGTCCTCGAACTTGTTGAACGCCGCGTTGGGCTGGACACAGGAGTAGCCGTGCGTCTCAGCCTGCGAGAGCACACCGATCGGCACGTCGGCGTGGACCAGCTCCTGCGGGCTGCACTCCTGCTCGGGGTGGAAGATGTTGTACGTATCGGCCTCCTCCCGCTCCGCCCCGGTACCGCGGGTCTGCTGAACCCCGGCCTGACCCACCATCTGCCCGGTGGCGGTGCGGGGCGCGGCCTGGGGCGCGGACTGCGGCGCGACCGCCTGCGCGGCGGCCATCTGGGGAGCGGGCTGCGGAGCGGCCGGCTGCTGGGCGGCCGGCTGCGGAGCCATGGCCGGCCGGGCGGCCGGCTGCGGCGCCATGGCCTGCTGGGGAGCCATGGCCGGCTGCGGAGCCATGGCCTGCTGGACCATGGCCTGCGGGGCGGGCTGCGGAGCGACCGCCTGCGCGGCGGCCATCTGGGGAGCGGGCTGCGGAGCGGGCTGGGGGACGGCTCGCATCGCGGACGCCGGCGGAACGGTCTGCGGCTGCATGCCGTTCTGACCCTGGTAGTCGACAGGGGCGTCGGCGAAGCTGGTACCGGCACCGACGGTGACCAGGCTGCCAACCGCCGCGACGACGATCGCGACCTTCTGGAGCTTGCGCATGGGAAACTCTTGGCCCTTCTTGCGGGTACACGGGGGTGATTCGGTTACTCACTGCGAGTGACGGCACACTAGCAGTAGCGACAAGTCCGTTTCATCCCGCTCCGTACCCCCGTGTCGATGCCTCCCCGCTGCGAACCCCAGCCCAGCACCCGCATCTCACCACTGTCCGATTGACGCCTAGATCGCCCGAAATCACCCAGGCGAGGTGCACACGGGACGGAAGTTGCCACTGATGTCGGGTCCATGACAATCCCTGAGTGACGGACGGCGGCAGGGCAGCCGGGTGCCCTGCCGCCGACGCGTGGGATCAGTCGTTCGCGACGACCGGGTAGCGCGGGGTGCCCTCGGCCATCTGCCGCAGCGCGTCCTTGCGGTCCCGCTTGGACAGCCGGTCGATGTAGAGCTGCCCGTAGAGGTGGTCGGTCTCGTGCTGCAGGCAGCGCGCGAAGTAGCCGGTGCCCTGGACCGCGATCGGCTTGCCGGACGCGTCCTGGCCGCGCACCACCGCGTAGTCGGGGCGGGCCAGTGAGGCGTAGGCGCCGGGCACCGACAGGCAGCCCTCGTTGGAGTCGTCCAGCAGCCGGCGCTCGGCCGGGAGTTCCTCCAGCACCGGGTTGCAGACCGCGCCGACGTGCCGGACGCCCTCGTCGTCCATGCAGTCGTAGACGAAGACCTTCAGGTCCACGCCGATCTGGTTGGCGGCCAGGCCCACGCCCTCGGCGGTCCGCTGGCTGGCGAACATGTCGTCGATCAGTGCGGCCAGCGCCTCGTCGAACTCCGTGACGTCCTTGCACTCCTGGTGGAGCACCGGGTTGCCGACGACGGTGATCGGGCGGCTGGTACCGCGCTCGCGGTGGGCCCGCTCACGCTCCTCCGCGTCCACCGTGTCGTCGATGAACTCCATGTCCACCTGCTGCTCCGTGTCCTGCTGCGCCATGGTCCGCCGCACGCCTTCCTCAAACCGTCTGCTCGTCGCCCTACAGGGTACGGGTCCCCCGTCCGGCCCAGCCCGGGCCGGGGAATCCGGGCCGGATCCGGCCGGTGTCAGCAGACCTCTTCCAGGTCACGCCACTCCCGGGTGTCCGGGCTGTCGGCGACCCAGCCGTCCAGCAGCCCGCGCACCAACCCGGCGGGGGCCGCGATGCCGCACTCCCGCTCGGGCACCCACAGCGATCCCGAACCGGCGGTCCGGTGCCCCAGCGGGCCCGGGTGGCCCGGTTCGCTGTGGTCATGCGGATCCAGGTGTTCCCCTTCTCCCTCGTCGCTGGGCATCCGGCTCTCCGAGCAGGAGCGGCACAGCAGTCGCACCGAGGACGACCAGTCCTCGGCGGCGAAGCCCGCGTCCGCCGCCAGCCGCTCCAGCGCGTCCCGGTCCGCCTCGGTGGCCGCCTCCAGCAGCACCACCCAGGTCGGCACCGGGGACGGCGCCCACAACTCGATCTCGTCGAACACCGGGAAGGCCCGGGTGGCCCCGTCGGTGCCGGCTGCCGTGGTGCGCTCACCGTGCGGCACCCCGTCGTGCAGCACCACCTCGCCCCAGCGGCGCCCCGAGGACGGCAGCGGAATGCTCAGCACCTCGATCCGGGCCGGGTCCAGCCGGCGGCCCCAGACGACCTCGGCCTCACCCTCCGGGGACAGCCGCACCGCGGCGCTGCCCAGCTCCATGCCCAGCGGCTCGTCCGCCGCCGATCCCGGATCCCGGTCGCCGGGCACCCGCAGCCCGTACGCCTGCCAGGCCCGACGGGCCAGCGGCCAGTCCTGCAACGCGGTGGCCGCGATCCCCACGTTCCACCAGTCCGGGGCACCGACCGCCCGATCCAGCAGCGCCACGGCGCGCAGTCCCGCCGCCCGCGCCTGCTCCCAGTCGTGCCGGAACTTGTGCAGCAGCGCCAGGTTGAACCAGGACTCCGACAGCCACGGCTCCATGTCCGCGGCACGGGTCAGCAGCGTGCCCGCGTCCTCATAGCGACCGTCACCGATGAGCGTGAACGCACGGTCCGTCGCCTGCCGCCACGAGGCGGAGGGTCGGTGCCGTACCTTGCCGAAGATCTTCACGATTCCCGCCTGCCGGTTTTCTCCGTATATCCCGCACCCGATGTCTGAGCGGACGGCGTCGCCCTCCCCTGACGCCAACCTGCCACACATTCGCCGACATCTCAGCCCGGCCCCTCGGATTCGCCCGGGGAACAGGGGCCCACCACACTTCTTGCCGCTGGTGAGCGGCCCGACACCCGATAACCGGCATCCAACCATGCCGCTTCCGGTACCGGCTCATTACCCACGGGTCGCACCGGGTCAGCCGCGGCTCACTCCCCCCACGAGTACCCGGGTCAGGGCCGCCACCACTGCCGGATCGAAATCCCGCGCGGTGGCCAGCCGCAACCGCTCCAGCGCCCACAGCGCGGCACCGGGACCCGTGGCGCTCCCCGGGCCGCCGGGGTGCCCGGCGGCCCGGGGGTCCGAGGGGTTCTCGGGATACGGCGGGTTCTCGCCGGCGCGCGGGGCGTTCTCGAAGCCCCCGAGGTGCTCAGGACCCGCGGCGCTCCCGGCACCCTTGAGGCACTCGGGACCCGCGGCGCTCCCGAGGCCGCCGAGGTGCCCGGGGTCCGAGGCGTTCTCGGTGGCCGTGAGGCTCTCGGGGCCGGTGGGGTGTCCGCCGGGGCCGACCAGTTCCGTGTACGCGTTGGCCACCCGTACGATCCGCGCGGTCAGCGGCTGCTCCCGGTACGGCGCGGCCTGCCGCTCCACGATCACCGCCACCTGCGCGGGGGCTCCGGTCTGCCGCACCACCGTCCCGCCCAGCAGCGCGATCCGGCGCTGCTCGGCGGCGGTCAGCCGCTCGGTGGCCCCACCCGGCACCGGGTCGACCAGTGACAACTGCCCGATGTCATGCATCAGGGCCGCATGTTCCAGCAGCGCCAGCTCCCGGCCGCCGAGCCCCAACTCCCGGCCGACCGCCAGGCTCAGCGCGGCCACCGTCCGGGCGTGCCCGGCCGGGGTGTAGCCCGCGATCTCCGTGGCGCGGGCGAGGGAGGCGATGGTCTGGACATGGGTGGCGCGTTCCTCCGCGTAGCGCCGGCAGGAGTACTGGGACAGCAGGAGCGGCACACAGACGACCGGCAGTGCCCACAGCCCGGCCACCGACACCGCCAGGGCCGTCACCAGCCCGGTGGCACCGACCGCCGCCCCGGCCCCGGGCAGCGCCCGCAGTTCGTCCGCGAGCAGAACGGGGTACGGCCGCCCGGTGGCGGTCCAGGCCGACAGCGCTGCCAGCACCGCGTCGCAGAGCGCGACCAGGACCAGCAGCAGGAGGAGGTATCCGAGGCGGTACGATCCGGAGCCCGATCCTCCGGTCAACCCTCCGGCCAGGGCGAGCGGTTGGCAGCAGGTGGCGGTGAACGCGGCGGTGAGCAGCCGGCGGGCGAGCCGGTCCACGGCGGCCCGATGGCCGCGGGCGACGTGCGGCACCGTGCCGAGGAGCTCGGCCGCGGCCAGCACCGCGACGGCCTGGAGCACCGCGTCCGCGGCGCCTCGGCCGGCCGAGGCCCCCTCCAGCAGCGCGTAGGCGAGGGCGCCCACGGCGGCCAGCGGCGCGGGTTCCCGCCCCAGACCACCCGGCCCGGGCCCGGCGCCCC
>NZ_SRID01000094.1 GCF_004684805.1 Streptomyces palmae
GTGGGACGAGGTGGGACGGAAGGCGGCGGCGGGGTGGGGCAGGGCGCGTTGGCGTACTCCGCGTCGGTGCTCACCTGCACCCCTCTCGCGCCTTCGGGTTCTGCTTCGGCCGACAGTCGCGCCCACCCGGCCGGACATGCGGGCAACGTGTGCGAATTCAGCGCGAATTCAACGTCAATACAGGCGAAAAGCGGACATCACACCGCCGACCTGAGGTCGTGGCGTGCGCGACACTCTACGGGGCCACGCGCGGCCCGCGCATCGAACGTCCCCCTACCCCCGGCCGAACGCCTTCTGGCAAGCTGCGGTCATGTCCGCCGCCGCTTCCGACCGGGTCCGCTACAACCGGGCCACCGCCCATCTCGACGCGCCGCTGGCCATCGTGGATCTGCGGGCGTTCGACGCCAACGCGCGCGATCTGGCGCGGCGGGCCGGCGGCAAGCCGGTGCGGGTGGCCACCAAGTCGGTGCGCTGCCGGGCGCTGTTGGAGCGGGTGCTGGCGCAGGAGGGTTTCGCCGGACTGATGAGCTTCACGCTGGCCGAGTCGCTGTGGCTGGCCGAGAGCGGATTCCCCGATGTGCTGCTGGCGTACCCGTCCACCGACCGGGCGGGGTTCGCCCGGCTGACCGCGGACCCCCGGCTGGCCGCGGCCGTGACGGTGATGGTGGACGACCCGGCACAGCTGGATCTGATCGACGCCGCGCGCCGGGGCGGTGAGCGGGTGCGGGTCTGTCTGGAGTTGGACACCTCGCTGCACCTGCTGGGCGGCCGGATGCGGGTCGGGGCACGCCGCTCGCCGCTGCGCGAACCGCGCCAACTCGCGGGGCTGGCCCGTACCATCGCGCGGCGCCCGGGGTTCCGGTTGGTGGGGCTGATGGCGTACGAGGGGCATGTGGCGGGAGTGGGTGACGCGCCCGCCGGGCGGCCGGTGCGCGCGCGGGCGGTGCGGCTGATGCAGTCGGCCGCGCGCCGGGAGCTGGCGGCGCGGCGGGCGGCGGCGGTGCGGGCGGTACGGGCGGTGGCCGAGCTGGAGTTCGTCAACGGCGGTGGGACCGGCAGCGTGCAGCACACCGCGGCCGAGGACGCGGTGACCGAGCTCGCGGCGGGATCGGGGCTCTACCACCCGCGGCTGTTCGACGACTACACGTCGTTTCGGGGGCGTCCGGCCGCGCTGTTCGCCCAGCCGGTGGTGCGCCGGCCGGGTGCCGGGGTGGTGACGGTGCTCGGCGGCGGCTATCCGGCCTCCGGGGTGGCCGGGACGGACCGCCTCCCGGTGCCGTATCTGCCCGCGGGGCTGCGGTACGACCCCCAGGAAGGGGCGGGTGAGGTGCAGACGCCGCTGCTGGGGGTGCCCGCCGACGACCTGCTGGTGGGCGACAAGGTCTGGTTCCGGCATGCCAAGGCCGGGGAGTTGTGCGAGCGCTTCGAGCAGCTGCACCTGGTGGAGGGCGACCGGGTGGCGGCGGCGGTGCCGACCTACCGGGGCGAGGGCCGCACCTTCCTGTGAGCGGCCCCGCCCCGGTCAGGGCCGCCGGTCCGTGAGCGGCCTCGCCCCGGCCTGGGCGGCAGGTGTGAGCGCCTCCGCCCCGGTCGAGACATCCCCTGCGAGCCGCCCCGCCCCGGTCGAAACAGCCGGTCCGCGAGCCGACCCCGCCGGACGGCAAGGGGTCACACCGCCCCGTCGTCCTCGCTGTCCCCGAAGGCGCGGATGCCCTTGACGATCTCGTCCATGTCGTCGAGGGTCGGCGCCGTGCCGCTGGCGTCGAAGCCGAAGCGTACGAGGACCATGACGTCGGGCTTGGTGGGTGAGGGGAACACCAGGGACTGCACGATGCCGTCGGCGCCCTTCTTGGTGTCCACCTTCCAGCGCACCAGATAGCCCTGCTGCCCGGCGACGGTGACCGCCTCGGACTTGAGCTCCTGGTGCTTGTTGATGCCGCCGTAGATCTTCTTCTTGGTCCGCGGGTCGGTGCCGTAGGAGTCCTCGGCGTTGGCCGCGATGTCCTCCTTGGCGATGCCCTTCGGCGACTTGGCCTTGAAGCCGATGGCGGGGAAGGAGAACGCGCCGCCGGGGATGCAGTTCTGGGCCGGCAGGCTGGGGCAGGGGTAGGACTCCTCGGTGGTCACGCTGGCACCGGACTGGGTGCTGGCGCCCCGCCAGCCGTCCAGCACCGGCAGGGTGATGCCGCTGAGGGTGTCCTCGGCGATGCTCGGGTCGGCGGTGGGACCGCTGCTGGGGGCGTCGCTGGAGCCGCCGTCGGACTGGCCTCCGGAAGCCGAGGGCGGTGCGCTGGAGCTCGGCGGCACCGCCTTGTCGTCCTTGCCGTCCTTGTCGTCCCCACCGTCCTGGAGCAGCACCACTCCGCCGACGATCGCCGCGACCAGCACCGCTCCCGCGACCACCACCGCGGCGATCTTCGGGCCGCGGCCTCGGGGCGGACCGGCGGGCCCGGGCGGATAGCCGGGGACGGGGGCGTACCCCGGGGCGGCCGGCGGATAGCCGGGAGCGACGGGTGCCCCGGGTATGCCGGGGGCACCGGGCGCGCCGGCGGCCGGCGGCGTCAGGGGGGCGCCGTTCAGGGTGGCCGCGTCATGGACCGCCGGGGTGCGGCGGTGTTCGGTCCAGCCGGCGCCGTCCCACCAGCGCTCCGGAGCCGGGCCGGGGCCGGGATGGGTCGGGTCGGGGTACCAGCCGGGCGGCGTCGTCATGCTCACGGCCACAGCCTAGGGCTGTCGTTCCGCCCCGTACACACCCGGCCTCCGGACTCCTGGGTTCCTGGGGCCGGCGGCTTGGGGCACGGCCGGCCGGAGGGGGTCGTACGGGCGCGGCCGGGGCCGCGCGCCGCGTCCAGGCCCCCGTCACGGACGTCACCGGATCCCCCGCACAGGGGCGCCCCCGACCGCCCGGGGCCCTACAGCGGGGTGACGTAGGCCCCGGTGATCCCGCCGTCCACCAGGAACTCCGCGGCGTTCACGAACGAGGCGTCGTCGCTGGCCAGGAAGGCGACCGCGGCGGCGATCTCCTCGGGCTCGGCGAACCGGCCCACCGGTACGTGCACCAGTCGGCGGGCGGCGCGCTCCGGGTCCTTGGCGAACAGTTCCTTCAGCAGCGGCGTGTTGACCGGTCCCGGGCACAGCGCGTTGACCCGGATGCCCTCCCGGGCGAACTGCACGCCCAGCTCCCGGGACATCGCGAGCACCCCGCCCTTGGCGGCGGTGTAGCTGATCTGGGAGGTGGCGGCGCCCATCTTGGCCACGAAGGAGGCGGTGTTGACGATGGACCCCCTGCCCTGCCGCCGCATATGGGGGATGGCGGCCTTGCAGCACAGGTACACCGAGGTGAGGTTGGTTTCCTGGACGCGCTTCCAGGCCTCCAGCCCGGTCTCCAGGACGGAGCCGTCCTCGGGCGGCGAGATGCCGGCGTTGTTGAAGGCGATGTCGACCGAGCCGTAGGTGTCGAAGGCGGCCTGGAACAGCGCCTCGACCTGCTCGCCCTCGGTGACGTCGACGGAGACGAAGACCCCGCCGACCTCCTCGGCGGCGGCCTTGCCGGTCCGCTCGTCGATGTCGGCGCAGACCACGTTCGCCCCCTCCGCGGCGAGGCGGCGCGCGGTGGCCAGCCCGATGCCGCTGCCCGCCCCGGTGACGACGGCGGTACGGTCCACCAGGCGGCGGCAGACGGGGCCCGGCCCGGCCGGGGGCACAGCGGGGTTCCGGTCAGTGCTGGTCATGGGTGTTCAGACCTCCGTAGCGAGGAAGACGTTCTTGGTCTCGGTGAACGCGGTCAGGGCCTGCGGCCCCAGCTCCCGGCCCAGGCCGGACTGTTTGAAGCCGCCGAACGGCGTCCCGTAGCGGACACTGGCGTGCGAGTTGACGGAGAGGTTCCCGGCGGTGACGGCCCGGCTCATGCGCAGCGCCCGGCCCAGGTCGCGGGTCCAGATGGAGCCGGACAGGCCGTAGTCGGTGGCGTTGGCGAGCCGGACCGCCTCGGCCTCGTCGGCGAACGGGATCACCACCGCGACCGGGCCGAAGACCTCCTCGGTGGCGATGCGGTCCTCGGGGCGGCCCTCCAGCACGGTGGCCGGGTACCAGAAGCCCTTGCCGGCCGGGGCCTGGCCGCGGATGGCGGCGGGGGCGGTCTCGGTGACGAAGGTCCGTACCCGTTCGCGCTGGGCGGCGGAGATCAGCGGGCCCATACGGGTGGCGGGGTCGGCCGGGTCGCCCGCGGTGAAGGCGAGGACGCCGGGCTCCAGCAGTTCCAGGAAGCGGTCGTACACCGCGGACTGCACCAGGATCCGGCTGCGGGCGCAGCAGTCCTGGCCGGTGTTGTCCAGGAAGGAGCCGGGGGCGGCGGCCGCGGCGGCCTCCAGGTCGGCGTCGGCGAAAATGATGTTGGGGCTCTTGCCGCCGAGTTCCAGGGTCACCCGCTTCACCCTCTCGGCGCAGGTGGCCATGATGCCCTTGCCGACGGCGGTGGAGCCGGTGAAGACCACCTTGGCGACGCCGGGGTGCGAGACCAGGGCGTGCCCGGTCACCGGGCCCTCCCCGGGGAGTACCTGGAAGAGGTCTTCGGGGAGGCCGGCGTCCAGGGCGAGTTCGGCCAGTCGCAGGGCGGTGAGCGGGGTGGTCTCGGCCGGCTTGAGGAGGACCGCGTTGCCGGCGGCGAGGGCGGGGGCGGTGCCCCAGGCGGCGATGGGCATCGGGAAGTTCCACGGGGCGATGACGGCGACCACGCCCAGCGGCTCGTGGAAGGTGATGTCCACGCCGCCGGGTACCGGGATCTGGCTGCCGGTGAGCCGCTCCACGCCGCCGGCCGCGTAGTCGAGCAGATCGCGGACGTTGCCCGCCTCCCAGCGGGCGTTGCCGATCGGGTGCCCTGCCTCGCGGACCTCCAGGGCGGCGAGTTCCTCCTGGTGCCCGTCGACGGTGGCCGCGAAGCGGCGCAGCGCCCTGGCCCGGTCGCCGGGGGCCAGCGCGGCCCAGCCGGCCTGGGCCCGGGCGGCGCGCGCCACCGCGGTGCCCACCTCGGCCGGGGTGGTCACGGGGACGGTGGCGACGCACTCCTCGGTGGCCGGGTCGAGTACCTCGAGTTCGTGCACGGTCACGCCGCGAACCTCACATCCGTTCGAAGGAGCGGAACCGCTCCCAGTCGGTGATGGCGGTGTCGAAGGCCTCCTGTTCGACGCGCGCCATGTTCAGGTAGTGCCGGACGACCTCGTCCCCGAAGGCGGCGCGCGCCAACGGGCTGGCGCCCCAGCGTTCGGCCGCCTCGCGCAGGGTGGCGGGGACGTGCCGGGCGTCGCCGGTGTAGGCGTTGCCGGTGCAGGCCTCGGGGAGTTCCAACCGCTGCTCGACGCCGTGCAGTCCGGCGGCGACCATGCCGGCCACGGCCAGGTACGGGTTGACGTCGCCGCCGGGCAGCCGGTTCTCCAGCCGGTGGGCGGGGCCGCGGCCGATGACGCGCAGCGCGCAGGTGCGGTTGTCCGGGCCCCAGGCGACGGCGGTGGGGGCGAAGGAGCCGGGGCGGAAGCGCTTGTAGGAGTTGATGTTGGGTGCGTACAGCAGGGTGAAGTCGCGCAGCGCGGCGAGTTGTCCGGCCAGGAAGTGCCGCATCAGGGGCGACATGCCGTACGGCCCGGAGTCGTCGGCGAGCACCGGGCGTCCGGCCTCGTCGCGCAGCGAGAGGTGGATGTGGCAGGAGTTGCCCTCGCGCTCGTCGTACTTGGCCATGAAGGTGAGCGCCATGCCCTCCTGGGCGGCGATCTCCTTGGCGCCGGTCTTGTAGACGGCGTGCTGGTCGCAGGTGGCGAGCGCCTCGTCGTAGCGGAAGGCGATCTCGTGCTGGCCGAGGTTGCACTCGCCCTTGGCGGACTCCACGGTCATTCCGGCGGCGCCCATCTCGTTGCGGATGCGGCGCAGCAGCGGCTCGATGCGGCCGGTGCCCAGTACGGAGTAGTCGATGTTGTACTGGTTGGCCGGGCTCAGCTCGCGGTAGCCGCGGGACCAGGCGTCCTCGTAGGTGTCCTTGAAGACCAGGAACTCCAGCTCGGTGCCGACGTAGGCGGTCCAGCCGTGCTCGGCCAGCCGGTCGAGCTGGCGGCGCAGGATCTGGCGCGGGGAGGCGAGGACGGGTGAGCCGTCGTGCCAGGCGAGGTCGGCGGTGATGAGCGCGGTGCCCGGGTTCCAGGGGGTGCGGCGCAGGGTGGTGGGGTCGCCGTGCAGGGCGAAGTCGCCGTAGCCGCGCTCCCAGGAGGCCATGGCGTAGCCGTCGACGGTGTTCATGTCGGCGTCCACGGCCAGCAGGTAGTTGCAGCCCTCGGTGCCGTGTGCCAGCACCTCGTCGAGGAAGAAGCGGGCGGCGAACCGCTTGCCCTGGAGTCTGCCCTGCATGTCGGTGAAGGCGAGGACGACGGTGTCGATCTCCCCGGCGTCGACCCGTCGCGTCAACTCGTCGATGGAGAGCGGGGGCCTGCGGTCCGACACGGCGATGCCTCCCTGTGAGTGTGACTGGGGTCACAAGGTAGGCATAGGGGTCATCGATTGGGAAGTACGCACAGGGTGGCGGGAATCCCGCGTCGCGACCCGGAGCCGGAAGGATCCTCGTGTCCAAGCCTCTGATCGGCATCAGCACCTATCTGGAGTCCTCGACCCGATGGGGCGTGTGGGACCTGCCCGCGGCGCTGCTGCCGGCCGGGTACCACCGGCTGGTGCGGCACGCCGGCGGGATGACCGCGCAGCTGCCGCCGGACGAGCCCGCGCTGGCCCCGTCGATGGTGGCCCGGCTGGACGGGCTGGTGATCGCCGGCGGCCCGGATGTGGAGCCGGCGCGCTACGGCGCCGAGCCGCACCCGCGCACCGGTCCGCCCGCGCCGGAACGGGACGCCTGGGAACTCGCCCTGATCGAGGCGGCGTTGGCGGCCGGGCTGCCGCTGCTGGGGATCTGCCGGGGGATGCAGCTGCTGAACGTCGCCCGGGGCGGCACCCTCCGCCAGCACCTGGAGGCGCACGCGGGTCCGCCCGGGGCCTTTGTCCAGCACCCGGTTCGGGCGGTGCCCGGCACGCTGCTGGGGGGTGTGCTGCCGGAGCCGGTCACCGTCCCCACCTGCCACCACCAGGCGGTGGACCGGCTGGGCGAGGGGCTGGTGGTGTCCGGGTACGCCGAGGACGGCACGGTGGAGGCGGTGGAGCTGCCGGACGCCGCGGGCCTCGCGCTGGGGGTGCAGTGGCACCCCGAGATGGGGGACGATCCCCGGGTCATGGCGGCCCTGGTCACGGCGGCCCGCTGACCGACGGAGTACGCGGTTCCGCCGCCGTCCGAAGGCGGCGGAGCCACCACCGCCTCAGGACGGCGACCTCGCCGGTGAGCGGTCGGGGCCGTCCGGGGGTGTCCGCCGCACGTGCCGTGGATCGGCGCCGCGAAGGCTTCGATGCCCGGCCGGGCCTGGTGCCGGCCCGGCGCGTCGGGTGAGCTGTCCGGCTCCGGTTCAGCGGCCCACCGCGCAGAGGTGGTCGTCGGAGGTGGCGAAGTAGGCCGCCGTGTCGTCAGCGGCTACCGTGCCCGTGCATCCCTCGGTGGTGCGGTGCCAGCGCTCGGTACCGGTCACGGTGTCCACCGCGTACACCAGTCGTGCCGAGCGGTACCTGTCCGCGCGGCTGTCCGGGTCATCCGGGAGCGCGAGGCTGCCGAGGTAGAGGGTGGCTCCGGAGACCGTCGGGATCGCGGCACCGGAGGAGCCGCTGCCCGACGAGTAGTTCCCCCAGTCCGCGATCCGCTCCCCCGCCTCGACGGGGAAGCGCCAGCGGACGGAGCCGCTCCCGGGGTCCCGGGCGGTCAGGTACCCGTCCAGGGTGGTGGTGTACAGCGTGCCACCGGCGAGCGTGGGCGGCCCGAGGTCGGGCCCATCGTTCGCGGGGGGATCGGCGGACTCGCTCCAGCGGCGCTCGCCGGTGTCCAGGTCGACCGCGCTGACCGTGCCGTAGTTGACGGTGTAGGCCTGCCGGGCGTCGATGGTCAGGTACGGGGTGACATGGCCCTCGAACCGCCATTTCCGCTTGCCGGTCCGCGCGTTCACGGCATCCAGGTGGTTGACGGTCTCCCCCGTCGCCCCCACGCAGACGACGGTGTCGTTCGCGGCGGGCGCGGAGTCGATCCCCTCGGCCGGAGCGTAGAGCCACCTCCTCTTCCCGGTGGCCGCGTCGACGGCGTGCAGCCCGCCTCCCGACTGGGACGCGTACACCACGCCGCCCCTGACGGTGCACCATGCATGCGGGGCGTCGACGCCTCCCATCCTGTACGACCATCGCTTGTCGCCGTCGCGGATCCGGATCGCATGGAGGTGTCCGTCCAAATCGCAGACGCAGAGCACACCACCGGACGTGACCGCGGTCGCCACGAGCGGGGTCAGTGGCGCCTCGAACCGGACGGTCCACCGCCGCTCCCCCGTGACGGCGTCGAAACCGAGGACCGTGCCGTCACGGCTCAGGCAGACGACACCGTCGACCAGGATCACATCGGAGGGGTACTCGCTGGCCGGGATCGGCTTCTGCCAGAGGAGTGCGCCCGGTTTCGCACGCCGCCGGGTGGGGGACGACGAGGGCTTCGCGGTCGGCGGTGAGGAGGACGGCGGGGCGGAAGGGGATGTCGTGCGGGGGCGACCGCTTCCGGGTGCGGGCCCCGTCCCCGCCCCGAGTTCGTCCCTGCGGGGGGCGGGGTCGCTGCCGTGCAGCAGCCGTCGTACGCCGAGGCCGGCTCCCCCGAGGGCGACCGTGCCGCCGGCGACCGCGGTCAGGAGCGTACGGCGGGGCACGCCCCCCAGGAGGGGAACGGACTCGGGGGCCAGGGCGTCGAGGGCGGAGTCCGCCCGGCCGGGCAGCACGGCCCGGTTGCGGGCCAGCACGATCAGCCCGCCCGCGTTCCTGTTGCGCTGCTCCGGCAGGGGCCTGCGCTTCCCGCTCAGCTGCGCGTGCACATGCCGGTAGATGGTGTCCATGTCCAGCAGCGCGGGGCCGTCGGCGATGCCCCGTACGAGGGTGTCGATCAGCTCTCCGGTGAAGGCGGTGTACCTCTCACCCGGGAAGAACAGCGACTTGCGCGTCCCCGCCGTGGACATCAGCAGGCAGGCGCCGTCGATGAGGGCCTGGGCGGTGAGATGGCCGCCCGCGCCCATCTCACCGATCCGGGCACGGCCGCTGTAGCAGCTGTCCAGGACCACCACCTTCCGGCGAGCCGTGACGGCCGGGTCCAGAACCGCCCTTCGGACGTACTCGTACCGCAGCGCGGTGTCCGGTCGTCCCGGCTCGGTGGAGGGCAGCGCCAGGTACAGCTCGTCGGTGTACGGGTCGACCAGACCGTGGCCCGCGTAGTACACCACGAGGGTGTCGGTGGCCCGCGGAGCCTGGTCGTGCAGCGCGTCCAGGGCCGTCTGCGCGTGCTCGGGCTGGGCGACCACGGTGCAGTGGGAGGTCGGCAGCCCCCACACCGAGGGGTGCTCCAGCGCCTGGCGCAGCCCCATGAGGTTCTGCTCCACGGGTGGCAGATCGGGAAGCTTCCGGTAGGAATGGGCTCCGATCAGAATCGCTCGCGAGAGCGCCGGGTCCGGTAACGACACCACGGCTACGGACGCGCCGCGGAATCGTCGGGGCACGCGGGTGGATCGGCGTTCGCCGGTTGTTCGCCCAGTGCCTCCACGATCCGGCGAACCGCCTCCGGGTCGGCCGCGTCACCGGTCAACTCCACCCGCACGCCGCCTCGTTCAAGCCGGACGGCGGGTGGATTCGGCCGGGAGTCGCGCCAGGAGAGCACGGCGACCAGCAGACTGCCCAGCGCCATCACGTCGCTGACCACCGCGCTGATCGCTTCGAGGTCCGCGCCCATCTCCCCGGGGCGCGGCGACGCCGCCACCAGCGACAGACGCACCCGCCGGGTCGATTCCCGGTCCTGCGACACCCAACGGTGCAGCGAGGTCAGTGCCTGGTCGGCACCGGGGCCCGCCACAGCGATGCGAATCTCCACCCAGCCTCCCCCGAACGTGGTCGGGCCCGCCACGGGCTCGGACGCATTCTCACGAGACCGGGGCGCCCGGACTGGGGAACGGAGCCAGGACGCGGGCGAAGCCGCCGGCCCCGTCACCCGTCGGCCGAGGACCCGCCGGGCCTCACCGCTCGCGCGCGTAGTCGCGCTCGATCCGGGCGGTGTCCGCGGTGGTGTCCGCCGGGACCGGCCGGCGCCGCGGCGGGCCGGCGGGGGCGGCGACCGCCCGCCACCAGCGGTCCAGCGGCAGCCCCTTGGCGGGCTCGAAGGGCTGGCCGGGGCGGGGCATCACCACGGTGGCGCCGATCGCCTCGGCGGCGCTCACCGAGCCCTCGGCCGGCTCCTCCCAGGGGTGCGGGGCGAGGTTGAAGGTGCCCCAGTGGATCGGCAGCATGATCCCGGTGGGGGTACCGCCCTGGAGGTCCGCATGGGCGCGCAGACCCTCCGCCGGCTCCATGTGGATGTCGGGCCACAGGTGGGAGTAGGCACCGATCTGGATCATCGTGGCGTCGAACGGGCCGTGGGCCGCGCCGATGTCGGCGAAGCCGGGGAAGTACCCGGTGTCGCCGCTGTGGAACACCCGGTGCTCCGGGCCGGCCACCACCCAGGAGGCCCACAGGGTGTGCTGGGCGTTGCGCAGCGCCCGCCCGCAGAAGTGCCGGGCCGGGGTGGCGGTGAGGGTGAGGCCGCCGACGTCGGTGGACTCCTGCCAGTCCAGCTCGGTGACCCGGTGCGGCGGGACGCCCCAGTACTCCAGATGGGCGCCGACGCCCAGGGGCGCCACGAACCTCGCGCGGCTGCGCCGCAGCGCCCGGATGGTGGGCATGTCCAGGTGGTCGTAGTGGTCGTGGGAGATCACCACCGCGTCCAGCGGTCCCAGCTCGGCCAGCGGAGCCGGGACCGGGTGCAGCCGCTTGGGTCCGGCGAAGGTGAAGGGCGAGCAGCGCTCGCCCCAGACCGGGTCGAACAGCACCCGGTGCCCGTCGATCTCGGCCAGCACACTCGAATGGCCCATCCAGGTCAGCCGCAGCCCCGTCGCGGCGGGCTGGGCCAGCTCGGCGACGGTGGTGGGGTGGACCGGGACCGTGCCCGCCGGGGCCCTGCGGATCCGATCCTCCTTGCGGAAGTACGTGGGCAGGAAGGAGAGCATCGATCCGGCGGGCAGGTTCCGGACCCCCACCGGGTTGACGAAGGAACCGTTCACGAAGTGCGGAGACCGCCGGATCCGCGCCATCCGCTCCCCCACCGGCTCCGCCCCGAACGCGGCGGGGCGCAGCGCGGCCGGCCGGAAGCGGTGCGGCCCGCGGTCGTACTGCGGCTCGGACGCCTGGGAACCGGTCACGGCACCTCCAGAGTGAAGCGGGCAAGGCGATCTCATTATCCGCCGAATCCGGCCCGCACGGCTGATGATCTTCCGCCTCGGACGGCACCCGGATGGCCGCGGACCGCGGCCCTCCGGACTCGGGCGGCCCCGGTCCGGACGGGGCGCCCGCGGCCGTCCGCCGCCCCGGGCCGCGGGTCCCGCGGTTCAGTTCTTGCGGGCCACCCCGCCGTAGAAGCCGATGCGCCGCAGTTCCTCCGGGCTCGGCACCGGACCGTCCGGCCGCCACAGGGGCACCTGGACCAGTCCGGGGTCGAGCAGCTCGAAGCCCTCGAAGTAGGTGCTGATCTCGGCGTGCTCCCGGACGTTCATGGAGGCGGTGGAGTTCCGGTAGGCGCGCACCGTCTCCGGGAAGCCGCCGGGGTGGAAGTCCGCGGTGGCGTGCGAGAGCACCAGGTGGCTGCCGCTGGGCAGGGCGTCGCGCAGGGTGGCGACGATGCCGCGCGGGTCCTCGTCGTCGGAGACGAAGTGCAGTACGGCGACGAGCAGCAGGGCGACCGGCTGATCGAGGTCGATCATGTCCCGGACGGCCGGGGTGTCCAGGATGTCCTGGGGCTTGCGGACGTCACCCAGCGCGAAGCCGGTGTTGGGGGCGCTGGTCAGGCGGGCCCCCGCGTGGGTGGCCACGATCGGGTCGTTGTCGACGTACGCCACCCGCACCCGCGGATCCTCGGCGTGCGCCACCTCGTGGGTGTTGGGCGAGGTGGGGATGCCGGTGCCGATGTCGATGATCTGCCGGATGCCGGAGCGGACCGCGTACCGGACCGCCCGGCCCAGGAAGGCGCGGTTGGCCCGGGCGGTGGGGCGTATGTCGGGGACCTCGGCGAGCACCCGCTCGGCGGCGATCCGGTCGACCTCGTAGTTGTCCCTGCCGTCCAGGAAGTAGTCGTACATCCGGGCCGGGTGGGGCTTGCTGGTGTCGATCTGCTGGGGGGCGAAACTCTGGTCGGTCACACCGTCTCCTTGTTCCTCGTGGGGTGGCGTCAGGCGAGCAGGAAGTCGGCCTCGCCGGCCTTGGCACCCTGGATGAAGGTCCTCATCTCATGCCGGGTGTAGATCAAGGCGGGGCCGTCCGGGTCGGTGGACTGGCGCAGCGCCACCCGTCCGTCGCCCAACTTCATGGCCTCCACGCAGCTGCCCCCGTTACCGCCGCTCCACGGCTTGTGCCAGCCCTCGGTGCCGAGTTCCCTGGCCGGCATGCCGTTGTAGACGCGTATGCGGTCCCCGTGTATGCGATCCATGGTTCAGATCTCCTTGCGAATGCCATCCAGAACGGTCTGAATGGTCTGTGCGGGCGCGGCCTGCGCGCACATCCGGTCCAGTGCCTCCAGGAACACCGACACGTCATCGCGCTGGTCCATGTACACCGAGCCGACGAGGCTCTCGGTGTAGGCGATGTCCGGTAGTTCAGGGATCGGGAACCGGAAGATGTGGAACGGGCCGTACATGGCCGGATGCGGCCCGGCGGCGAACGGCATGATCTGGAGCCGGATGTGCTGCTGCGCGCCGGCCTCGATGAGCCGGTCGATCTGGGCGCGCATGATCTCCGGCCCGCCGATGGGGCGGCGCAGTACCGTTTCGTCCATCACCACCCACAGCAGGGGCGCGTCCTGGCGGGTGAGCAGTGCCTGGCGCTCCAGGCGCAGCGCGACCAGCCGGTCGATCTCCGCCTCGCCGGCCTGCGGCATGCCGGCCCGCAGCACGGCGCGCGCGTAGTCGGCGGTCTGGAGCAGTCCGGGTACGTAGTGGGGTTCGTAGGCGCGGATGATGCTGGCGGCACCCTCCAGGCTGACGAACGCGCTGAACCACTCGGGGAGCACATCGCGGAACCGGTGCCACCAGCCGCGCTGGTTGGCCTCCCGGGCCAGGGCGAGAAAGCTGTCGATCTCCTTGCCGTCGGTGACCCCATAGGTCGCCAGCAACTTCTCCACGTACGGGATTTTCAGGCCGACTTCGGCCTTTTCCATACGCCGAATAGTGGCATGGGTCACATCCAGCGCCGACCCGGCCTCCTCATAGGAGAGTCCGGCCTTCTCCCGAAGGTCCTGGAGTCGCTTGCCGAGTACGACTCTCAGAACGGTCGGGGCGCCGCCCGGCCGCATGTCCGCCACTCCCGCTCCCCTCTGCCGTTTTCAATCGATCAGCAGTCTGACACGTGCTCAGCGCGCCGGAACAGAGTGTCCAGTGCGATTCTGTAATTTGCAGATTGATCCTTGCCAGAAGTTACCCGGACAGTCATAGTTGCCGCGTGGCTCCTTCCTATGAGGCTCTCCGGTTAGGGCGTTCGGGTGGTGGATTTCTCACCCGTTGCCTCCAGGACGCGTTTCATCTCCCCGCTTTGAGCACCTCGGTCGCGGAGGCCAGAAGGCTCGTCCTGACCCGGCTGCGTGACTGGGAGTTCGACCAGGAGGTCCGGGACAACGCCGAGTTGGTGGTCTCCGAACTGTTCACCAACGCGGTACGCCACACCTCGAGCGATGAGGTCCGCTGCGAACTGCGCGTCTACGGCGGGCGGTTGCGGCTGGAGGTCGCCGACCAGGGGTGCGCGCGCACCGAGCCGCGGGCCCGCCTGGTGAGCGCGGACCAGGAGGGCGGGCGCGGGCTGATGCTGGTGGAGGCGCTCTCCACCTCCTGGGGCGTACGCACCCATCCCTCCGGCCGGGGCCGGGTGGTCTGGGCCTATCTGAGCTGAACCGGCGTCGCGCAGGTACACCGCGGCCGCGGCACCCCGAGCGGGATGCCGCGGCCGCGGTGTACCGGCTGCCGTGCCAGGGCCGGCGGGGCTACCGGAAGGGCAGCAGGTCGGGCCGCTTGGCCGAGACGTGGTCGCCCGAGGACTCCCCGCGCAGCCGGCGCCCGATCCAGGGCACCAGATGCTCCCGGGCCCAGTGGATGTTGTCCCGGCGCACCTCGGCCGGGGTCCGTGTGTCCTCCTGCGGCCACGGCTGGTCCGGGTCGGCCGGCACCCTCAGGCCCAGCACCTGGGCGGCGCGCAGCGCGACCCGGGTGTGGCCGTCGGCCGACAGGTGCAGCCGGTCGTCGCTCCAGGCCCGGCGGTCCTGCACCGAGCGCAGGGACCACAGGTCGAGCACCGGGCAGTCGTGCCGGTCGGCGATGGCCCGCACATGGGCCGTGTAGGTCGCGATCTTGCCGCGCAGGTGCCGCAGCACCGGCACGCCGCGGGTGTCGAAGCCGGTGCACACCAGCACCGTGCCCACCGAGCCGACCAGGTCGGCGACCGCGGCCTCGTAGCGCTCGGCGATGGCGTCCGGGTCGCTGCCCGGTCGCAGGATGTCGTTGCCGCCGGCGCAGAAGCTCACCAGGTCCGGGGCGAGCTCCTTGGCGCGCGGCACCTGCTCCGCGACGATCTGGTCCAGCAGCCGCCCGCGGACGGCGAGGTTGGCGTAGCGGAAGTCGTCGTATCCGGTGTCGTCGTATCCGGTGTCGTCGGGGGTGTCGGGGGCCGCGCCGGCCGGGTCCGCCGCCGCGCGCGCCGAGGCGTGCCGGTCGGAGAGGAGAATGGCCAGCCGGTCGGCCCAGCCGACGAAGGCTCCGTCGGGCCCGGGGTCGCCAACGCCCTCGGTGAAACTGTCGCCGACGGCTGCGTACGACCCGATCGCGTCTATGGTCAATCTCTTCGAATCGTCTGCCACGTCAGCACATCCTTCACCCTCGGAAGTGACTTACGCCACCGTAACCAGGGGTTGACGAGGCGTGATGTATCCCACCCGGCCATATTCGGCGAACCTGGAATACGCGGGCGGCATCCCCGGTGGTTCGAACGTACGGGCGGCGGGGAGGGGTCGGGCAGGCGGGCCCACGGCCCTCCGCGGTCGCGGCCGCCACCGCACCCAGGGCACGGCCGCGCCGCACCCCCGTGACGTAAGGTCGACCAGGCCGTGACTCGCCGACCGCACCCGGCCGGACCGGCGACCGAACCAGAGGAGCGCCCGTGACGCAGACTCCGCAGGACTACGTCCAGGACCACACCGCGCAGGTGCCGGCGGCCAAGCCCGCCCTCACCGGCGTCCGCAACTTCCGGGACGTGGGCGGCCTCCCCGCCGCCGGCGGCCGGCGGGTGCGGCCCGGGGTGCTGTTCCGCAGCGGTCATCTGGCGCACGCCACCGCCGAGGACGCGGCCTTCCTGGGGGGCCTGGGGCTGCACACGGTCTTCGACTTCCGCAACGCGGCGGACATCCGGCTGGAGGGCCCGGACGTGGCGCTGCCCGGGGTGCGGAACCTGAACATCCCGCTCAGCGACCCGGCCGACGGCGCCGGCTTCTGGAAGATGGTCCGCGAGGGCGACCTGCCCACCCTGCGCGAGCTGCTCGCTGACGGCAAGGCGGCGGGGCGGATGACCGCCTCGTACCGGCACACCATCCGCAGCCGCACCGCCGAGCACTCCCGGCTGCTGACCACCCTGGCCGACGGCAGCTCCCCCGCACTGCTGCACTGCTCGGCGGGAAAGGACCGGGCCGGGCTGTCCATCGCGGTCATCCTGCTCGCCCTCGGTGTCGACCGGGACGCCATCGAGGCCGACTACCTGGAGTCGGCCGCCCGGCACCACCGCTACAAGGTGTGGCGCACCTCCACCGCCGAGGACGCCATGTCGCCGGAGGTCATGGAGCTGCTCGACCCGCTCTTCGACGCCCGGGTGGAGTACCTGGCCGCCGCCTACGCGGCGATCGAGGAGATGTGGGGCGG
This sequence comes from Streptomyces palmae, assembly GCF_004684805.1. Lineage (GTDB taxonomy): Bacteria > Actinomycetota > Actinomycetes > Streptomycetales > Streptomycetaceae > Streptomyces > Streptomyces palmae. Next base: position 16,116 of record NZ_SRID01000094.1, read on the forward strand.
CGTGGAGGGCTATCTGCGCCAGGGCCTGGGGATGGACGCCGCCACCCGGGAGCGGCTGCACGATCGGCTGCTCACCGGCTGATCCGGCCACCGGGCGGCACGTCCGGGACGCCGGTGGATCGACCCGCACCCGCCCGGCGCGGCCCCGGCCGCGACCGGTGCGGCCGGCCGGGGTGTCCGGCTCAGCGATTGGCCACCGCCTGCTTCACCAGGGTGCGGCCGAACTCCCACATCAGCCCGCCCCCCGCGTGCGCCTCGTCCATCACCGCGGTGAACGCCGCCACGAACCGCTCCACCTCCGGCTCCCCGATGATCAGGGGCGGAATCAACTTGATGACCTCCAGGTGGTCCCCGGAGACCTGGGTGAGGATGCGGTGCCGCTGGAGCAGCGGCACCACCACCATCTGGGCGAACAGCCCCTTGCGGGCCGCCTGGAGCATCGTCCAGCGGCTGCGCAGCCCCAGTGACCGGGGCCTGCCGAACTCGATGCCGATCATCAGGCCGCGCCCGCGTACCTCGTGCAGCATCTCGTACCGGTCCACCAGGGCGGCCAGCCGGGTGCGCAGCAGGTCGCCGGTCCGGCGGGCGCGCTCGACGATCTGCTCGTCCTCCATGACCGCGAGCACCGCGAGGCCGGCCGCCATCGCCTGGGCGTTGGACCCGAAGCTGGCGGAGTGCACCAGCACCCGGTCCATGGCGGAGTAGACCTTCTTGAAGATCCAGTCCTTGCCGAGGGTGGCCCCCACGGGGACATAGCCGCCGGAGAGCGCCTTGGCCACGCAGACCAGGTCGGGTTCGACGCCCTCCTCGTGCTGGTACGCGAAGAAGGTGCCGGTGCGCCCCAGGCCGGTCTGCACCTCGTCCGCGATCAGCAGCGCCTTGTGGCGGTGCAGCAGTTCCTGGGCGGCGCGCAGGAACCCGGGCGGCGCGGTGTGCACCCCCTTGCCCTGGATGGGCTCCACCACGAAGCCCGCGACATCGCCCCGCTTCAACTCGCGCTCCAGCGCCGCGAGGTCGCCCAGTTCGACGGCGGTGTCGGGCAGCAGCGGGGCGAACCCCCGGCGGAAGCCCTCCTCACCGTTGACCGAGAGGGAACCGGTGGTCAGCCCGTGGAAGGCGTGCGAGCAGTACAGCATGCGGCGGCGCCCGGTGGCGTAGCGGGCGAACTTCAGCGCGGTCTCCACCGCCTCGGTGCCGCTGTTGCCGAAGAAGACGCGGTCCAGGTGGGGGGCGTACCGCAGCAGCCGTTCGGCCAGCAGCCCGGGCAGCGGCGGGCAGTCGAACCGGGTGAGGTCGGCGAGCTGGGCGTCGAGTACGTCGTGCAGCGCCTGGCGCACCACCGGGTGGTGGCGGCCCAGCCCCATCACCCCGAAACCGGCCAGCATGTCCAGGTAGTCCTGGCCCTCGGTGTCCCAGAAGTACGCGCCCTCGGCCCGCTCGTAGACCTTGTCGAAGCCGATGGTGCGTAGCATCCGCGGGAGTTGGTGGTTGAGGTGGCGGCTGTGCAGTTCGTACCGCTCGGCGCCGCGCTCGGCGAGGAGCGCGGCGAGGTCGAATCCGGAGCGGGGCGGCCGGGCGGTGCTCATCTGCCGTTCTCCTTCGCTGCCCAGGTGGCGCCGATACGGTCGGCGATCTGTGTCGGGGTCAGTCCGATGCCGTCGAGCACCTCGCTCCGCCCGGCGTGGTCCAGGAACCGCTCGGGGACGCCGAAGGTGCGTACCGGGAGGTCGGCGCCGGCGTCCCGGAGCGCCTGCGCCACCGCGGCGCCGACGCCGCCGCTGCGGACGCCGTCCTCGATGACGGCCACCAGCCGGTGCCGGCTCGCCAGCCCGGGCAGGGCCGGGTCCACCGGCTTGACCCAGCGCGGGTCGACCACCGTGCAGGGCAGTCCGCGCTCGCCCAGCAGCTCGGCCGCCGACAGGGCCACCGCGGCCATCACGCCCACCGCCACCAGCAGCACCGCACCGGGCTCGGTGGCCTCCGCGCCGGCGTCCGGCTGCTGGGGGACGCCCGGGACGACCGGCTCCCCCCAGCGCAGCACGTCCATGCCGCCGACCCGGCCGAGCGCCGGCAGCGCCGGTCCCACCGTCTCCTTGGGGTAGCGGACCACGGTGGGCGCGTCGGACACGTCGATCGCCTCCCGCAGTTGGGCGCGCAGCTGGTCGGCGTCGCGCGGGGCGGCGATCCGCAGCCCGGGCACCACCTGGAGGATCGACATGTCCCACATGCCGTTGTGGCTGGCCCCGTCGGTGCCGGTGATGCCGGCCCGGTCCAGGACGAAGGTCACCCCGCACCTGTGCAGCGCCACGTCCATCAGCACCTGGTCGAAGGCGCGGTTGAGGAAGGTGGCGTAGACGGCGACCACCGGGTGCAGCCCGCCGGTGGCCAGCCCCGCCGCCGAGACCGCCGCGTGCTGCTCGGCGATGCCCACGTCCCACACCCGGTCGGGGAACTTCTCCGCGAAGCCGCCGAGTCCGACCGGGTCCAGCATGGCGGCGGTGAGCGCCACCACATCGGGCCGCTCGTCGCCGATCCGCACCATCTCGTCGCCGAAGACCGAGGTCCACGACTGGCCGCCGGCGGGCAGCAGCGGCTCGCCGGTGACCGGGTCGATGGCGCCGACGGTGTGGAAGCGGTCGGCCTCGTCCTCCAGGGCCGGCCGGTAGCCGCGGCCCTTGGCGGTGATGCAGTGGACGAGCACCGGGCCGTGGAAGCGCTGGGCCCGGCGCAGGGCGGACTCCAGGGCGGCGATGTCATGGCCGTCGACCGGGCCCAGGTACTTCAGTCCCAGGTCCTCGAACATGCCCTGCGGGGCGAAGGCGTCCTTGAAGCCCTTCTTGGCCCCGTGCAGCGACTCGTAGAGCGGCCGGCCGACCACCGGGGTGCGGTGGAGCACCTCCTTGCCCCAGGCCAGCACCCGCTCGTAGCCGTCGGTGGTGCGCAGGGCGGCCAGGTGGTCGGCGAGGCCGCCGATGGTGGGCGCGTAGGACCGCTCGTTGTCGTTGACCACGATGATCAGCGGGCGGTCCTCGGCGGCGGCGATGTTGTTCAGCGCCTCCCAGGCCATGCCGCCGGTGAGCGCGCCGTCGCCGATCACCGCCACCACGTGCCGCCCGCCGAGGCCGAGCAGCTCGTTGGCCTTGGCCAGGCCGTCGGCCCAGCCCAGGGCGGTGGAGGCGTGGCTGTTCTCGATGACGTCGTGCTCGGACTCGGCGCGGCTGGGGTAGCCGGACAGCCCGCCCTTGCCGCGCAGGGCGGAGAAGTCCTGGCGGCCGGTGAGCAGTTTGTGGACGTAGGACTGGTGCCCGGTGTCCCACAGGACGCGGTCGGCGGGCGAGTCGAAGACCCGGTGCAGGGCGATCGACAGTTCCACCACGCCGAGGTTGGGCCCGAGGTGGCCGCCGGTCCGGGCCACGGCGTGGACCAGGAACCGGCGGATCTCCGCGGCGAGCGGGCCCAGTTGCCCCGGGGCCAGCGCCTTGAGGTCGCGCGGGCCCCGGACGTTCTCCAGGAGTGACATGCTCGGTCCCCCTCTTCGCCGGCTCAGCTCACGCTCACATCGGGCAGCCCGGACGGGACCCCCTCCTTCTCCATCCGTTCGGCGATCTTCATGGCCTCCTCGATCAGGGTCTCCACGATCTTCGACTCCGGCACGGTCTTGATGACCTCGCCCTTCACGAAGATCTGCCCCTTGCCGTTGCCCGAGGCCACGCCCAGATCGGC
>NZ_SRID01000773.1 GCF_004684805.1 Streptomyces palmae
GTGCCGATGGGGCTGAGGGGGCCGGGATGGTCGATGGCGGCCGGGGTGAGGCGGTGATGGGTGACATGGACGGTGGTCTCGGTGATGCCGTACATGTTGATCAGCGCGGGCCGGTCGGCGCCGTGCCGGCTCAGCCAGGGGCGCAGCCGCGCCGGTTCGAGCGCCTCGCCGCCGAAGACGACGTAGCGCAGCGAGAGGGGCTCTTCTGCGCCGTCCTCCTGTTCGGCCTGGATCAGCTGGTGGAACGCGGAGGGGGTCTGGCTGAGGACGGTGACGCGCTCACGGCGCAGCAGCGCGAGGAACTCGCGCGGGGTACGGGCGGTGGTGTGGGGGACGATCAGGAGCCGTCCACCGTGCAGCAGGGGTCCCCACAGCTCCCAGACGGAGAAGTCGAAGGCGTAGGAGTGGAAGAGCGTCCACACGTCGGTGGGCCCGAAGTCCAGGTGAGCGGCGGCGGCTTCGAAGAGCCGGATGACGTTGGCGTGGGGGACGAGCACGCCTTTGGGGCGGCCGGTGGAGCCTGAGGTGTGGATGGTGTAGGCGGGGTGGCCCGGGGTGATGGGGCCGCCGCGGTCCCGGTCCGTCGGATCGGTGTCCGGACGGCCGGCCAGTTCCCGCTCGGTGTCGGGGTCGTCGAGGACGAGGACCGCGGCCCCGGTGTCAGGCAGGGCGGGCGCCAGCTCGGCGGTGGTGACGAGGTGAGTGGGGGCGGCGTCCTGGAG
>NZ_SRID01000095.1 GCF_004684805.1 Streptomyces palmae
GTGCAGGGGGCGGCGGGGACCGTCGTTGAACAGTGCGCGTCCCGGGCCGGCCCAAAGGTAGGCGTGATGGTGCGCCATCGGCACTTCCTCAAGGGGTGGAATGGGGTCGGCCCCCGCCGCGCGGGCGGGGGCCGGTGTCGGTCAGTGGCGTCCGCAGCCGTCGCCGTCGCCGCAGCCTCCGGTCTGGCTGCCGCCGGACTCGTCCGTGTCCTCGGAGTCCGGGTCGACGGGAAGCGGGGCCTGGTTGACCGGGTATCGGGGATGGCGCATGGTGACCTCCGTGTGGTGTCGTTCCGCCGGTGTGATCCGGCCGGATTCCTCGTGCACTGCACGGCGCCCCGAGTACGTGGGGGCGCGACCGCCCTGGCCGCCAGTCCGCCAAGACACACGGCGGCCGGGGCGGGGTCCTTGGGTGTACGGCGCCCCCTGAACGGGCGCCGCGAGTTCCGGCTTCAGCCGGTCTCGGATGGAGTGGATCCCGCGCTCTGTTCGCCTCGCGGCGGGTCGATCTCCTCGTGCGGGGTCACCCGCCAGAACATGGTCACGGTGACCTGGTAGCCCGTGTGGTGGCGGCCCTCCGCGTCGATACGGCCGGTATGGGACAGCGCCCACTCCTCGGCCCGATCCCGCTGCTCACCGGGGAACTGCTCGGGCACCGGGGTCGATGCGGCGCCGCAACCGGTGCACCGCACCTGGATGACGCACGGCTCGGCGTCCGGATCCGCGCCCAGGCTCATCTTCACGTACCGCATCCGCATCCGGCTCATCGCTGCGTCTCCGGCATGGGATGGAGCGTGAGGGCGGTGGTGAGTGCCGCGTGCAGTCGCTTCGGTTCGGTGAGGTGACGGCCCCGATCGGGCGCCGTCAGCCAGCGCAGCCCGCAGGACTTGCGGCGGTGCCAGGGCGGCACGCCGATGTAACTCCCCTTGCCCAGCACCGTGACCTGCGGGATCGTCCAGCCGACGGCGGATTGGGGACGCACCAGCCAGTACAGGCGGGCGCAGTAGGGGTCCTTGATCACCGCACCGGTATCGCCCCCCAGGAAGCGGAAGGCGGTCTCACCGAAGGAGACGGGCACCCGCACGGCGTCCCACCACCGCCCTGCGGGCAACAGCGTGATGTCAAGGCTGGTGGGGGGTGGCCAGGCTGCGGAAGATGGGTTCACCTGCGGCTCCATGTGGCTGTCCTTGCTGACAGTCACATGCTCGCTACCTCATGGAATGGCCAGTTGCACCGATGTGTGCAACCCCCGACAACCGAAGCGTGCTACATGCCGATCCACGTCGCGTACTCAGCCAACGCTGGGGTCCGCACTCTCTCCCGCTCCCGGAGTGCGGCGACCGTGTCTCGTACGGTCGGGTGGTAACGCGTCAGCTGGGGCGCTATCCGGCGGGCCCTCTGCAGGGATTTCAACGCGTCTGTCGCGTTCCCGGCCCAGGCTTGGGCCTTGCCCAGGTCGAGCCAGTGGTGACCGGCGCGTGAACGAGGCCATCCATCAGGGAAGCGCACTCCTCTGGCCAGATCGATCGCCTCCCCATAGTTGTCGAGGTCGGAGGCGATGGCTACGGAGTGCACGCTGACATTCGCGGGGCCCCAGCTCACCCCGAACACGGGAAGTTCGCCTGTGCGGCGGGCCAGCTCCCGAGCCTCCGCAAGCCGCGTCTGCGCGTGAGAATGGTCCCCCAGGCGACCAGCGATGATCGCCGCGCGCAGGTGCAGGACTCCGGTCATGGCGGCCAGGCCGTCGGGTCGCCGCGATTCCTGACCGTCCAGGTCCCGCAGCGCGCCGTCGACTACGCGCATGCCTAAGTCGTACCGGCCCGAGGAGAAGGTCGTCTGGGCGCGCAGAAACCCGTACATCGCCGCGAGGCCCGGTTCGTCTGCCCTGACGGCGGCCCAGCCCAGGCGTTGTACGGCGACCGTCGCCAGGTCGACGAACCCGAGATGCCAAGCCAGGGTGAACACGCACCGAAACGTCTCGGCCAGGCATTCATGCGCCTGACGTTGCGCCTCGCCCCGAGCGGTGTGGGCCGCCTGTACGCATTCATCGATCAGTGCGGGGAGTTCCACTGCCATGGGCAGGTACTCAGCCTGTCGCCGATGCGTAAGCAGCTTGTCGATGTCGCCACGGATCATGGCCACCGGGCGTGCGCGGGTCTGCCAGTCCAGAGGGATGTCCCAGTTCTCCATGCTGGCCCGAATGGGCTGTATCAACGCATCCAGCCGGTCACGTCGCATCTCCGCGAGAAAGGGCTGCCCCAGCAGGTCAGAGGTCGATACCCCCAGCGCGCGGGCGCACGCGGCAACCAGTGCGGGGGACGCGGGCCGCTGGCCGCACTCCACCTTCGACAACAGCGACTTGGAGACGTTGGCGCGTATCGCAAGCCCCTGCTGCAACAAACCCCGCTGCTTGCGATAGCGCGCGATCCGAGAGCCCGTGTGCTCGTTGCTCGGTTCCGACATGCTGGTCTCCGTTCCCTGCAACCACTTCGAACGGTACCCGTGCTGGTGTTCTCACCACCCGTTTTCGTCGCATCTATCACTCTTGGCAGCCCCAATGTGGTGAACTGCCCGCCATGGACAAAGCCGTGCAGGGGCGCCTGAGGATCGAGCACCGCACCGCCACCGACCTCGCCGACATCAGAGCCGACATCCTCACCGTGTACGCCGAGGCGTTCGCGGACCGGCTCGGCGAGGAGTTCCACAGCGTCCCCCGCTTCGACGAACGACTGGGCTGGAACGCCGAGGTCCCCGGATTCTCTGCCGTGATCGGCTACATCTCCGACCGACCTGCCGGGTTCGCCTACGGATGCACCCTGCAACCCGGCACACGCTGGTGGAACGGCCTCGACAGCTCCGTACCGGCCACCGCCATCGAAGAGACGGGCACCCGCACCTTCGCCCTGTCCGAACTCATGGTGATCGACACGGCTCGCGGCACCGGCGTCGCACGGCAGATCCACGACGCGCTGCTGCACGACAGGGACGAACAACGCGCCACGCTCCTGGTCGAACAAGCCCACGAACGAGTACGCGCCCGGTACGAGGAGTGGGGATACCAACGGCTGGGCACGCTGATCCCCTTCCCGGACGCGCCGACCTATGACGCGATGCTGCTGGCTTTGCCGCATCCACGACTCAGCGAGAACACGATGGGACGCGAGCGTCACGAGGAGCAGTGCAAGCCTTAAGGCCACCAGCGAGTTGATCAGGAGTCCGCATGACCACCATCGCAGTGACCGGCCACATGGATCTCACCGAGGACAGCGTGCCGCTGGTCCGCGCCGCGCTGGACGCCCTATTGGCCGGTCATCCAGCAGATGAGTTGGTCGGCGTCTCATGCATCGCGAAGGGTGCCGACTCCCTCTTCGCTACGGCGGTACTGGAGGCAGGCGGGCGCCTGGTGGCCGTGGTGCCCTCCCGGGACTACCGCCAGGCCAAGGTCTCACCCGACCACGCGGCCCTGTTCGACACTCTGGTCGAGGCCGCTGATGAGGTGCTGGTCATGCCGTATGAGAAGGCCAACCGGGAGGCGTACGAGGCGGCCAACGCGGTACTGCTGGAGCGCGCCGACCGGCTGGTCGCGGTCTGGAACGGGCAGCCACCCACCGGCAAGGGCGGCGGCACGGCCGATGTGGTCGTCCTGGCACGGGCCACCGGGCTCCCGGTCGATGTCGTGTGGCCACAAGGCGCCGCACGCCGGGCGTAAGTCTCATCTGGACTGACCGTGGCCCGTACCGAGTACTACGACGATCCCGCCGCCCCCGAGCCGAACAGCCTGGTGGTCGCCGCGTCGGCCGTGGTCACCGACGGAGAAGGGCGGATCCTGCTGCAACGCCGCCGGGACAACGACCTGTGGGCACTGCCCGGCGGCGGCATGGAGATGACCGACTCGCTTCCGGGCACGGCCGTACGCGAAGTGAAGGAGGAGACCGGCCTGGACATCGAGATCACCGGACTGGTGGGCACCTACACCGACCCACGCCATGTCATCGCGTACACGGACGGCGAGGTCCGCAGGCAGTTCAACATCTGCTTCACCGCACGGGTGACCGGCGGCCGGCTCGCGGTCTCCGAGGAGTCCACCGAACTACGCTTCGTCTCACCGGTCGAACTGGCCGAACTCCAGATGCACCACACCCAGCGCCTCCGGCTCCAGCACTTCCTGGAGCACCGCCAACAGCCTTATCTGGGGTGAACGATGCGACTCGGCATCACCGGACACCGTGGCCTCCCCGCCGCCACCGAAGAACTCATCCGGCCCGCGCTCCGCGAGGAGATCCTGCGCCGGCTGCCTGCCGAACTGGTCGCCGTCTCCTGTGTCGCGGACGGCCCCGACGCCTGGTTCGCCCAGGCCGTCCTGGACGCGGGCGGACAACTTGAAGTGGTCATCCCTGCCGACCGATACCGGGAGGGGCTGCCGGTGGTTCACCACGCCGAATACGACGCCCTTCTGCGCCGGGCGTCACGCGTCCACACCACCGGGATGACCGAGTCCGACTCCCAGGCGCACATGAGGGGCAGCGAGATCCTTGTGGACCTCGCCGACGAGCTGATCGCCGTCTGGGACGGGCTGCCTGCCCGTGGGTACGGCGGCACCGCCGATGTCGTCGCCTACGCCGGGCGGCAGGGCGTCACCGTCCACCGCATCTGGCCCTCCGGCAGCAGCCGGGACTGACCGCGATCCGCCTCGCCGAGGCGTGAGAGGAGACGTACATGGCTGACGATCTGCACGCGGTGGCGCGCTTCCTGTTCGAGGCGGGGACCTTGAAGCACGCGCGCCGTACCGGATGGTGGATGGCCGGGGTGCGGGATCCGGAGTCGCTATCGAGCGGAGACGGTCACCCGCGCCTGGACGACGGGCTCGCAGACAAAGATCCCGGCCGTACGGCCATGACGGGCGGGGGTTAGCCTCTGTGTATGTCTGGGAGTCGGCTTGGTCGGTTGAGTCTCCGCGCTGATGCGCTCTATTGCCTGCTCGTCGGGGTGTTGGTCGCGTCGACCGCGCCCCTGACCGGGCCTGCGTTGAGGCTGCCGACACTCGCCGTCGCCGCCATCGGTGGGGCCGTCGTGCTGTGGTCCGGTGTCGTGTGGCGGCTCAGTCTCCGTCCTTCGATGGGGAGCCTTCGCCTCGTACTTGTGGCGAATCTGCTGTCGACATGCGTGCTCGCCATCGCGTCTGTGACGGCGGCGAGTGTGCTCGTCCTGCTCACTCTTGCGGCGTTCGCGGCAGATGTCGCCGGTTTCGCAGGCAGTCAGTTCGTCGCACTCAAACGACTGGCCCGCGAGCCGTCCTGACGAGCCAGTGCGTCCGCCACCCGGCGCTGATCGTTCCGAGGCAGTCCTGGCCAGTGCGGTGCGCGGGCGGGTCGGCGAGTACGAGGCGAAGGAGACACCGGAGGCGGTGTGCGCCCGGGACGCCGACAAGCTCGAATGCCTGCTTCAGGGGATCGAATACCGGGCCCAGGGCCATGCCAACGCCCAGCGCTGGATCGACAACAGCCGCGCAAGGCTGATCACCGAGACGGGCAAGCGTCTGGCCGATGGACTGCTGGGGCAGGACTCCCTGGACTGGCTGCGTGCGGCGATGGGCGAGGACGGCTGACCCCGGGCAACGGCCCCGTGCCCGGTCAGGGTCGGAGGAACGGGTGGTTCACGTGGGAGGTGGCCAGCAGGGTTCGGTGCCGTCGTGCGTCGGCGAGGACGGCTTCCCTGGTCCGGCGCGCGGCGGCCTGGTCCGACTCCAACCGGTAGGCGACGGACGGGGCGGCCAACTGGACCGCGTGCACCAGGACGTCGCCGGTCACCAGGATCCGCCGCCGACCGCCGTCCACCAGCACGGACTGATGCCCGGGAGTATGGCCGGGGGTCGGCTTCAGCACCACGCCGCCGTCCCTGCCGCGCAGCAGCGGAACCTCGCCGTCGATCTCCTGAAGCAGCCCGGCCCGGCGCAGCGGATCCACCACGTATCTCCAGGCTGAGTCCCCGGGGCCGAGGGAGGCGATCTCGGTGCGCTGCACGACATGGCGTGCGTCGGGGAACATCGGTGTCCCGTCGAGGCCGACCGCCCAGCCGTAATGGTCCTCGTGGACGTGTGTCAGCACCACCGAGTCGACATCGCCCCGTTCGATGCCCGCCGCCGCCAGCACCTCCGGCAGATGCCCGGGCACGGGCGCCCACTTCGAAGCGGGGCTGCCCGCGGGGCCCACTCCCATGTCCACCAGGGTGACCCGTCCCGTGGGCCGGCGGATGGCGTAGCAGCGGAAGTCCAGCTCCCAGGCGCCGTCCGGTCCGAAGGCCCCCGGGTCGATCCGCGCGGCCTGTTCCCAGTCGCTCTCCTGGGCGGCCGGGAACAGGTCCTGCCGCTTGCCGGGGAAGGTGCCGTGCGCGTCCCGCAACGCGAGCACCTCGAACCGCCCGGCCCGGCGCGAGACGATACGGGGGTCCTCGGTACGGGCGTCCGTGCCGCGCGGTCCGGCGGTGACCGCCGCCTGCGCGCCGGTCACCCCGGCCCAGGACGCGAGGGCGCCCGCGCCCACCGTGCCCACCCCCCGCAGGATCCGCCGCCGGTCCGGATGTTCCCGCTTGCCTGTCATGATCGTTCGTCCCCCTCGGGTTCTCGTGCCTGTGAAGGGATCCTGGCGGTGGTTCGGCCCCGGGCTCTTGAACGTTCTTGTCCCTTCCTCGGCCGCTCACGCAAGCCCTACCGTGGCATCCGTGGGGTCCGACGACAGGCAGACGCATCTGCGGGAGGAACACGTCTACCTCGCCGACGTACGGTGCGGCGCTCGAAGCCGCGGCTGGTCCGAGGTGCGTCCGGCACCCGTCTTCGGCCTGGTACTGGTGCGCCACGGTCTGCTGCGGGTACGGACCGAGGGGGCGGAGTATCTGGTGGACCGGGCGAGCGTCTACGTGGAACAACTGGGCCGCGAGCAGCAGTTCGCCCATCCGCGGGGTGCCGATGTGTTCACCGAGGTCGTACTGTCCGAGCCCAGGGTGGCCGCGATGCTCGGCGATGACCCCGAGATCCCCGAGGGCCTCGTCATCACCACACCCCGGCTCGCTCTGGCACACCGCTTGCTGCTCAGCCGCGCCCGGGCCGGCGCCGACCCCTTCGAACTCGCCGAGCGCACCACCCTGCTGGCGCACGGGGTCTTCGCCCAACTCGCCCCCGTCCGCGCCTCCTCAGGCCGCCCGGGCTCCCCCGTCGCCCGGCGGCGCCTCGCCGACGACGTACGGGCGTTCCTCGCCACCGATCCCGGTGCCGGCCTGGAGACCCTCGCCCGAGCCGTAGGGGTCTCACCTCCCCATCTGAGCCGCACCTTCACCGAGATCACCGGAGTCACCCTGACCGCCTACCGGCACCGGCTCCAGCTCGCCGCGGCGCTGGACCGCCTCGGCCAGGGAGAGCGCGACCTGGCGCTGCTGGCCAACGATCTCGGCTTCAGCGACCAGGCGCACATGACCCGTGTGCTGCGCGCCACCGCCGGACTTCCTCCCGGGCGGCTGAGAACGCTGCTCACCTCACCGGCCGGCACTCCGCGCACCGAACCGGCCGACCGGCGCGATGCGGGGCCGGGTTCGCCGCCCGGCGGCTGATCGACCGCGCCGCAGGGACATCGAGCGGGCCTTTCCCCTCGGTGGCGGTGGCGACCGCGCCCGGTGACGAACGAAAGTCGCGATCCGCTCCACCCGCGTGGTGCCGTCCTGCGATCATGAGCCGCCCGAGCGAGTGACAGAAACCAAGGGGAGCGCCATGGCGTGGGATTACGCGGAACTAGCCAAGGAAGCCAGCAAGCGAGGCGGACCCCTCGCGCTGCGGTGCTTCTACACCGGGCGGGGCATGGTCATCGGCGGCGTCATCACCGGCGCCACCATCGCCGGGACCGTGGCCCACGACAAGTGGCGCAAGCGCCGCGCGGCCGCCGCCGAGGCCGCGCCCGAGAGCGCCACGGAGGCGCCGGCACCCGACGACGCCCCGGCGACCGCGCACAGCTGACCCCTGGCCCCCACCCGACAACGCGGCCTCGAACGCCTGCTCCGCTGCCCTGACGATGCCGCCGGCGGAACCGGCATCGGACTCAGCGGACCAGGGTTCACGCGCTCCGGAGGGGCTGTCGCGGAATGGTGCAGCCCGCAGAGCAGCTGGGGCGGGCGGCAGTCGGAACGGCCGGAGCCGCGGCCGGGGTCGGCAAGCGGATCTGCGACAGCCTGCCGAAGGGAACCGGTGACCGCGGTGGCCGTACCTCGTGGTCTCGTCAGGGGGCTGATCCGCTCGAAGTCCTAAGGCCGGCGGCCGATGTGCGGATGGCCGCCCGCTCGCTAGCGTCGGGGGCGGCGGTCGTTCCCACGGCGTGCCATGACACGCCAGCCCCGTCAGGAGGCCCCGGATGCCGGCCAACGCCATGTCGCACGTACGCATCGCACGCCCCTCGCGTGATCTACGGGCGGCGGAGAGGTTCTGGGTCTCCGGCCTCGACCTGGGCGTCCTCTACCGGCACGAGGCGGACGGCATACCCGGTCGGCACTCCCTGCTGATGGTCGGCTGGCCCCAAGCGGCCTGGCACCTTGAGCTGGTGCACGATCCCGCCGCGCCCGTGGACCCGCGGCCGACCCCCGAGGACCTCCTGGTGGTCTACCTCGGCGAACCGGTGCCGGACGCCCTCGTGGAGAGGCTCGAACGGCATGGCGGCAAGCGGGTGCCGGCGCACAATCCCTACTGGGACACCTGGGGCGTGACCCTTCAGGACCCGGATGGCTATCTGCTGGTGCTGTCCAGCCGTTCCTGGTCCAACGAGTGACACGCCGACTGGCCCAGGACCTGTCTGACAATGGTCATCTGGAGGGTTCACGTAGCCAGAGGATCAGGGAAGCCAGGAGGAGTCCGACGCGGTACCGGGCGGCGAGCGGTGATCCCGCCACGGACGGCCACGCCCGTCCACCCGCGGCAGCAAGGGCTCTATTCGCTCCCATGCCGCATCCGTCAGCTCGCCTCTGCCAGCCACACGATCAATTATTGATGGAGTCCTGCTCCGGATCGGGCTCGGGGGCCGGCACGAAGAGGCTGAGCCGGTAGGTGGTCGGCTGCACCAGGCGCCCGCAGAACGTGTCGATCCGCACCGTCGTCCAGTCGATCTGCGTGTCCGTCGCCCGGAGATGGTGGATGTGATCGCGCCACTCCGACTCATCCTGGGTCTCGAACAGCACTTCCCAGCGGCCCGCGTCAGGCGCGAAGCGGGCGGCAGCCCGCTGCATCTCGTCCCGCTGCTGACGTCTTCTCTTCCGCTGCCCTGGCATCGGCCCAGCATCGGTGGCGTCCACCGTCAAAGCAAGGCCATTACCCCTCGCCCGCGACCATCGCAACGTTGATCATTTGTCAGACAGGTCCTGGCACCACGGGCAGTCGGCCGAGCCCCTGCCTCCACTCCGCGGTGCCTACCGGGGGCCGGGGAAGCGGCTGACGAAGCGGCGTTGCCAGGGGGTCTCCACGGCTCGCGGCGCGTAGTGCGCCCGGACGTACGCCACGGCCTCGCCCCGCGGCACGCCGTCCAGTACGGCCAGGCAGGCCAGCGCGGTGCCGGTACGGCCTTGTCCCCCGGCGCAGGCGACCTCGACCCGTTCGTGTCCGGCCCGGGACCATGCCTCGCGCAGTGCCTCACCGGCGGCGGTACGGTCCGAGGGGAGCCAGAAGTCCGGCCAGCGGATCCAGCGGGACTCCCAGTCGACGCCGGGCGGTTCCTTGCCGAGCAGGTGAAGCGCGAAGTCGGGCACCGGACCCGGCGGAAGCGGGCGGCTCAGTCCGCGCCCGCGCACCAGCCGGCCGGAGGGCAGCCGGAGCACCCCGGCGGCCGTGGGTTCCCAGTGGGCGGTCATGGAGGGGAGCGTAATCGGGACCCGGCCGCGGTGGGTCATCCAGCGGACCAGCACCTTCTACGGCCCCTGCTCAAGCCCCGGACCGCATCGGTGGCGCGTGGTGGAGGAACGTCCGATCGACGCGCCTCGAACCGGCCGGCCCCCGGGGCGTACACCCCGGGGGCCGCACCGGCGCACCGGAACCGCCAGAGCCGTCAGAGCGGGTTGAGGCGGGTCTTGAGCAGGCAGAACTCGTTGCCCTCGGGGTCCATCAGAACGTGCCAGGACTCCTCGCCGGTCTGGCCGATGTCGGCCGGGCGCGCCCCGAGCTTCAGGAGGCGTTCGAGCTCCTCCTCCTGGTCCCGGTCGGTGGCGTTGACGTCGATGTGCAGTCGGGGCTTCCCCGGCTCCGGCTCCTCCCTGCGGCTGAGGAAGAGGGTGGGCTGCGCGCCGCCGAACCCCTCGCGCGGTCCGATCTCGATGCTGCCGTCCTCTTCGCGGCCGAGCTCCACGAAGTCCAGGACCTCGCACCAGAACCGCGACAGCACCTCGGGTTCGCGGCAACCGAGCACGAGTTCACTGATACGACATGCCATCGACGCAACCTACTCTCAGCGTGGGAACTGCCAGGCCGGCCGCGCGAAGGCCTTGATCTCCACGCGGCGGGAACACGCCCGCGACCGTACCCGGCAGGACCAGCGGGGGCCAAGGGTTTTCGGGGCCCTCCCCGTACCGCCACACCGCCCCGCGGCCACCCGTCAGCCCGGTACCGCCGCCGGAACCACCGCGTCCAGGGCCTCGCGCCAGGCGCGGACCGCCGCGGGGGCGACCGGGCCCGACCAGCCCGCCGGGCGGCTGGCGCCGCCGATGTGGAAGGCGTCGACGCCGGCCGCGCGCAGCGCCGGGAGGTGGTCCAGGCGGAGGCCGCCGCCGACCATGATGCGGGGCTCGGCCGCACCGGCGTGCCCCTGGTCCGCCGCCTCCGCGACCAGCACCGGGAGGCCGTCGTCCACACCGAGCGCGGAGCCCGCCGTGAGGTAGGTGTCCAGGCCGGGCAGGTCCGCCAGCCGGGCGCGCAGCACGGTGCGGTCGGCGGCCCGGTCGATGGCGCGGTGGAAGGTCCAGCGGGCCGCGCCGGGGCCGGTGCCCGCCCCGATCGCCTCGGTGAGGGCGCGGACGGCGGCCAGGTCGGGCCCGCCCTCCGGGGTGAGGAAGCCGAGGACGAACTCCTCCGCGCCCTCCACCCGCAGCGCACCGGCCGCCGCGCAGAGGTCGTCGACGGCCTGGGGCCCGCCGGCCGCGAACCCGTCGGTGGCCCGCAGCATCACCCGGATCGGGATGTCCACGGCGGCACGTACGGCGGCGAAGGTCCGCCGGGTGGGGGTGAGGCCGTCGGCGGCCATGTCGGTGACCAGTTCGAGGCGGTCCGCCCCTCCGGCCTGGGCGGCGACCGCGTCCGTCGCGTCGAGCGCGATCACCTCGAGAATTGGTCTAGACATATAGCAAAGCCTGCCACAGTCCCCGGCCCTCCGAAACATCGCCCGGGCGTCGGGTGCCACACACTGACCAGCCCCGCCCCCATGGCCCACAATGGGCCCATGGCCACGCCTCGCCCCCGTCGCTCCAGCCGTCCGGCCGATCCCCCGGCCGCCGCCCCCTCGCGGGAGCGCCATCCGGACCACGACGAGCTGCTCTCCCGATGGGTGGTGCTGCTGAACAGCGCGCGGGAGGCCGTCTGCCATCCGAACCCGTTTCCGTACGGGGAGGATCTGCTCCGCCGCTGGGCCGAGCCGCAGCGGCACTACCACACCACCGAGCACCTGATCGCGGTGCTGGGGCACGTCGAGACGCTGTCCGGCTACGCCGCCGACCCGGACGCGGTGGCGCTCGCCGCCTGGTTCCATGACGCGGTCTACCTGCCGGAGCGGTCCACCAACGAGGAGCGCAGCGCCCGACTGGCCGAGCGCGCGCTGCCCGAGGCGGGCGTGCCCCAGGCCCGTACCGAGGAGGTGGCCCGGCTGGTGCGGCTGACGAGGCGGCACGACCCGGCGCCCGGGGACGCCAACGGCAAGGTGCTCTGCGACGCGGACCTGGCGGTGCTGGCCGGATCCCCGCAGCAGTACGCGGCGTACGCGGCCGGGGTCCGGCAGGAGTACGGCTTCGTACCGGAGGACACCTTCCGCGAGGGCCGCGCGGCGGTGCTGCGGCAGTTGCTGAGCCTGCCCCGGCTGTTCCGCACCCCCTACGGACAGCTGCACTGGGAGGCCACGGCCCAACACAATCTCCGGGCGGAATTGGAGCTGTTGGGCGCGTAGCATTCTGCTCTCGCGCGCTGTGCGGCCGGCACCGCGCCGACGCTTGCCAGGGGGGCAACCTGATGGAAGAGACCGCCGCGCAGTCCCGGGTGCAGAGCCTTCCCTTCTGGGTGGAGATCACCGAGGCGGAGGCCGAGGCGGAGTCCGTCCTGGCGGGGGCCCCGGCAGCTCCCGGTGTCCCCGACCAGCCCGCGGCCCCGGCCGCCTACGCTCCGGGCCGGCCCACGGCCCCGGCTCCCCACGCCCCCGGCCCGGTCGGCGCCCCGTGGGGCCCGCCCGCGGACCCGGCGCCCCAGGCCGTACCCGCGCAGCCGCAGGGTGGCGAGCCCGAGCGCGAGGACACCATGTCGATCTTCGGGCGGCGGAACGGCGGCAGCGGCGGCGGAAACCCCGCGGGCGGCGGCCCCGGAAGCGGTGCTGGTACGGGTAACACCCCGCGTCCCGGCACCCAGTTGCGGTCCGTGCCGCTGGGCCCGCTGCGGCGGAACCTCGCCGAGACGGTGGACGCGCTCCAGCAGCTGTTCGCGGACGTGGCGGCCCGGGACGCCACCATGGAACTCTCCGAGGTGGAGCTCTCCTTCGAGGTCAGCGCCTCGGGCGGGATCCAGCTCATCGGCACCGGCAAAGCCGGGGGCAAGCGGGGGCTCACCCTCACCTTCAAGCGCGCCTGACCGCCGTGCGACGCCACCGGGCGCTGCTCATCGGCGCCGGCGACTACGACGACCCGGCGATCCCGCCGCTGCCCTTCGTGCGGGAGGACCTCCAGCGGCTGGCCTCGGTGCTGGGCGAGCGCGGGTTCCAGACGGTGGAGGTGCCCGAGGCGCGGCGCGGGGTCACCCCCAACTTCGTGGGCGGGCAGGTCGGCCGGTTCCTGCGGGACGCCAAGGCGGGGGACACCCTGCTGGTCCTGCTGAGCGGGCACGGCGGGCACTTCGAGGGGCATGACTACCTGGTGCCGGAGGACGCCAGCTTCGACGTGGAGCCGTTCGCCGGGAGCTGTGTGCGCATCGACTGGCGCAAGGAGCTGGAGGAATCCGAGGCCGCCCAGGTGGTCTTCCTGATCGACGCCTGCCGGGAGGGCTTCGAGCGCGGCGACACCATGCGGTCCCCCGGCCCGGCCGGCTGGAGCGACGCCAAGATCCACGCCGCGCTGGAGCGCAAGGTGGCCTATGTGTACGCCTGTTCCACGGCCCAGGTGGCGCTGTTCGTGGGCCCGGACGAGGCGGTGGCCGAGGGCGTGGAGGTCGGGACCGTACCGCAGGAGTCGTTCAGCCTGTTCTCGCGGGCGGTGTCCGACGTGGTGTCCGGACGCCCGTACGCGCTGGCGCTCGCCGAGTTCGAGGAGGCGGTGCAGCAGCGGATCGGGCAACTGCACGCCGCCTACCGCAAGTCTCGGCCGGTGCAGCGGGTCCGGGTGGTCACCGACATCGACAAGCGGGGCTTCACCGTCTTCCCCGGCCCGGTCCGCGACGCCTGCCGGCACCCGTGGCTGCGCGCGGTGGCCGGCCACCCGGCCTGGGAGCGGGTGGACCCCGAGCTGTCGGCCGCCCGCGAGCTGCTCAAGGAGGAGAGCCTGGCGCTGGCCGAGCGGCTGGCCGCGGCGTACGAGAGCGCCGCGGCGGCGCTGGCCGGCGACCCGTGGCACCACGGGCGGCTGGCCCTGCGCGCCCATGAGCGGGCGGAGTTCCTGACCGGAAAGCTGGGCAAGGACGCCCGGCTGTCCCCCACCGAGGCCGCGCTGCTCGCGCTGCTGCCCTTCGTCAGCCAGGCGTTCTGGGCCCAGGAGGCGGCCCGCCGGATCGGCGCGCTGGCCGGCTACCCGGCCGACCGCACCCCCGAGGGCGACGCCTTCCACACCTTCGTGCGGGGCCATCCGCGGCTGGACCGGCGGCTGCGCAGGCTGCGGCAGACCGGGGCGGGTACGGACAGCGCCCGCCGGATCCTGTGGTGGCTGTTCCACCGCTGGCTGCTCCAGCAGCCCGACGTGTACGCCCCGCAGTCCCTCAAGGAGCTGCTGGAGCCACCGGCCGCCGACCCCGAGCGGCCCGCCTGGATCCGCGAGGCGCTCTCCGGGGAGCGGCTGGCCCGGTTCGTCAAGGACCAGCGGACCAGCCCGTTCACCACCCCGCGCGCGGGCGAACTCGCCGACCAGGAGCAGTTGGCCGCCACCACCCTCCATGAGCACGAGGTCCGCGAACCCCTGGTCTCCTGCCTGGCCAAGACCGCCCACGCGCTGGCCGTGGACCCGGTGGACCTGCCCGAGGTGATCGCCGAGCACCTGGGCATCTCGGACAGCGTGGACCTGGCCGAACTGCACACCACCCTGGACGCCTCCCGCTGGACCGGCTCCGGCGCGGGCCGCGCGCTGACCGCCGTCTGCGGGCACCCCGCCGTGGAGATCGCCCTCCAGACACACGCCCAGCGGGTGGACGCGCTGCTGCGGGACATCAACCAGGCCGCCGCCAAGGCCGGGCACACCCTGGCCCCGCTGGCCCAGCTGCCCCCGTACGCCAACGCCGGCGGGGTGCGCCCCAGCGGCCACACCCCCGCCAACCTGTCCTCCGGCATCCGCTTCCACCTCGCCGAGGACCGGGTGCAGGAGCTGCTGATGGGCGAGGAGTTGTACGGCGACCGGGGCCTGGCCGTCCGCGAGCTGTACCAGAACGCCCTGGACGCCTGCCGCTACCGGGAGGCCCGCACCGCCTATCTGGAGCGCACCGGGCAGCGGCCCGCGCGGTGGACCGGGCTGATCGAGTTCGTCCAGGGCACCGACGCCGCGGGCCGCCCCTATCTGGAGTGCCGCGACAACGGCATCGGGATGGGCGTGAGCGAGCTGAGCCGCACCTTCTCCCAGGGCGGGGCGCGCTTCGTGGACCTGCCGGAGTACGTGGAGGAGGCCGCCGACTGGGCCCAACTCGACCCGCCGGTCCGGCTCCACCCCAACAGCCGCTTCGGCATCGGGGTGCTCAGCTACTTCATGCTGGCCGACGAGATCACCGTGCACACCTGCCGACTGGGGCGCGACGGCCGGCCCGGCCGGCTGTTGAAGGTCACCATCGCCGGCCCCGGCAACCTGTTCCGCATCGAGGATGTGGGCCCCGGCGAGTGGGCCGGCACCCATGTCCGCCTCCACCTCACGGCCCGCGCCGCCCGGCGCTCGGCCCTGGACCAGCTCGCCGAGGTCCTGTGGGTGGCCCAGTACCGGGTGCGGGTGACCCACGGCTCCCGCACCTCGGAGTGGGAACCGGGGGTGCTGCGGGAGGACCTGGCGGCGGCGTACAGCGGTTCTCCCGGAGGCCCGATGCGCAAGCTGGGCAGGTGCTTCCCGTCCTCCCACCCCGACCTGTGGTGGACCGAGAGCAACGGCATGCTGCTGTCGGACGGACTGCGCGCCGGCGACGATCCCTCCTCCCGCGCCTATCCGTACGGCGTGATCGTCAACCTGCACGGCCCGCATCGGCCCGAACTCTCCGTGGACCGCCGCCGGCTGCTCGGCTACGACGCCGAGTACGTCCGCCGCATCATGCGCCAGGCGCTGCCCAGCTTCGCGGAGGTGGCCCGCCGGGTGCTGAGCCGAGCCTGGCTGCAGGGGATGAGCAGGCACCTGCTGAGTTTCGCTGACGAGTCGCTGGAGCGGGCGGCGGCCGTCGGCGGCACCCTGAGCATCGCCGGTGAGGAGGTGCCGCTGGCCGACCTCGGCTACTTCCCACCGGACACCCTGGTGCTCTCCGGGATCTACGGCAGGTTTCCGACCCAGCGGGACTCCCGGCTGCTGTACCTGGGGCTGTTCCCGGAACCGGTGCTGCGCTGGCGGCTGCGCGCTCTGCTGGCCAAGGGCCTCGGCGGCCCCACCGGGCCGGGCTTTCCGGGACCGCCGGCGCTGCCCATGGCCCGCCCCTCGGACCTCCACCTGCTGAGTGAGGACTGCTTCGACAGCGTACGTTCCTGGGAGCTGATCGGCGGCGGCCACTACCGCCTCCACATGTACCTCGACGGGGACGCACTCCACTTGGCGGATTTCCTCGGCAGCCTCGTGAACACCTACCGGTGGCGCTCACCCGCCGCCGAACTCACCGTCGGAGAGGTCTTCAGCCGGGTGCAGGCGACCGGCTATCCCGCTTCCCAGGTGGTGGGGCGCCTGGGCGAGCTGGGTTATCGCACCCCGGACCTGCGGGGGGCCGGCGCGGCGACCGCCGAGGACATGGCGCTGCTGCGCTCGATCGGCGCCCGAGGCGGCTGGCTGGAGCCGGGCGCGGTACTCGGCGTGCCGCAGATCTCCGTCAGCGCGGCCCGCGCCGGCCGATCCCCCGCCGAGGCCGCCACCCGGCTGGCCGACCTCGGCTACCAGGTGCCGCGGCACCCCTACCGGGACACGCCCTGGAGCCCGGAGGACGCCGCGCTGCTGCTCGGACTGTGGGACAGGGAGTACGCGCAGTACGGACCGGGCCCGGTCGAGGAGCCGCGGCTGATCTCCACGGCCCGCATCGTCACGGTGGCGTTCCGGACCAGCCGGTCCCACGCCTCGGTGATACGGCTGCTCGGCGAGGCCGGCTTCACCCCGGCCGCCGAGGCCGCCCGGCTCGGTCCGCTGCGGGACGACGACACCGTGCTGCTGTCCGAGGGCTTCCCGGTCGACCGGCCCGTCCCGCGCGGCGCGCTGGTGGCCATCGCCCAGCACCTGGGCCGCTCGGTCGCGGACGTGGCCGCGCGCCTGGCCGAGCTGGGTTTCCAGCCGCCCGATCGGCTCCCCGCCGACGACGCGCTGCGTGCCGAGGACGCCGAACTGGTCAAGCAACTGACCTCGCACCTGTACGGCTGGCCCGCCGAGGACCGGCCGGTGGACATCTTCACCCTCGCCTCCGTCGCCGGCGGCCCGCGCCGGCTGCCCGATGTGGCGGACTGGTTCGAGGGGCTCGGCTACCAGGTCGCACTCGATCGGGAGCTGCTGGCGGCAGTACTTCCCAGGGAACTGAGCGCCCTGCGCCGAGTCGGCCGCGAGGGTGTTCACCTCTTCGCCGTCGTACCGCCGGAGCTGCTGCTGGCGGCGGCCCGCGCCACCGGCCGGCCCCTCACCGCCGTCGCGCGGAAGCTCGCCCGGCTGGGCCTCACCATCGAGCCGGTCCCCGAGGAACTGGCCGCCGAGTACGCCATGGAGAGCCTGCTGTCCCAGGTGCTGGATCCGGCGCACCCGCTCGACCTGGAGTCCGCCCGGGCCCGTGCCGACCTGGGACCGGTCTCACTCCGCGCCCTGCTCACCGTGGCCACCCGGCACGGCACCACCTTCCGCGAGGCGGCCCGGCTCGCCACGGAGATCGGGATGGCGCACGAGGCGGCGGAGTGGTTCCCGGAGCCGGAGCGGCCCGCGGAGCTGGACGGCGGCCGGACACCTTCGGTCGGCGCACCGGACGGGGACGCGCTGCCGGCCGGGTGAGCCGATCCCGGCTGGGGGCCGGGCTTGCCCAGGGGAGCCGCGCCCGCGCCGGGGAGCCGGGCCCGCCCGGGTGAGCCGCACCCGCGCCGGGGAGCCGCGCCCGCCCGGGTGAGCCGCACCCGCGCCGGGGAGCCGCGCCCGCCCGGGTGAGCCGCACCCGCCGCCTCGCCGCCGAACCCGCCACCTCGCCCCGGACCGGCCGGATGGCGAGGGCGAAGGCGAAGGCGAAGGCGAAGGCGAAGGCGAAGGCGAAGGCGAAGGCGAAGGCGAAGGGCAACGACCGGGCACCGGCACCCGCACCGGTCCCGGGAATACGCTGCGGGACCGGTGGGTTGCTCTGTGCATGCCCATAGCCGTCTACATCCTTGGCCTGTCCGTCTTCTCCCTCGGCACATCGGAGTTCATGCTCAGCGGGCTGCTCCAACCCATCGCCCGGGACATGGACGTCTCCATCCCCCAAGCAGGTCTGCTGGTGTCGGCGTTCGCCGTGGGCATGGTGGTGGGCGCGCCGCTGCTCGCCGCGGCCACCCTGCGGCTGCCCCGGCGGACCACGCTGCTGGCGCTGCTGGCGGTGTTCGGGCTGGGGCAGGTGGCGGGCGCGCTGGCGCCGGGGTACTCGGTGCTGTTCGCCTCACGCGTGGTCAGCGCGCTGGCCTGCGCCGGCTTCTGGGCGGTGGGCGCGGCGGTGGCCGTCTCCCTGGTGCCGGAAGACGCCCGGGCGCGGGCCATGGCGGTGATGGTGGGCGGCCTGAGCATCGCCAATATCGCGGGGGTGCCGGCGGGGGCGCTGCTCGGGCAGCACGCCGGCTGGCGGGCCGCGTTCTGGGCGGTGGCCGGACTGTCGGCGGTGGGCCTGGTCGGTGTGGCCACGCTCGTACCGCGTACCGAGGTGCCCACCGGCGACGACCGCCCGCGGCTCCGCAACGAGCTGCGGATCTACCGGGACGCGCAGGTGTGGCTGGCGCTGGCGGTCACCGCGCTGAACGGTGCCGCGGTCTTCTGCCTGTTCTCCTACCTCTCGCCGCTGCTCACCGATGTCGCCGGGCTCGCGGAGAGCTGGGTGCCGACCGTGCTCGCGCTCTTCGGCGTGGGGGCGCTGATCGGCACCACGATCGGCGGCCGGATCGCCGACCGGCACCTGTTCGGCACGATGTACGGCGGCATCGTCGCCTCCACCGTCGTCCTGACCGTGATGGCGATCGCGGCGCACAGCGCGGCCGTGGTCATCGTGGCGTCCGTACTGCTGGGGATCACCGCGTTCACCACGGCGCCCGCGCTGAACGCCCGGATGTTCCAGGTCGCGGGGGCCGCGCCGACCCTGGCGGGAGCCACCACCACCTCGGCGTTCAACATCGGCAACACGGTGGGGCCCTGGCTGGGCGGGCTGGTGATCGGCGCCGGACTGGGCTACCCCGCCGTCGCCTGGACCTCGGTCGGCATGGCGGCGCTCGCGGTCGCGGCCCTGGTGGCGGCCTCCCGGCTGCACCGGCTCCGGACGGGTACGGCCTCGGTGATCGTGGCCGGAAGCGAGGACGCCGGCCGTCTGCGGTCGGAGACCGTGGATGTGCCCATGGCCGGCACCCCGATGACGCGCCCCGCGGGCGAGCCCCAGGTCTGAGGCAGAGCCCTCACCGGCCCGGAAGGGTCGTCACCCGCCCCGGGGAGTCCTCACCGATCCGCGTAAGCCCTCACCGATCCGCGTCCGGCGTGCCGAGGAAGCCCACCGGGGCCACCGCGACCGCCGTCTTGGCGCAGACCCAGTGCGGGTCCGGGCCGAGTTCCGGTTCGACGTCCAGGGCGTGCGGGTCGCCCGTGCACACCGGGCACAGCGGCCAGCGGCCGTACTTCTCCAGCAGGGCGTCCTGGACGTCCTGCGCCACCAGTCCCGCCAGGTAGGGGGCGCCGTCCGGCCACTGCTCCACCCACCAGCGGCGGTGGGTGACGGCGTCCTCGACCAGGGAGACGATGTCCGCCTGGGCCACCTGGCCTGCCGCGAGATCGGCGAGCACCAGGGCCCGCGCCGCGTGCAGTGCCTGTTCCAGTTCCATGGAAGCCATTGTCCCGCCGTTCGGGGGGTTGACGCCCAGCAGAGCCTGAAAATAGCTTTCAAGGGTGAGCAGTCCACTGAAGGAAACTTTCCATCAGCCCGGCGTCGCCTCCCCACCGGCGCAGCCCACGGCTCCCCCCGCCCTCTCC
>NZ_SRID01000774.1 GCF_004684805.1 Streptomyces palmae
GGGGTTCGCCGATGGCCTCGGCACGGGGGCTCCTCCGGAGAGGCGGGGGTGGGACGCCGAGGTAGCCGATCGGCCCCCCGCGGCCGCTGTGCGGGCCCGCCACCCGGACCGGGATCGGCAGTCGCCCGGCCAGGGCTCGGTCGGTGCCCGGACCGGGATCGGCCGGCGCCCGGCCAGGGCTCGGCCGCCACTCGGACCGGGATCGGCCGGCGCCCGGCCAGGGATCGGCCGGCGCCCGGCCACGGGGCGGTCGGTGCCCGGCCCGTAAGCTGTGCACATGACGAAGTGGACCCCCAAGCACGAGGCGCCCGAGCCCCTGGAGGGCAATGTCGTCGCCACCATCACCGGCGGCACCATCGTGTGGTTCGTCCTCTTCCTGGTCCAGCTCCCGTTCTACGGCTGGTTCGACGACCACGGCCATCTGTGGTGGCTGTGGACCTGCCTGGCCGGCGGCGGCCTCGGACTGCTCGGCATCTGGTACGTACGCAAGCGGGACGCGGCCATCCGCGCGCATGCGGCGGCGGAGGCCGCAGGCGACGGCGGTACGGTGCCCGGCGCGGCCGGCTGATCCGCGATCCTCTCGACCCCGCGCCGCGGGGTGGACCCAGCCCCGGTGATCCCTCCCGGCATCGCGAGCTGCCCCGGGCCCGGTGACCCCGCACCGCCCCGGCACCGCACCGCGGGGTGATCCCTGTCTCTTATACAC
>NZ_SRID01000775.1 GCF_004684805.1 Streptomyces palmae
CCCGCCCGCCGCGCGGCTCCACCGAGGCGATCTTGTGCCATCTCTTCGCGGAGGCCCTCGACCTGCCGCAGGTGGGCGCCGAGGACAACTTCTTCGAACTCGGCGGGCACTCGCTGCTGGCCACCCGCCTGGCAGCCCGGGTACGGACACGTCTCGGGGTGGAGCTGCCCGTGCGCACGCTCTTCCAGACGCCCACCGCCGCCGGTCTGGCCCGGGAACTGGGCAGCGCCGGGGAGGTCCGCCCGCCCCTGGAGCCCGTGGACCGGCCGGATCCCCTTCCGCTGTCCTACGCGCAGCGGCGGTTGTGGTTCCTGTACCGCCTGGACGGGCCCTCACCCATGTACAACATCCCGCTGGCGGTGCGCCTGACGGGGCGACTCGACCGGCAGGCGCTGCGGGACGCCCTCGCGGATGTGGTCGAGCGGCACGAAGCCCTGCGCACCGTCTTTCCCGAGACCGCGGGAGTGCCGCGCCAGCGGATCCTCGAAGGCCCTGCCGCCCGGCCGACCCTGGAAGAACACACCATCGACCGGTCCGAGGAACGGGCGGCGGTCGCGTCGGCGGCCCGGTACGCCTTCGACCTGGCGCATGAGATCCCGCTGCGGGCCACCTTGCTGGTGTTGGGGCCGCGGGAGTGTGTGTTGGTGTTGGTGGTGCACCATATTGCGGCTGATGGGTGGTCGTTGGGGGTGTTGGGGGAGGAT
>NZ_SRID01000096.1 GCF_004684805.1 Streptomyces palmae
TCCTTCGTCCACGCGCCACAGGGCGCCGGGTTCGGTCAGGGTCAGGTGCGGGGCGGTGGGGTGCGTCTCCGCTGGGCGCAGGGGTGGCGTGGGCTCCGTGGCCCGGGCCGGGTCCGGTTGCCCCGCCCCGGTGATCGGGAACACGTCCGCGGCGCCGGGTTCGGTCAGGGTCAGGTGCGGGGCGGTGGGGTGCGTCTCGGCCGGGCGCAGGGGTGGCGTGGGCTCCGTGGCCGGTCGCGCCGGTCCTTCCTCGTCCCCGCGTACCGCCGGGATGCCGTGGCTCATGGTCAGCCCGCCTTCACCAGATGGGCGTAGAGCCCGTTCGCGGCGAGCAGGTCGGTGTGGGTGCCCCGCTCGTGTATCCGTCCCTGCCGCAGCACGAGGATCTCCTCGCTGAGGCGCACGGTGCTGAGCCGGTGGGCCACCACGACGATCGCGCAGCCGCGGCGGCGTACCGCGTCGGTGACGGCGGCCTCCGTCTCGGCGTCCAGGGCGCTGGTCGCCTCGTCCAGGACGAGCAGGCGGGGGTCGCGCACCAGGGCCCGGGCGATCTCCAGCCGCTGCCGTTCGCCGCCGGAGAAGTTGCGCCCCGCCTCGGCGACCGCGGCGTGGATGCCGCCCTCCCGCGCGCTGACCACGTCGTAGACGGCCGCGTCCCGCAGCGCCGCGACGACCTCCTCGTCACTGATACCGGGATCCCACAGGGTGATGTTGTCGCGGACGGTGCCCTCGAAGAGCACGATGTCCTGGTCCACGAAGGCCACGGACGCGGCCAGCACCGCGGCGGCGGTCCGCTCGCGGTCCACCCCGTCGAGGGTGACGGTGCCCTGCCAGGGCCGGTGGAGGCCCGCGACCAGTCCGGCCACCGTCGACTTGCCGCTGCCGGACGCGCCGACCAGGGCGACCTGCTGCCCAGGACCGACGGAGAACGACACGTCCCGCAGCAGCGGCGGGGCCGTGGGGTCGTAGCCGAAGGTGAGCCCCTCCACGGCCAGCCGCCCGTCGAGCCGGCGGGGCGGCTCTCCCGGTGCGAGGGCGGTCGGGGTCCGGGCGGGGGAGTTCTCCACGTCCCGCAGGCGCGCCAGTCGCACGGTGAAGTCCTGGACCCTGCCGGAGGCCGCGGTGAGTTGGGCGACGGGCCCGCTGAACGCGGTGGCCAGCACCTGGAAGGCGACCAGCAGGCCGATCGTCACCTGGCCCGCCGCGGCCTGGAGCCCACCGATCAGCAGGATGAGGGAGCCGGTCACACCGGTCACGACCGGGGCCAGCGCCATCAGCCGGGCGCTCGGCGCGTCGGCCTGCTGGCGGCCGCTCACCACCTTGGCCAGTCGGCCCGCCCAGCGGCGGAACGAGGGCGCCTCGGCTCCGGTGGCCTTTACCGTCTCGATGGATCCCAGGGTGTGGAGGGAGTGGGCGAACAGCAGGGTCTCCTCGGTGGCGAGCCGGCTCACCCGGTCCGCCCGCGCCCTGGCGACCAGGCGCACGGCGGCCACGTTGACCAGGGACAGGCCGATGGTGAGGACGGCGAGCCAGGTGCTGTACGCGCACATCAGGACGGCGTACACCACCACGGCCAGCCCGTTGATCACCACACCGGACAGATCGGTCGACAGCGTCAGCGCGAGCTCTTCGTGCGAGGCCATGCGCCGGCTGAGATCGGCGGCACTGCGCTGGGCGAGGAAGGCGAGCGGCACTCTGAGCACATGGCGCAGGAACCGGGCGCTGTTCACGGTCGCGCTGACGAGCCGCACCCTGAGCAGGAAGGACTGGCGCAGCGCGGTCAGGGCGATGCCCGCCAGCACCGACCCCGCCATCGCCGCGAAGAACAGCGGCGGCACCCTCCCGTCCCCGGACAGGGCGGTGTCCACGAACGCGCGGTGGAACACGGGCAGGGCCGTGCCGGTGACGGTGAGCAGCAGCGCGCACAGGGCTCCGAGGGCGAGCAGCGCCCTGCTGCCGCGCAGCCTGGCCGCCAGCCCGGCGAAGGGCCCAGGGCGGCGCCCGCCGGGCCGGAAGCCGGGCCCGGGCCGCATGGTGAGGACCAGGCCGGTGAAGCCCTCGTCGAACTCGGCCGCCGTCACCGTCCGGTGCCCGCGCGCCGGGTCGTTGAGGTGGACCAGCTGCCGGCCGAACCGCCGGCCGCAGCCCTCGTACACCAGGAAGTGGTTGAACTCCCAGAAGAGGACGACCGGGGCCGCGGTGGCGGCCAGCCGGTCCGGTTCCATCCGCAGGCCCTGGGCCGTCAGCCCGTAGCCGCGTGCCGCCTTCAGCAGGCTGGACGCCCTGGCTCCGTCACGGGAGACCCCGCAGGCCGCGCGCAGTTCCTCCAGCGGTACGTACCGCCCGTGGTGCGCGAGGACGATCCCCAGGCTCGCCGCGCCGCACTCGGTGGCCTCCATCTGCTGGATGCCCGGGGTGCGCACCCGCCGGTGCCGGGGCCGGCCGACCGGCATCTACGAGACCACCCAGGAGATGGGCCTGATCGCGGGGAGGCGGACGTCGGCCCGGGCGCGGACGCGCGGGGTGACCGGGTGGGGCGGGCTGTCGCCCAGGGACCAGCGCAGTCCGTCGGTGGAGCGGGCGGTGGCCAGCCGCACGGTGACCCTGACCGAGGCACCGCGGGCCGCCAGTTCGCGCCCCAGTTCCGGGTCGCCGAGGAACCGCCCGATCTCCTCGCCGGTCTCGGGGGAGGGGGCGATCGAGGCGACGGCGCCGCGCAGCACTCCGTAGGTCCGCTCCGGTACGGTCTCCGGGCTCAGGTCGACCGGATAGCCCCGGTGGATCCGCTGGGCGTCCGCCGGCGACACGTAGAGGGCTGCCACCAGGGCCTCGCCTTGCCCCGCGGGCTCCATCACGGCCAGGGTCTCGCCCGCCTTGACGACGCGGCCGACGCCGGTCGGCAGGACCGTCACCCGGCCCCCGGCGGGCGCGGGCACGGACCGGTCCCCGGTGGCCGTGCGCACGGTGAACAGGGGGGTCCCGGCCGTGAACAGGGTGTCCTTGGCGGCGGACACCCGGGTGACCTGGCCTGCCACCGGGCTCTGCACGGTGAGGCTGCCCGCCGCGTGGGTGAAGACGGCCGGGGCGCGCACGCTGCGCGGGATGGAGCCGGTGCAGGCCCACACCGCGCCGGCCACGACGACCGCCGCGGTGACCACCAGCAGCAGCAGGGTCTGCGGGCGGGCGAGTTCGACGGGAGCGTCCGCGTCATGCGATCCGCCGAGCTTCGCCAGGGCCTGGCGCCTGAACTCCACGGAGGGACCTCCAAGGTGCGGGGCGGCTCGGACCGGCTGGCGGTGGCCTCCCGGAGGAGGCCACCGCTGTCAGCACCGGTGCCGGACTCAGGTGTTCAGCAGCCGGGGGATGGGCAGGGACGCGCCGGAGACGTCGTCCAGCTCCTCCTCGGAAATGACGACCTCGGAAACGCCGAGTTCGGCGTCCTCAAGCTCGATCTCGTTCTCGGGCATCATCCGATCTCCTTTTCTCCATCAGGGGGTTGAGATCTGACCCGCCCACTAAAACCGTCGCGCCGATCCCCTCGTCAACGGCCTCGGGGAAACCTGACGGTATCTCCTTCGGCACCGTGACCGGCCTCCGGCGAACCGGCCCGGGTGTCAGGGACTGCGGCGAACCACCCCCGCCCGCAGCAGCGTCCGCACCACCGAGACGGCCGCCGCCCCGCCCACCGCCGAGGGCATGTCACCGGCGCACCAGGGCTGTTCGTCATCCCGTTCCCAGCGCTCGGCCACGAAGTCCGCGGCAGGTCCGCCGAGGGTCAGGGCCGTGTCGCTCAGCCGCAGCCGCAGGCGGCCGTCCGGCAGCCGTTCGGCGTCGAAGAGGGACTCGTTCACCAGCACCACGCGCGTGGCCTCGTCGACGCGCGCGCCCAGTGCGGCGGCGGGTGACCGGTCGGGCTCCGGGTAGCTCCGGCGGACCGACAGCGCCACCTCCTCGGCCAGGCCGCGCGCGTCCAGCCGCGGCAGCGCCGCGAGCAGTTCGCCGAGGACCTCCGAGACGGTGGCCGCCAGCCGGTCGGGTTCCCGGTGCAGCCCCCAGGGCAGCTCCCGCCGGAAGCCGGTGAACTCCTCGTCGGGCGAGGCCAGGAGCCGTACCAGCTCGCCCGCGAGCCAGTAGCGGGTCAGCATGGGGACGAAGCCGACCGTCACATGCACCGAGGGTTCCTCGGTGGCGGTGCCGCTGTGCAGCCAGCCCCGGGGGATCCACAGCACGTCGCCGGGGCGCAGCCTGGTCTCCAGCGTGGCCGGTTCCCGCTCGAAGCGCGCCAGTTGCTCCGCGGTGGGGGAGTGGGTGGCGGACGTCTCGTGCGTCAGCGGATCGGCCAGCAGGGGTTCCCGTACCCGCCACACCTTGCTGCCCACCGTCTGGATGAGGAAGTTGCCCCGCTCGTCGTGGTGGAAGGGGAAGCCGGTACGGCCGGGCGGGGTCAGGAAGCCGGTGGCGAAGACCGGCAGCCCCACCTCGTGGGCCAGCCTCCGCCCGAAGTCGCCGACCGGGCGCCAGTACCGGTGCAGCGCGTCGAGGACGACCGTGGAGCCCTCCTCGAGCAGGGCGGACAGCGCCCCGGGCCGTACGTCCCCGGAGAACGGCCGCTCGATGGGCCGCCCGCCCCAGGTGTACTCGGACTCCGGCACGTTCTCGCCCCGGCGCACCACCCGGACGCGGTCCGCGGGCAGACCGTCGCGCAGGATCCGGTCGATGCCGTCCAGGTCCAGCAACCCCGTCAGCGGCGCGGCGGGCATGGACCACACCGCGGGCCGGTCCGGGGGAGCGGAGGCGAACTCCTTCGGGCTGGGGACGAGTCGGGCCAGCGCTCGGAACTGCACAGGGGTCTCCACGGTGCCGGGGGCCGTCATCACACGGGCGGGCGGCCGCGGCCGCCCGCCGTCCGTGCCGAGTGAATGCGCGGGAGCCGCGCCGGGGCAAGCCACCGCCGGAAGATTGCGGTCGGTCTTACGGGCGCCTTCCGGCCGTTGGGGCTTCCGGGGCCTTCACACCGGGGCCCCGAGAGCCGGGATGGCCGGGGGCGCCCCGTACCGTCCGGCCGCCCGAGTGCGCCCACTCGTTCGCGTACGGCCGAGAAGGTGACCGAAGGAGTTAGCCGCGGCCCTTGCCGGGGCGCCGGGCCCTTGCTCTGCTGGGCCGGGCCGGCCCCACTCCGGCCGGGCAGCCCCATGTCACGAGGCGGGATCGGCGGATTCATGACTGGCACGAACGGCACCGGTGGCACGAACGGCACCGACGGCACCTGCGGCAAGGACGGCGAGGACGGAGCCGACGGGGAACTGGTGGCGAATCCGCGCGTGGGCGTGGAGGTGCATCTGACGGTGCGGCGCCGGGACCGGACCCTGGAGCGCGTGCGGCTGCGCGGCCCCGAGGAACTCGCCCTCGCCGCGGCCCTGCTCGCCGACCGCGCCCCGGGCGACGGCGACGGCGAGGCCCGGCGGGAGGCGGCCGTCCGGCTCGGTCTGCTGGTGCCGCCGGGCGAGGTGCCGCTGAGCAAGGAGGCCCTGCGGTTCCGCTGCGACATCGACGAGGAACTCCTCGGGCTCCTCCCGCGCGAGGCCACCCGCCCCACCGCTCCGCCGCCGGCCGCCGAACTCCGGGTGAACCCGCGGTTGTTCGTCCAGGAGGGGGCGTCCTTGCCGGCGGAGATCGCCACCCGGGTGGAGCCGGGCAACAAGGTCGCCTCGGGGCCGTCCCGGTTCTCGACCGCGCGGCCCGTGGTCTGGGTGGAGGAACCGCGCTCGGGTGCGCTGATGCCCTTCTGGTGCGGCGGAACCTGGGGGAAGGACCTGCGGAGGCTGGCGGTAGAGGGGGCCGACCCGGTGGAACTGTCGCCCGGGAGCATCGGCCCCCTGCGACTCGCGGGCATCCTGCTGCCAGGCCCCGGCGCCGCCGCGGATCCGGTGCCCGGCCCGGCGGGCGAGGAGCCCGGCCGCGGCGGGGTCGGGGTGCTGCGGGGGGTCTTCAGCCCGCTGTTCCTGGCCGGCCTGCGCGGGTACTACCGCCGACTGCGTGCCGAGGGCTGCTTCCGGGAGGACACCGAGCAGGTGGCCGGGAAGCGCCAGGGGATGTACTGCGACGCGGTCACCCTCTTCCTCCAGCGCCAGTTGACGGCCGCGGTCGCCGCGTGGACGGGTGGCTCCGTCAAGCCGTCCTACACCTGGGTCATGACCTATCTGCCCGGCGCGGTCCTCGACCGCCACCGGGACCGCCCGCAGTGCCGCTGGAACGTCTCCCTGTGCCTCGACGCGGATCCGGAGACCGGGGACGGAGCCTGGCCCTTCCATGTCGCGGACGCGGGACGCGAGCACCGGGTCGACCTGGGCATCGGGGACGCCGTGATCTACAGCGGGACCGACCAGGACCACTGGCGCCCCGCGCTCGCCGACGGCCGCCACGTCACCATGGGGCTACTCCACTACGTGGACGCCGAGTTCACCGGCCCCCTGGGGTGAGTCCGGCGCCGGGCCCGGCTCGCCGCGACACGCCCCCGACGCCCTCTACTGCTACAAAGGATCATGTGGCTAGCATGGATAAATGTGCATATGCCATGCGTGCGGCCCGGGTGAGGCCACCCCCGACCAGGCGCCGAAGACCGCCGCAGCCTGCCCTTCTTCGCCGCCGCGAGCCGAGGCGGCGGGAGAGGGCGGGGCGATGCTTCACGAACGGGAAGCGGGCCTCGGCCTCGTCAGAACGGCGCTGAAGGAGGCGGAGGCCGGAGCGGGCTCGGCCCTCCTCGTCACCGGCGGAGCCGGGGTGGGCAGAAGCGCCTTTCTGCGCGCCGCCGCCGTGGAGGCCCGGCAGCTCGGCTTCACCGTGCTCCAGACGCACGGCAGCCACACCGAGCAGACGGAGCCCCTCGGCCTGTGCCGGCGGCTGCTCGCCTCCTCCTCGCGCGGGCCCGACCGGGGCACCCCCGCACCGCTCGGGCCGGACGGCGCGCACCGACTGGCCCTGATCGAATCCCGACTGCCCGAGGCACTGACCGGGCAACTGCCCTCCGGTGTCTTCGAGTCGCTGCTGCGCCTCCTGACGCCGAGCGAGCCGGACCGCCCCGTGCTCGTCCTCGTCGACGACGTCCACTGGGCCGACCCCTGGTCGCTCCGCTGGCTGACCAGACTCGCCGAGCGGGCCGGACAGCTGCCGCTGACCGTGCTGACCAGCCTGTGCCCGGGGGTGGACGGACCCTGCCCCGAGCTGCTGGAGGAGCTCTGCTTCGCGCAGGCCGACGAGATCAGGCTGGCCCGGCTGGGCGACGAGGCCGCCGCCGCACTCCTCCGCGAGCGGCTGGGCCGGTCCGTGGACGACTCCTTCGCCGCCGCCTGCTCCGCGGCCACCGGAGGCAACCCGATGCTGCTGTCCGCCCTCGCGGGAGAGCTGTCCCTGTCCGGCCGCGCGACGGACGCGGCGGCGGCGGAGGCGGTTCCCGGCATCGCCGTCGAGTCGATCGCCCGGCGCACCCACGTCCGGGTACGCCGGATATCCCCGCACGCGCTGGCGGTCTGCCGGGCCGTCGCCGTACTGGACCAGGACGCCACCCCGGAACGCATCAGCGAACTGACCGGGATCGACTCGCCCAGCGTCACCGCGGCGGTGACGGCCATGGCGCGGATGGGCCTGGTGGTCACCGGACACCCGGGCGTGCGGATCGGGCAGGCCCTGCTGCGCACCGCGGTCCTGGCCGCACTCCCCGCCGGCGAGCTGCGGGCGACGCACAGCCGGGCGGCCCGGCTGCTGTGGCGGCACCGGGCGCCCCGGAACGCCGTCGCACGGCACCTCATGGCGAGCCTGCCGCTGGCCGAACCATGGGCCCTGGACACCCTCCGCGCGGTGGCCGCCGAGCACCTGGCCGCGGGCGATCCGGTCGCGGCGGTCGGCCACCTCCGGCGCGCCCTCGACGAACCCGCCTCCGACGGACTGCGCACGGCCATCCTGCTCGACATCGGCGCGGCGGCCCTGCGCACCGACATCGACCGCGCCTTCGGCGACATCAGGGAGGCGCTGCGGCTGACCCCCGAGGCCCGCGAACGCCTCCAGGAGACCCCCGGACTGCTCGAACTGCTGTTCACCTGCGGCTCACGGGAGGACACCACCTGGCTGGCCGCCATGACGGCGGACAGCCGGGACGCGGCGGGCACCGGCCCGCTCACCGCGCGGACCGCCTGCTTCGCCCTGCGGGACGCCGGACCGGTCGGCCCGCCGCCGCCGGCCACCGGCGCGCGGAGCGCGGACGCGCTGACGAAGGCGTGCGCGGCGCTGGCCGCCGTACACCGCGGCCCCGCCTCCGAACGGCAGGTGCGGGCGGCCCGCCGGGCGATCGTCAGCCGCCCCGACACCCCCGCGGAGCTGCTGACCCATCTGCACACCGCCCAGGCACTCGCCTACCAGGGCCGGTTCAGCGAAGCCCTGCGGCTGTGCGCGGCCGCCCTCAAGGCCGCGCGGAACCAGCGGCACCGGCCGGTGGAGGCCTTCGCGCTCGCCCTCCGCGCCGAGGCCCGGCTGGCCACCGGCGCGGTGCCCGCGGCCCTGGACGACGCACGAGCCGCCGCCGCCCTGCTGCGCCCCCTGGGCGCCGACCCCGGCAGCGGTCTGGCGGTCCACGTCCTGACCCGGTGGATCCATGTCCTCACCGAGGCGGGGAGCTTCGAGGAGGCGTTCAGCGCGCTGGAGACCGCGGGGTACGCCACCGTCCAGCCCGAGGGGTACGCCGGCGCGCTGGTGCGCCTGGTCCGCGGACGGCTGCGCACCGCCGCCGGCTTCGTCCAGGAGGGCATCGCGGACCTGGCCGCCTGCGGCCGGTCGCTGCTGTCCTGGGGAGCCGACAACCCGGCCGTCGCCCCCTGGCGCTCGGCGACCGCCCTGGCCCTGGCGGCGCTGGGACGCGCGGCGGAGGCCCGCCGGCACACCGCCGAGGAGGCCGCCCTGGCCGAGGCGCTGGGAAACCCGGCCCCGCTGGGCAGCGCCCTGACGCTCGCGGCCTCACTGGCCGGCCCACCGGAACTGCACACCGCGGAGCGGGCCGTCACCGTGCTGAGGGCCTCGGAGGCCAGGCTCGCCCTCGCCCGCGCGCTGGTGGTCCAGGGCACACTGCTGCGGCAGGACCGGCAACTACCCGGCGCCCGCCGGGTGCTGCGGGAGGCCGCGGACCTGGCACAGGAGATCGGACACCAGCCGCTGACCGAGGAGGCGCGCGCCGAACTCACCGCCGCCGGAGGCCGGTTGAGGAAGAGCCACCGCCCCGGGATCAGCGGACTCACCGAGGCCGAACGCCGCGTGATCGAGATCGCCGCGACGGGCCGGACCAACCGCGAGATCGCCAAGCTCCTCTTCGTCCAGGTCCGCACCGTGGAGGTGCACCTCACCCACGCCTACCGCAAGTTGGGCATCAGCGGCCGCGGCGAACTGGAACAGGTCCTGCACCCCCAGGGCCCGGCCTCCCAGACCGCCCCCTGCCGCCACGATCCCCCGGCACCACGGGCCCAGCCGAGGACCGAAAGGTACACCGAGGACTTCGCCGGGCGTTCGTTGACTCCCCGGTCGGCACGCCCCCAGGATGCCGAGTGCGGCAGCGGATGCCGAGTCCCGGAGAACCGTCTTCGACGAGGATGAACCAGTGCCTGATGCGGCGGAACCCTGGATCGCGTTCCATCCGGACACCCGTGTCCTGGCCTACCCGGACCGGCTCGTGGTCTACCGGGACCCGCGCTCCTACGTGCTGCGCGGGCTCTCCCCGGCGGTCAGGGACGTCCTGCTCGGCCTCGGCTCCTCCCGCGCCCGGGCGGAGGAGGTGTTCGCCGCGCTCCCCGGCCCGGCCGACCGCCGGAGCCTGCGCCGCGTGCTGGACCGCGTCGGCCACCTCCTGGTACACCATCTCGGCCCCGAGGAGCGGACCCTGATGTCGGTGGTACCGCTGCGGGCGGTACCACCGGCACTGCCCCCGCCGCTCGCCGAGGACACCCCCGTCCGCCTGTCCCGGTTCGCCCTGCTGCGCCTGCTCGACGGCGCCTTCGTGCTGGAGTCCCCCCGCTCCCCGGTCCGGATCGAACTCGCCGACCAGGCCGCCCACGCGCTCGTCCTCGCTCTCGGACAGCCGCGGACCGCCGCGTGCCTGGCGCGGAGCACGGGGCTGGAGCTCGCGGCGGTGCGCCGGATCACCGGCGTACTGGTGGGGCTGCACCTGGCCGGCACCGCCGCGGAGACGGGGCCGGCGGCACCCTCCGCGCCGCCCGGAGCGGCCGTGCTCCGCGAGGACACGGACCAGGTGCTGCGGCAGTGGGACTTCCACGACCTCCTGTTCCACGCCCGCAGCAGACCCGTGCAGGCCACCACCCCGCGCTTCCTCCACCGGATCCGCCCCCAGCCCGCCGTCAAACCCCGGCCGCCGGGTACCGCCGTCGCCCTGCACCGGCCCGCGTCACCGGACCTGGCACCGCACGAGCCCGGCCTCACCTCCGTACTGGAGACCTGCCGGGCCACCACGGACTACGGTCCCGACCCGCTGCGGGCCGAACAACTGGGGGAGTTCCTCTACCGGGCGGCCCGGGTCCGCAGCCGGCACGGAACACGCCCCGGCCTGTACTACGAGTGGGACACCCGCCCCCTGTACGACACGACCTCCCGGCCCTACCCCAGTGCGGACTCCTCCTACGAGCTGGAGCTGTATGTGACGGTCCGCCGCTGCGAGGCCCTGCCGCGGGGCGTGTACCACTACGACCCGGTCGGCCACCGCCTGACGGCACTGGAGTCCCGCGAGGAGGACGGCGCCGCCCTGCTGAACCGGATCAGGCGGTTCCACCGGGCGGAACCGGATGTGCTGATCACGGTGACCTCCCGCCTGGGACGGCTCTCCTGGAACCACGAGGCGATCTCCTACGCGCTGACGCTCCAGCACCTGGGCATCCTCCAGCAGACCATGTACCTGGTGGCCACCGCCATGGGCCTGGCGCCGTGCGCGGTGCGGGCGGTGGCCGAACCCGAGACGGTCGCCCGCGTCCTCGGCCTCGACGAGCCGGGCGAGGTCCCGGTCGGCGAGTTCCTGCTGGGGAGCCTCGCCCCGGAGGCGACGGGCGAGGCGGCGCGCCGGTGCGTCGACGGCTGGGAGGCGGTCAACGACCCCGACTGGACCCCGCGGGACCGGGAACCGTCCCCGGCCGCGGAGCACGGCGGCGGTCCCGGAGACGGCGACAGCCACGGAAGGACATGACCCTTGGAACCTCCCAGGACCCCGCCCGGCCCCCTCGAACCGGACGAGCTGCCGCTCATCGCCTACGCGGCACAGGACGAGGCGTCCGCGATGCCCATCGTCCCCGCCCCCGTCCAGCGGGAGTGGATCGCCGCCACCCATGAGGGCTTCGCGCGGCGCTGCCTGCCGCTGATGATGGCCAACCAGTCCGAGTGGTGGCTCCTCAACAACAGGACGTTCACCGTGGAGTGGGAGGGGCACGTCCACGCGTCCAGCCTCCACGTCCGCTACGCGGAGCCGGAGGGGACGGAGTTCGCGTTCAGCAATTTCGGGCACGGCGTCCTCACCTTCCACATCCCGTACCTCTTCCGGACGCCACCGGGCTGGAACCTCCTCGCGCGAGGCCCGGCCAACCGGCCCAAGGACGGTGCGACCGCGCTGAGCGCGGTGGTCGAAACGGACTGGACACACGCCTTCTTCACCATGAACTGGCAGGTGACACGCCCCTTCCAGGAGATCGAGTTCCGCGCCGGCGAGCCCGTGTGCGCCATCGTCCCCCAGCGCCGGGACGAACCCGCGCGCTTTCGCCCCGAGATCCTGCCGCTGGCCGGTTCGGCGGAGGAGGAGGGGTACCGGGAGTTCGCCACCAGCCGGGAGCGGTTCAGCGAGGAACGGGTCGTCCCGGGCACCCCGGCGTACGCCGCCAAGTGGCAGCGGCACTACCTGCGCGGCGAGTCCGTCGGCGGCGCGCGCTTCCCGGACCACCGGCGGAAGCTCGGGCTGCGGCCGTTCTCCGGGCCCACCGCCCCCGATCCGGCCCCGCGCGCGGACGCGGAGCGGGCCGATCCGCTCCCACCCGAGGAGACAGGGGAACCGGAGTGATGCGAGACAACCGCCTGCTGGGGACCCTGACGGTCCCGGTCCCGCAGCAGGACTTCCTCGACCGGTACTGGGGACAGCGGCCGCTGCACATACCGCGGGACGACCCCGGGCACTTCTCGGACCTGCTGACCCTGGACGACTTCGACACGGTCCTCGCCCTCTCCGGCCCGGACTACGCCCAGTTCGGGGTGATCGAGGGCCGCAGGATGGACCCGGTCGGCGAGGGCGGCACCCTCGACGGCGTCTATGAGGCGTTCCGCGCGGGCGCCAGCCTCCGGGTGGCCCACACCGAGGCCCGCTGGGAGCCGCTCCAGCGCCTGACCGAGGAGCTGGGAGCCGCCCTCGGCGCCCGGGTCTGGGTCAACTCCTACCTCACGCCCGCGGGCGACCGGCAGGCGTTCCCACCGCACTGCGACCGGGAGGACGTCTTCATCGCGCAGATCCACGGGGCCAAGCGCTGGCGTCTGTACGGCACCCGGCAGCACCTGCCGCTCCAGGGGAGGATGTACCAGGAGAGGACCAAGGACGCGGCCAAGTACGAGCAGGAGATCGTCCTTCGGCAAGGAGACACCCTCTACCTGCCGCGCGGGGTCATCCACGCGGCCTCGTCCCTCGACACCGTCTCGCTCCACTGCACCGTGACCGTCGAGCAACTGCTGTGGTCGGCGGTCATCAGCGAGGCGATGGAGCAGGTCTTCGAGGAGGACGTGGACTTCCGCAAGGAGCTGCCACCCGGCTTCGCCGACGACCCGGCGGCACTGGAGGAGGTCGCGCGCACCCTGCGGTCCCTGCTCGACACCCTCCACGAACGGCTGTCCCCGCGGGCCATCGCCCAGCAGGCGGCCTCCCGCGCCCGGAAACTCCAGCCGGTGGCACCGCGGGGCCGGCTGGTCGAACTCGCCGCCCGCGACGTGCGGGACGACCGCCTGGACCCGTAGTGGCCGATGCCCCAGACCCGACGAGAACAGCGGAGGTCCCCGTGCACTACCGAGCGCTCTCGAAGATCGTCCCCTTCCCGCGGGAGTTCGCGACCTCGCCGCCGACCCGGCCCGAGGTGTGGTCGATGCCCGCCGAGCCGCTGACCGCGCTGCTCGGCCTGGACGACTTCGACCGCATGCTCCAGGACGGCGTACCCGCCGGCGTGCTGCGGGTGGTCCGCGCGGGGGAGGAGGTGCCGCCCGCGGAGTACACCTGGGGCGAGCGGCCGATCGAGCGGCCCTTCGCCGAGGTGGTGCGGCCCGGCGCCGTCACCCGGCTCCTGGACGGCGGGGCCACCGTGGTCCTCGACGCGATCCACCGGTTCTGGCGGCCCATCGGCGACCTCGGCAGACGGCTCGCCTACGAGGTGGGCCTGCCCGCCTCCGCCACCGGCTTCCTCACCCCGGCCGGCCACCCCGGCTTCCCCTTCCACCACGACGAGGGAGGCAACCTCCTGATCCAGACCGTGGGCAGCAAGACCTGGGAGGTCCGGGAGCCGCTCATCCGCGACCCGCTGCCCCACGAGACCCTCCGCAGGAGCGTCCCCACCGAGCGGCAACTGGAGCCCGAACTCCGCAGACCGCCGGCGCTGAGGACCACGCTGCATCCCGGGGACGTGCTGTGGATCCCCCGGGGCTGGCTGCACAGCGGCACCGCCACGGACGAGCCGTCCGTGCACGTGTCCCTGGGCTTCGTCCCCATGCTCACGCGCTACTGGCTGGCCGGGAAGCTCGTCGAACGGCTCGACGCGCAGCGGCCCGAGTTCGCCGGGCTGCGCCGGGAACTGCCCTGGGGCGTCATGAGGCGCCCCGGGGAACTGGCGGAGATCGTCTCCGAGGTGGTCAAGGAGCTGGCCGAGGCGCTGCCGCTGCTGGACACCCCCGCCGTGTCGGCCGACCTGTCCACGCAGCTGCGCCGCAGCTTCCTGGAGCCGCCCCGCACACCCGCCGCGACCGCGGCCGGAGCCCGGATCGACGCCGACACCCGCGTGGTGACGGTCACCGAGAGCCTGTTCGCCACCCACCGGCTCCCCGACGGCCGCCTGCGGCTCCTCCTGGCGGACAGCTCGCTGACCCTCAGCGGTGCGGCGGCCGACTTCCTGGAGGCCCAGTGCGAACGGGACTCGGAGGAGCCCTGGTGCGCGAGGGACCTGACCCCGGACGTGGCGGAGGCGGCGGCCGTCTCGGTGGTGACGACCCTGCTACGGGCCGGGGTCGTCCGCCGACAGCGGTAGCCCGCCGGCGTCCCCGCGCGGGAGATTCCGGACCCGCCGTACGGGAGGGCGCCGACGGTTCGTACGAGCCGTCCCGCTCGTCGGCTCGTCGAGGCGGCGACCGAGGCCGGGACGCCGACCCGACGGGCAGGACGGGCCTGGGCTCGGCAGGCCCCGTTCGTCCTGTGCGGGGGAGCGGTCCGGGATGGCCGGAGCGGCGCCGCGGCAAGCGGCACCTGGGCTCGGGGACGTACTCCGTCCGCCGGCGCCCGACCCTAGGGCCCTCGGCTGCGCACCGTTGCCCCCCGCGGCGGGTGTTGCGGCGCAACAGACCGGCAACGGTTCTCCGCGCCCCCCGCGTTGGCCTGCGCGGACGGACCCTCCCGCACGGCGGGCCGGCACGGCAACGCCAGGCGTCGGCGGGCTTCTTCCGTGATCACGCGGCGCAACGGTCTCAGCACGCTCCATCCTGGTGGTCAGCCCATCCCGCGAACCGCTGGACGGGCAGTCGACTCCCGTCTGCTGTCGGCGGGTTGGATGGATGGAGAGACGGTGGACCAGCGCTTGCTCCCCCTGCGGACGGCCTTGATATTGCTGCTCGCCTCGCTGACCGGCGTGGCGGTGGGGATCCTGACCGCGCTCGCCGGGGACGGCGCGCCGCGCAGCGTGCTGGGAGGTCTGGCCGCGGCCGGGCTGGCGGTGCCGTTCTTCGACCGCGTCATCGCGAGCGATCCCGGCGAGGAGCGGCGGCGCGAGAGCGAGCGCGCCGGTGCCCGGGAGGGGAACGGGAATGGCTGAGCTGCACCCGCTGGGTGAGGATCTCGCGGAGGAGTCCCGGGCGCTCGCCCAGGCCCTGCGGGAGATGTTCGAGGGGCTGGAGGTGTCGGTGCGGCGCTACGCGGCCAGACGCCATCGCGATCCGGGGACGCTCTCTCGCTATCTGAACGGAACCCGGTTGCCTCCCTGGCAGGTGATCATGGACTTGTTCACGGACCTCGCCGAACACCGCGGAACCGCCGTCACCACCGAGGCCATCGAGTTCGTCCGCGGACTGTACGGATCGGCCGTCGACGCCGGCTCGTCCACGAAGAACGCGGTGGAGATCCTCGAGCAGCAACTGGCCGACGCCGACCGGGTCTCCCGGCGCTCCAGCGTCCGCGGCGACGTACTGGGCGACGCCCTCCTGGACCGCACCCACCGCATCGCGGACCTGGAAGTGCGCCTGAACCAGCTGGAGGCCGAGCGCAAGGCGGAGCGCGAGCGGGCGGACCAGCTCGCGGCGACCCATTCCGACGTCTCCCAGCTGCTGGAGGAGCGCGACGCCCTGCAACGGGAAGCGGCGAGACTGGGCGCGGAACTTCGCGTGGCCAAGGAGCAGCGCGCCGCCGCGGAGGCCCGCTGCGAGCTGCTCGAACGACAGCTGGAAGCCATCGAGCGCCCAGTGGCCGCACTCCCCGCCGCGGTGCCCCGGGACATGCCCAAGATCCTCATCGTGGACGACCAGGTCGACAACCTGCTCGCCATGACGGCGGTCCTGGGGACGCTGGACCAGGAGCTCGTCACCGTCTCCTCCGGCCGGGAGGCGCTCAAGGCGCTGCTCGACCACGACGACTTCGCCGTCATCATCATGGATGTGCAGATGCCGGAGATGGACGGGTACGAGACCGCCGCGCACATCAAGCGCCGCCCTCGGACCCGCGATGTGCCGATCATCTTCCTGACCGCGATGGGCGCCGACCCCGAGCACTCCGCCCGCGGGTACGCGGCCGGCGCCGTCGACTACATCAGCAAGCCCTTCGACCCGTGGGCCATGCGCGCCAAGGTGGCCGTCTTCACCGCCATCCACCTCGAACGCCGTGCCGGACGATTCGACCACGTCCACTGACCCGCGAGCCCGGGCGCGGTGTCACCGGGACCCGGTGGCCCCGCCCCGGGCCGCGGCACCGGAGCCGGCGACCAGCCGGTGGCGGACCCATGCGCGGACGGTACGAGCCCACGGAGCAGGGGTCAGCGGCCGAGCAGCGACTCCGCCATCGCGATGGCGGACGGGGCAAGAGCGGTCCGGCCGTCGTCGATGTCCCACAGCGAGTTCTGCAGCAGCCGCCCCAGCGTCCAGCCGGTGGCGCGGGCGCGGTCCAGGCCGAGGACCTCGGTGAGCAGGTCGAAGCGGCGCCGCACCACGCGCGGGGCATCGCCCCTGGCGGCGAGGTCGTCCCAGCCGCTGTCCAGCGCGGGCCACAGGTCGAAGCCGGGGTCTCCGGCGAGCGGTTCGGGATCGATGGCGAGCCACGGCTCACGCTGCGCGGCGAGGACGTTGCCGTAGTGCAGATCCCAGTGCAGCATCCGGTCTCCGGGCTCGCCGACCAGCTCGGCCACCGCAGACGCCCAGCCGCGCAGCAGCCGCCGGTGCGCGGGGTCGGCCAGGGCCGTGACCGCCCGCGGAACCAGGTCCAGCATCTCGGTGGCGATGTCGCCGAGGTGGCGCAGTCCCTCGGGCGCTCGGACACTGAGCAGTCGGGCATGGAGCCCGGCGAGGATGCCCATCGCGAGGTCGTCGTCCTCGACCGAGGCCAGTGTGCGGGTGGCGTCCAGCCGCTCCAGCAGCATGGTGCTGCTGACGGGATCGTGGTCGAGCAGCCGCACGATCCCCCGGCCGTTCCAGGTGCGCAACCCGATGAGGGCGGCGGTGGTCTCCTCTCTGGGCATCTGCAGTTTGAGCACCGCGCGTGTGCCGTGGTGACACAGCACCGGCACCACCAACGAGGCCTCCCCGGCCCCGACCGCGCCGTCCCGTCGCAGCTCCCAGCGGTCCAGGAACTCTGCCACCAGAGCCGGTAGCCCGGCGATCCAGGCCCTGCCCTCCTCGCCGAAGCCCCTGGCGTACGACACCGCCAGCGACCGCGGGACCTCAACCGCCTCCAATGTGCTTCCTTCCCCTGGGAACCGCCTTTCCCCACCAGCCTGCCAGAGCACCGCGAACGCCCCGACCACCTCGCCTACGCATCGAGCGGGAAGCGGTAGACGGTGGACTGCCGGGGCTGGAAGCCGAGCCGCTCGTACAGCCGGTTCGCCGCCGCACGATCCGGTCGGGAGGTGAGATCGACCGTCCGGGCACCCGCCTCCCGGGCGAGCCGCAGGGCCTCCTGGATGAGAAGGCCGGCGACTCCCCGGCCTCGCGCCGCGCTGTCGACGACCACGTCTTCGACACGGCCCCGCACACCGGCCGGCAAGGGAACAAGCACCAGTGTCAGGGTGCCGACGATCGCGTCGGGAGTGCGGGCGACCAGCACGGTGTTGGCATCGCAGGCCACCATCCGGTCGAGCGCCGCGCGGTCGAGCGGCTTGGCGGTCGAGGACAACTGCGGAAGCAGTCTGCCGAAGGCGTCGACGAGCTCCTGACTCGCCTCCGCGATGACCTCTACACGAATGTCCATGCCAGGAGCCTATCCATCGACCGGCGCCGCACAGCCGCTGCGGCGGACGGGCCGTCGCCGACCACTCACCCCGCCACACGGTCGCCCCGATCGGACCGCCGGACTCACCCCAGGTCGAAGAGGTTGCGCAGCCCCAGCCGGTAGCGGGCTTCGTCGGTCCGCTTGAGGGGTTCCAGCTCCGGCGGCTGGTAGAGCGTGCGGATGACGCACCGCCCCGCGCTCGAACCGTCCGCGGCCAGCAGCGCGTTGACGGCCTGCCGCCCCGTCTCGTTCGCCCCCTCCATGGTGGCCAGGTCCATGTCGTTGCGCACATAGTCGCCGGCGAGGAAGAAGTTGGGGATGGCGGTGCCCGAGGTGGGGCGGTGGTGCAGCGTTCCGCTCGGGTGGATCAGCAGCTGTTCGTCATTGGTCGGCTTCGGGCCGCCGAGTCCGTCCACGGCCGGGTCCATGAACCAGGAGTGGATCAGCTCGTCGCGCAGCACGCTGCGTCCCCGGTCGTTGAGTCCGGCCTTCATCTGCGCCCAGACCTCCCGGACGACCTCGTCCTTGGTACACTCCTTGGCCTTCTTGCCGTACAGGATCCCCGGCTTGTCCCACTCCGAGACGATGGTGGACAGGCAGTCGGCGACCGTGCCGTCCCCGTAGTCGGCGGGGAAGTCGCGCTCCGGCCACATCTGCGCCTGGCCGATCGAGGTGATCGACCACGGGGTGTCGACGTGGTTGAGGTGTCCGTGCACGATCGGCAGCGGTTCGCGCAGATAGAACTGGATGCCGGTCATCCAGTCCGTCTCCAGCGCCGAGCACCGGCCC
This sequence comes from Streptomyces palmae, assembly GCF_004684805.1. Lineage (GTDB taxonomy): Bacteria > Actinomycetota > Actinomycetes > Streptomycetales > Streptomycetaceae > Streptomyces > Streptomyces palmae. Next base: position 18,524 of record NZ_SRID01000096.1, read on the forward strand.
AACTGCGGATCCGCCGCGCGCATGCCCGGCGTCCAGGTGGGCCGCGCGTGCTCCACCGGCATCGCGCTGAGGTAGTAGTCGGCGGTGATGGTGCGGTTCCCGCCCGTCCGCGGGTCCTTGACGACCGCTCCGGTGATCTCCCCGCCCTGGAACTCCAGCCGGACCAGCGGTGCCCCGGTGACGAACCGCACCCCCAGACTCCGCAGAAGGGCCAGCCACGGGTCGATCCACGCCTCGTTGGTGGGCGCGTTCAGAACGCGGTCCGGCTGCCCGTCGTTCCCCCGTCCCAGGACGTTGAAGAGGAACGCCTCGAAGATGTGCGCCACCGTGTGGGCGCTGGCCACTTCCGCCTTGGTGGCGACGACGTTGCGGGTGAGCCCGATCGCCAGCAGCCGCTGGTAGTCCGAAGACATCCGCTCCGCCCGGATGTACTCCCACCAGCGTGTCCCCTCCCACTCCTCCACCCGCCGCCGCTCGCAGCTGGTGAGGTACACCAGCAGCCGCTCGGCGAAGTACACCACCTCCGTCATCGGCAGCCGCAGCACCGTGTCCAGTGCCCCGGTGAGGATCTGGCGCAGTGCCTCGGGGGTGATGGCGGACGGCGGGGCGTCGAGCGTGCGGAAGGGGAACCGCAGCTCCGGCCGGCCCCCGGTGCGGGGCAGCAACTCCTCCGTGGCATCGACGAGATTGTCCTTGCAGCCGTTGCGGTTGCCGGGGAACGGAATGCGGCTGAGGGTCTCCGGAAGGTTCTGGTAGAAGCCGGGGAAGAACCGGAAGCCGTGCTCCCCGGGGAGCGGTCGCCGCCCGCCCGTACCGGTGCCCGGCACGTCCATGCTGCGCGCCTTGCCACCGAGGCCGGTGGGCTTCCGTTCGTAGACGGTGACCCGGTAGCCGCGCTCGGCCAGCTCGTGTGCGGCGGTCAGCCCGGCGACCCCGCCCCCGAACACGGCGACGGTACGGGGCGTTGCCGCGCGCCGTCCGCCGGCGCGCGTGGCGGCGGTGGCCGGGGCCGCGGTCAGCGCCGCCGCGGCTCCGGCCGCCGCCCCGGCGGCGAGGAACCGGCGTCGGCTTCCGCCGTCGCGGGAGGGAGCGGGTACGGAGGGAGGGCGG
>NZ_SRID01000776.1 GCF_004684805.1 Streptomyces palmae
GCACAGGGGGCATGGCGGGGCGGGGAAACGGCCGGAAGTAGCCGGTCATAAAGCGGCATGCCGATAATTGATCGCTCTCAAAGCGGCCAAAAGCCGTCGATAGGTGCCGACTTGCGTTCAGTGTCCCAGCTCGCGGTGTGTGATTCCCAACACTCGTCGTGAGCAATCGAGTGGCGGCTGGGGCACCTCCCAGCGGTAGCCGGGGGAGGATGGGCATCGGAATGGAGATCCCTGGGAGCGTCCCACCGGGCCACCAAGGGGCACCCCGCCCGCCGATGCCCTACGAGGGGGTGTGGCGCTTCACCGCACCCGCGCTGGACTCCTCGGTGCCCCGGGCCCGGCACGCGGTGCGCGACCTGCTGGCCGGCCAGCGGGTGCCGGTCGACGAGGAGCTGCTGCAGAACCTGCTGCTGATCGTCTCCGAGCTGGTCACCAACGCGGTGCGGCACGCCGCCCTGCTCTCCCCGGAGATCGCCGTGGTGGTCTCCATCGGCCGGGACTGGCTGCGGGTGGCGGTGGAGGACAACCATCCCTACCGGCCCACCGCGCTCACCGCCGACCAGGGGCAGACCGGCGGCCGGGGGCTGCTGCTGGTGCAGTCCATCGCCGAGGAGGCGGGTGGCACCTACGACGTGGACTCCCTCGGGAACGGCGGCAAGGCGGTCTGGGCCGCGCTCCCGCTTCCCGCGCCCGCCCCACCC
>NZ_SRID01000777.1 GCF_004684805.1 Streptomyces palmae
CGCGCTGTCGGTCTACTGGGGCATCAGCTCGCTGCGGGCCAAGCCGCGCCGCCCCGAGCCCGCTCCGGCGCCCCGTGGGTTCTCGTCGAGGCCGCAGGCCACCGCGGCGATCAGCGGACTGGTCGCGGGCGGGATCGCGCTGGTCATCGCGGTCTCGACGTTCAGCTTCCAGTTGATCTACCGCGACTACTACACCTGCGTGAACGACGCGCTGACCAAGCAGTCCCGGCAGACCTGCGAGCACAAGCTCCCGGACCAGCTCCGCCCGCTCCTCGGCTCCGACGACTGATCTCCAACCCCTGAGCCCGCCGCGCCGCACCCTCGGGTAAGCGACGCGGCGGACCCATATCCCGCCTCCGGCGCGGGCGGGGTGGGGCGAGATCGCACAACACGCCGGCCCCACGCACAACACGACGCCGCGCCCCACCTCTCAGCCGCGGGGGCCGGTCCGCCTCCGGCGCCGGCCGGGCAGGGCCGCACGGCGGAGAAACGCGAGGCGGGGGCGGCGAAGCGGGCCACCCCGCACCACCGGCCCGCGAGCACGGCCCGCGGCACGCTCACATCTCCCCCGCGAGAGCCGGTCCGCCTCCGCACGGGCGGAAGCCGCGCCGCACCTCCACACCCACCCCGCGGGCACCAGGCCCGTCCCGCTCACATCTCGCCCGTGGGGCGGTCCGCCTCCGGTACGGGCGGGGGTGCC
>NZ_SRID01000778.1 GCF_004684805.1 Streptomyces palmae
GATGGGCTCCGACCTGGGGGCGGGCTCCGGTGCGGGAGCGGCTTCCGGGAAGGGTGAAGGGGCGCGGGTGAGCGGGGGTCGCTCGTCCGGCTGACGGTGGGCACGGCGCGCGGGCGGCGGTACGGGGACGTTCCCGGCGGCGAAGCCCGTCCACCAGGTGTCGTCGCGGGCCTGGCGGGAGAAGTACGTCCTGGTCACCCACTGGGTACGACCCTCCCCTACGGTGCCGTGGAGGCGGCGCAGGTGGCCGGCCTCGGAGAGGGCGTTGAGAGCGGAGCGGCACGCCTGCTGGCCGTAGTCGGGGAGCTGTTTGGCCAGCGACTTGGCGTCGATGGCCGCGCCCTCGGGGAGGTGGTCGATGAAGGCGGCGATCAGTGCCTCGCGGGTGGGCAGATGTGCGAAGTCCGATCGGCAGCGCGGAGGCTGGTCCGGCGCGGAACGCTTCCCGAAGCCGGGTTTGGCCATCGAGGGCGCGGGGAGGGTTCGGGCGGCGGTACAGTCGGCGACAGCCATGGGATCGACTCTTCCTCGATCTTGTTGGTCAGACCCCGGTTTTGGTGTTGGTAGCACCGGCCGGGGTTGTTTCTTGCCGCGAACGCTAGGACGCGCGAACAGCGCGTGGCAAGTCGACCACTATTAGTCATACTCGCTGATAAGCGGATGGCACACGGGAGTTGGCGCCAAGGGGTGGGCGGGCG
>NZ_SRID01000779.1 GCF_004684805.1 Streptomyces palmae
AGTGCGCGGCGAAGCTTCATTGAGACCTCTTCGGGGTCTGTACGCGCTGCGAAGGTGCAGCAGCGATCGGGGAAGGCCGGCGCGTGGAAGGCGCGAACAGGCCCGTGCTTTTGCACGTACATGACCATGAGGGCGCGAAAAAGGTTGCATACGAAACGAGTGCGCGGAGAGGTGATCTCGATCACCAGTGCGAGGCCCGGGGGGTCATACGCGGAAGCCGCGACGGGCGGCGCGGGGCCGCCGGCCGTCACCGGAACACGGCGGGCGCGGGCTCTCCGGGGCCCGGACGGCGTCAGGGCCCCGGGACGCCCACGGGGGGAGAGCGTCCCAGGGCCCTGGGCGGTCGGTACCGGCGTCAGGGCGCCGGTACCGAGGTGCGGCGCCGGGGGGTGCGCCGCGAGAGACAGGTCTTCTGGAGGAGTTCTACCCGATCACCGGAGAGCC
>NZ_SRID01000097.1 GCF_004684805.1 Streptomyces palmae
CCCGCCTCCCCCGCCGCCCGCGGAGCCGGACATGCGCGTGGAACCTTCCCAGTCGGCCTCGCTGGTGGGTTTGGTGGAGCGCGAACCGGTCTGCGTGACCAGCACCTTGGCGACGTTGACGCTCCGGAAGGATCCGTCAGCGGTGTGGGCGGTCACGTGTACCGCGTGCGGCGCGTGCGGCGTACCGGACACCCCCAGCCACAGCACGCCGTGCCCCACCTCTCCGCGCCGGGGGACGACCTGCCCCGGCACGGCGGTGAGCCGCTGGCCATCCCAGGTGCTTCCCGGGCCGGGCTGCCCGGTGGCGCCGGGGGGCAGCACCACTTCCACCGTCCAGCCGCTCACCGGCACGCGTGTGGCCAAGTGGACGGCCATGGCGTAGCCGTCCGGTGTGACGGCCACCCGCTGAACCATCGCCTCCAGGTCGGCCTGCTGACCCTGTCGCGCGGTCTCGCCCGGCATCACTCGGTCACCCCGTCCGGCTGCTCAGCGGGCGCCCCTTGGGAGGCGAGAGCTTCTACCACCTTCGGTGGGGTGGCGAGGACCACCCGGTCGTGCCGCCGGGTGACGGTGATGGGGCGCGATTCCCGGAGCGCGGCCATGAGGCCCGACGGAGAATCCGGATCGCCGCTGGTGACACTGCCGACCCCACTGAACGCATGGATCAAGCGCAGTGGTACGTCGCCGGCAGCACTGACGTAGCCATCAGCGAAAAGCTGCGGTGAGCGATTGGCCATGATGGTGCCCTTCGTTGAGACGGGTGGGTGAATTTCCGGGCGAAAGGGGACGAAGCGCCGTGCAAAGTCCCACTTCTCGTGCGGAATGTTTGGTGCACTGGCACAGCGATGGGCTGAGGCAGGCGTTTCGGTCGCGCCCAGCCCCAGTACGCGAGTTGCCGACGCTCTTTCCCATGACGAATTCGGCGATCTTCGCGGCGTGATCCGACTGAAAATCGCCGGTCGTTGTTCTGACAGGACACCGGAGTCACGCCGAACTGGGCCCACCACTTTTGGCGGTCGCGCCCGGGTGGTCTCGGCGAGTTGGGTACGCCTGGACTCCGTGGCTTACTGCGCCAGTTCGCCTTTATCCTCGTGGCCGTAGCACATCATTGCCATGACGTCACCGACCCAGCCGCACCCCGCATTATCAGAGGGGTGGCGGGTGCCACAGTCAGAGTTTCTCCACGGCACTCGAAAGTAAACCACCGGGCGCGAAATCCGAGCAGTCTTATGCGAATCGGCGGGATACCACAGAATTACAGCACCCTCTTCCTAGTCAAATAATCATTTCCCCATAAGACATGGTGGGTGGTAACGGTGGGGCCGATGCGGTTGACCGGTCGGCGCGCCCACGATGGGAAGCGTCGACTTTAGAGGCGGGGCGGGTGGCGGCGCACTGGACAGTGAGGAGCGGGTCCGTGCGTCCGGCGTCATTGTGCGGCATCTCCGACGTGACACTCCTACACCGACAGCACGTGCAGGTTGTCGAACTCATCGACCGGAAGGAGACCTTGAGGCGCTCGCGCCGTATATCCCCTTGCAGGCCCAAGGGATTGCGTGGTCCGAGTGGGCGACGAAGCCTGGAAGGCGCCGCCTATCTGGTTCACGGCCCCGAGGTGACCACATTGTATATATGTTATTTATCAGTCCATGTTTGCATTCGAGTGAAGACCACGTGTCGTATCGCTCCGACCTCGATCCCAAACCTAAGGTTTGCCTGGAATCCCCCTGTTCATTGCGTCAATCTTCGATCGCCTCGCACTGGGAGGTCCGCATGGAGTACCCCTGGAAGGTTCGGGTCTCGACGCGAAAGGCAACGCGGTGAGCGACGCCGCAGTCACCTTCAAGATCCCGGGCCCCGTGCACGTCCCGAGCGACAAGGCCAGGGACGTCCGAGTGGATGCCAGCGTCACCGATGGGGCCATCAGCATTTCGATGGCCCAGAAGGCAACCTCCGCATGAGGCACAGCGTCGTTGCCAAGCCTGTTTCGGACCGGCAGGGAACCGCCGAGGTCGACGCACGGCTTCGCACCGAGTTCTCGTTCGAGCTCCCGCACGGCTATGTCGACAGCGCCGGGACGGTGCACCGGCTCGGCACCATGCGGCTGGCCACCGCCCGCGACGAGCTGTCCCCGCTGATCGACCAGCGGGTCCGGGAGAACCCGGCGTACTTGGGGGTGGTGCTGCTCAGTCTGGTGATCACCAGGCTCGGCGCCGTCCCCGACATCCATGCCGGCGTGGTGGAACAACTCTTCGCCACGGACCTGGCCTACCTCCAGGACTTCTACCGGCGGATCAACGGGCTGGCCGGGCCGGCGGAGGCGGTGGCCTGCCCGTCCTGCGGCACCGATTTCGCCCTGCCGGCGCCGGGCGCTGGGCGGCGCCTGGGGGAATCGTGACGCACCCCGCCGCCGTCCTCCGCGCCGAGGTCGCCTACGTCTCCCACCACCTGCACTGGGGGTGCGCGGACGTACTCTCCCTCCCGCACGGCGAACGAGTGGCGTGGGTGCGTCAGGTCGCCGCACTCCTCGGCGAGGACGCGAGACCGGGACGGGAACCGTGAGGGTACTCGCCCGGCTGCGGCGCCCCGGCCGGACCGAAGAACCGCCCGGCTGTGCCATGCCCTCCGACAGCCAGCCCACGCCCGCCTGGCAGACGGTGCCGACGCTGCGGCCCTCGCGCCTGGCCGGACCGGTGCCCAGCAGCGGTCTGGCCATCTGGCGGGACCGGCTGACCGCCTGGCAGCCCGCCCCGGCGGTGACATCGGCCGGCCGACTGCTGCCGACCGGCGTGCCACTCGCTGGGCGGCGACTCCTGGTGGCGGTGCAGGGAGCAGCGGACCACACCGCCATCGGTGGTTTCGCTTCCCTCCCCTCGGCCCACGAGACGAGTACCGACCGATCCGGCCGGTGCGCTCAGTCCAGGGCAGCAGATGCGCTACTGCCCTGGTCGGCCGAGAAGGCGGAGTCGCCGGAGACGGTCACCGCGGCGGCGTTGCAGGTGCCGGCAAGCCTGCCGCACATGTCGGGCGAGACACCGCCGCGCGGCCTGGCAGCCCGGTCGGTCTCCGAGCCGAGGACGCCATCAGCTTCGGGGGCGCACCACACCGCCGTGCCTGCCCCTATCGACGCCTCGCAGTCCGCTGCCGGTGGCCGCATCATGCCTGTGCCGACGCCCGGCCGCCTGCCCGCAGCCAGCTTGGCCCGCTGGTTCGGCTGGTCCGGCACCCGTCGGCGAACCTCCGACCGGCAGCTCGGCGGTCCCACCCCGAACTTCAGGCGGTGGCGCACCGAGGGAGCGCCACGGAACGGTCCAGCGCCCGTCAAAGAGCCCGCCTTCCCTGCCTCATCGAGCACGTACGCGCTGGCATCGCCATCGCCGAGGCCTCTTCGGCTCTCCGGCGGGCCTCCCTCGGTCTCTCCGCCGGATGCGCATACCCCAGCGCACCGCAGCACCAGTCCTCCCGCCGGGGCAGGGATGGCAGAGGGCGAGTCCCGCCGCTTCCAGCCCTCCGGTCAAGGGCTCTCGGGAGCCGTGCCGGACACCCTCGACGACCCTCGGCTGCCGACCCCAGCGGACCAACGGCCTGGCGCCCTCCCTCCTACCGGGGCACGCATGAGCCGGGTCGCGGATCAGTACGGTGCCCCGACGCCCCGCCGCGAGCCACGGGCCGGCGAGGAGTCACCGGGCGTGCGGGCAGCTCCTGCCGGCCCGGGCGCGGGCGGCGGCCCGGCCCCGCAGGTGCCCGGGCCGCCTCCGTCGCGCCCGCGTCGGCCCGAGTCGCACCCCGGACACCCCCGGTACGGACTCGGAGGGCCGTTGCCGCACATGCCGCGCACCGCGACCCCCCTGGCGCCCGGTTCGGCCGGACACCCCATCGGCCACGACCGGTCCGCAACACGGCGGCACCCCGCAGACCTCGGCGCCGAGGCCCCCTCGGCGTCCTCCGCCGCCCCCTCCGCGTCGTCGCCCGGCGGCCACGGGCCCGTCGCCGCCCAGTCGACCCCCTTGAGGAGCGACACCGGCTCCGAGGCAGCTCCCTCGGCCCGCGCGCTGCTCGGTTCGGCCGCGCCCGGCCGGGAGGCGGACGGCGGCACTGTCGGCAGGCCGGGCTCCCGGGCCGCCTCGCACGGCCAGCCGGACACGTGGTTGGTGGCACAAGAGGTGGCGCAGCACCACGCGGACGCCTTGGCGGCCGCGGTCCTGCCGGAGTTGCGCCGTCGGGAACGGCGGAACGGTGCGCCTTCGTGGTCCCGCGACGCCATCGGCATACCGGGCATGCCCCCGCGCTGACCCGCTCCCCGGGCGGATGGCACCGCCCGGCATACGCGAGTCCCGCATGTCGCTTCCGGCGCCGCCCTTCACTGCCGCTCCCGCCCCCGTCCGCTACCCGTTCCGAAGGGAGTGTCCGTGTCGGACCAGCCGTTCGCCGTCAGTTCGCTGTTCCAGTTGTCCATCGGCACCTACGAGCTGGGCTCGTTCACCGCCTGTGACGGCCTGGGATGCTCGATGGAGGTGGAGGAGCGGGTCGAGGGCGGGTCGAACGACCGGGCCTGGCATCTGCCGACCCGGCTGCGCTACTCGAACGTGGTGCTGTCCCGGCCGCTGACCCGGCAGACGACGCTGATCTGGGGATGGATCCAGGCACAGATGCTGGAGCCGGTGCGACTGCCGGGCCAGTTGGCGGCGCTCGGCCCGGACCGCCGCCCGCTGGTGCGCTGGCTGCTCGATGACGTGCTGCCGGTGCGCTGGAACGGCCCGTCCTTCGACGTGGACCAGTCCCGGGCCGCGCGCGAGACGTTGGAGATCGCCCACGGCGGTTTCATCGAGATCATGGTGTGAGGGAGGACAAGCCATGCTGCCCGGTCTGCTCGGCGGCGCCCCGGTGCGTGCCGCCTTGGTGATCTACGAGCCGCCGACCGCGCGGGGCAACACCCCGGGCCGCGAAAGGGACCGCCTGCAGCTCCAGTTCAACCCGACCCAGGTCACGCTGGCCAAATCCGCGAACTGGGACCGCAGTCGAGCACCGTCTGATGAGGCGGCGACCTTTCCCGAGTTCATCAGCGCCCAGCCGCGGTCGATGACCGTCGAGGTCTTCGTGGACGCCGCCGTCGGGCGAGGCCCCGGCGTCCAGCAGCAGGTCGAGACGCTGCTGGCCTGTTGCGCGCCGAGGCCGCACCGTGGCAGGGCCGGGGCGAAATCCGCGCCGTGGGTGCGGTTGCAGTGGGGTGCGTCCCGCACCACGGCGTTCTACGCGGTGGTCACGTCGGTGGGGGTGACCTACACGCGGTTCGCGCGGGACGGCACTCCGCTGCGCGCGTTGTGCAGCGTCAGACTGGAAGAAGCCGGTGGCGCCACCCCGGCGCAGAACCCGACGTCGGCGGCGGCGGGGCCGGTGGACGCCCATCAGGTCGTCGCCGGCGAGTCCTTGGCGACACTGGCTTGGCGGACCTATGGCGATCCCACCCGCTGGCGTGCCATCGCCGAGGCGAACGACATCGACGATCCCGACCGGGTGGTGCCCGGCACCCATGTGGTGCTGCCAGTGCTGGCCGAGGAGCCTGTGGAGGAACCCCGTGGGTAGGCGGACCGAGCTGTACGCGGCCGAGCCGGCGGTGGCGTTCGACCGGCCATTGCCGCCGCAGTGGGCCGACCGGCTGGTGGAGACGCAGGTCGACACGGTGATGGGGCGGCCCGCGGAGGCGGTGCTGTGGTTCCGCGACCCCGGCCACGCTCTGCTCACGGACCTTCGGGTGACCATCAGCCGGCCGCTCACGGTCGAGGTGACCTCCGTGGCCGGCCGCACTCACCGGCTGGTGTTCGGCGGCGAGGTGGTGGGCCTGGAGACGGAGGTGGACGGCAACGGCACGTTCACCAAGGTGCGAGCCATGGACCTGGGGCACCGGCTGATGCGGGGGCGCCGGGTAGCGGCGTACGTGGACCGCACGCTCGCGGAGGTGACAGGGGAACTCGCCCGTAGGAACGGTCTGACCGTGGGGAAGATGGTGGGGGGCGGCGAGCGGATCGCGCACCTTTCCCAGCCGAACCTCACCGACTGGGAACTGCTCGCCCACCTCGCCGAGGAGCGCGGCCGGTACCTGACGGTGCACGACCGGCAGCTGGACATCCGGCCGATCCCGCCGGCGAGTTCCGCGCCGCCGGCAGAGGCGGGGGCCCGTGGCAACCCGTTCGTGCTCCAGCACGGACGGAACCTGCGATCGGTACGCGCCGTGGTCTCCTCCTTGGAGGCGGTGAGCGCAGTGCAGGTGCGCGGCTGGGACCCCGTGGCGAAGCAACCGGTGACGGACCTGGCCGACGTCGAACGCGATGTCGGCGGCCGGGTGCGCTCGGGATTCCCGGCACGACGGCTGGCCTCGGCGTTCGGCGGGTCTCCGCGACTGCTGGTGGCCGGTCGGCCGTATACGACGGCTCGCCAGGTGAGCGCGGCGGCCCGGGCGCTGGCCGAGGAGGCGGCGGCCGGCACAGCCGAGCTAGAGGCGGCGGTGGTCGGAACCCCGCAGCTGTCCGCGGGTCTGCCGGTGACACTGAGCGGAATCGGGGAGCCGTTCTCCGGGCAGTACACCGTGACCGCGTGCCGGCACAGCTTCGACGGGGAGTGCGGCTACCGGACCCGGGTGTGGGTGGGCCGGCTGCCCCCGCCGGTGGTACCGCCCCCGCCGCCGCTGTGCGGGCTGGGCGTGGCCACCGGGACGGTGGTGGACATCAAGGAGCCCGACCGCGGGGAACGGGGAGCGGTGCGGCTGCGGCTGCCGTGGCTGTCCCAGGACTACGTGACGGACTGGGCGAGGTCGGTGCACTTCGGCGGGCAGGGCGGTGGCGGGGTCTTCAGCCCGGAAGTCGGTGACGAGGTGCTGGTCGGCTTCGAGCACGGCCGACTGGACCGCCCGTATGTGCTCGGCGGACTGTACAACGGCGTGGACGGGCCGACCGGGCACGAGGTGCCGCTGGTGGACGCCGACACCGGGCGGCTCAACCGGCGCTCCTTCGTGTCGCGCGCCGGGGACCGGGTGGAGCTGCTCAGCGCCGCCAAGCAGCCGCAGGGGGTGCGGCTGCAGACCGGCGACGGCAAGGTCTGTGCGCACCTCGACCGGAAGAACACCGGCATGGTGGTGACCGCCGCCGGCGGCGATACCCCGGTCCGGCTCCATCTGGACGGGCAGAACCAGCAGGTCACCCTGGATGCCGGAGCCAAGGGAACGGTGACGATCCGGGCCGGCACGGTGCGGATCGAGGCCGCCTCGGAGGACGGCGGCGCCGGTGGCGCACTCGTCCTGTCCGGCAAGGACGTCACCGTCACCGCGTCCGGCTCCCTGAAGCTGGAGGGCGGTACCGAGACCGAGATCACCGGCAAGGACGTCACTGCCACCGCCACCGCCAACCTGAAGCTGAACGGCGACACCAAGACCGAGATCACCGGCAAGCGGGTGGACATCAACTGATCGCCGACGGGAGGACGATCGTGGACATCGTAGGCGCCGGCTGGGCATTCCCCGCCGCCCTCACCGCCGATGGGCGGGTGGCCCTGACCACCGGCCACGACGAGGTGGCCCAGGCCATCCGCCTGGTGCTGGCCACCAGGCCAGGGGAGCGGCCGATGCGGCCCGAGTTCGGCTGCGCCATTCACGAGCTGGTCTTCGACCCCTTGGACGCCGGCACCGTCAGCCGCGCCGACCAGGCGGTGCGCGAGGCGCTGGAGCGTTGGGAGCCGCGGATCGACCTGGACGACCTGGTCTTCAGCGCGGACCAGGAGGACCCGGCGGTGCTCTATATCGACGTGCGCTACCGGCTGCGGGGCACCAGCGATCCCCGCAACCTGGTCTTCCCGTTCTACCTGGTGCCGCCCACTCCCCCGGCGCCGCTGCCGGACGAGCCGGCGGCCATGGTCACGGCGCCGGTGGCCGCCGGGTACCGGCCCGACGTGGCCGCGGATGTGCGGTGAGTGCCCCGCCGCAGCCGTTTCCGCCGGGCGGCTCGTCGGCGGATGCCGGGAACACCGTGCCGGTTCCCCACCTTGACGACATCTCGTTCCAGCCTCTGGTGGACGCGGCGAAAAGGGCACTGCCGGGACGCGCCCCGCAGTGGACGGACCACAACGTGTCCGACCCCGGCATCACCCTGCTGGAGGCCTGTGCGGCCCGCGTCGACGCGCTGCTGTACCGGGTGAACCGCATGACGCCGCGGCAGCGGGCCGCACTGCTGCGGCTGATGGGAGTGGCGCCGGCACCGGCCTGTCCCGCGCGGCTGCGGCTCCTGGTCCGGCGCGGCACGCCCGGCACCGGCCTGACCGTGCCTGCCGGGACCACCGCCACCAGCACTCGCGCCCCACAGGTCCGATTCCGCACCGTGGCACCCCTGCTCATCCCCGAAGGAGAAACCGAGGGCACCGTCGAGGCGGTGGAGGTCGCCGAGTCCGTGCGCGAACTGCTCGGCGTCTCCGACAACGTGCCCGGACAGCGTTTCCCTCTGGCGGGACGCCCCTGGCAGCCGGACGCGCCCGCACCGCACGCCCCGGGCCCCGACCTGGTCGAGGTCACGCCGCCTGGCTTGAGCGCCATGGAGTGGGGCCCGGTGCCGACATTCGGCAGCCTCTCGGCTGACGACCGGAAGTACTGGTGGGACGAGGCCGCCGCCGAGGTGGTGTTCGGCCCCCTGGTACCAGGCGGCGGGCAGCACGGGGCGATTCCGCCGTCGGGCGCGCGGATCCATGCCACGTACCGGGTGTGCCAAGGCTCGTCGGACGCCCTCACCGCGGGCGAGGAACTGGCGGTGACGGACCCGCCCGGGCTGAGTGTCACGGTCCTGGAGACGATCAGCGCGGGCATGGACGCGGAGACCTGGCAGCAGGCGCTGGATCGGACGGCACTGGGCCTGGTGCCGCCGCGCCGCGGGGTGACCGCCCGGGACTACGAACGGATCGTCCAGCGGGCGGTGTCGAAGACGACAGTCGAGTCGGGCACGGACCAGCTGAGCGTGCCGGAGGTGGCACGCTGCCGAGTCGTCGCCGAGGAACGCCCGGCCGATCTGTCGGTACCTCCGGCGCTGGGCACCCCCGAGCGCCCCGAGCACGTGGACGCCTGCCTCCTGGCCGCCCGGGACCCAAAGGGCATCGTGTACTACGTCGGCCTCCAGCCGACCCGGCTCACCTTCCCCGCCGGCGAACCGCCGACGGGCACCTTTCAGGAAAGCGACGCGCCGCCGGAGTTCGTGCGGGTCAACAAACGGCTGGATGCCGTGGTCCGCACCGCGGAAGGTCGGCCGCGGCTGTGGTTCTCGGGGGAGCAGTGCGGCTGGGACGCCCAGGCGACACCCGTCAAGGACGACCCGCAGGCAACACCCACCAAGGACGACATGGAGGCGACGCTCATCAAGGAGGCGTTCCCCAGCCTTCCCACCTCTCCGGTCGACTTCACCGCAGACCTCGACGAGGTGAGTCTGCGCCCCGGCGCGACGGCCGACGCCTACGAGTTCTTCTTCTTCAAGGGAGAGGCGTTCTGCCACCTCCCCGTCACGATCGACGACAGCACGATCACCCCTGACGGCCAAGCCGTGGTGTCCCTCGTGGCCGCCGGTTTCCCCGGACTCCCGCCGGCGGCTCAGGAATCGGTGGACGCGGTGGTCTTCTACAAGAACCTCGGGTACGTACTCAAGGACGCGGTCACCACACCCGTCCTGTGGCGGCCGGAGGGTGCGGCGATACAGGTCAGCGTGGTCCCTCGGGCGGTGATCGACCTACGCGGACCGGCGACCGCGACGGCATTCGAGCTCACCGAGCCGTTGAGGAAGCGCGTGCGGGATGCCCTTGATCCGGTGCGGCTGATCGGCGACCACCTGCGCGTCGGACCACCGCCGTATCAGCGATTCGGCATCCAGGTCACCGTCCACCCCTGGGCGAACACGGACGCCGACGTGGAGCGGGCCGCCGAGACCCACCTGCGCCGCTACTTCCACCCGGCGGTGGGCGGCTCCGAGGGGCAGGGCTGGCCGTGGGGACGCGACGTGCACGCCGGCGACGTGTACTCCGCGTTGGAGAGGTTGACGCAGGTCCGCCAGATCGCGCGGGTAGCGCTCACCGGTCCCACTGACGCGCCGTCCGTGCTGGTGCCGGTTCCCGACGGCGGCCTGCCACTGCTCGACGCGGTGCGGGTGACCGTCCAGACCCAGGCATGACCCATCAGGCCGGAAGAACCGAACGGACCCAAGGGATGTGGTGGAGCACGTGACCGAGATCGTGGACATGCCCGTGCCGCTGCCCGCGGTCTACGTGAACGACACGGTGGCCCAGGCCTTCGCGCACGGGATCGGCGCGCTCACCGGTCCCACTGCGGCGCGCCTGGACAGGCTGGCGGACCTCTTCGACCCCTGGTCCGCGCCGTCCGCGTTCCTGGACTGGCTGGCGCGGATCACCGGAGCACGAGTGGAGCCCGGCTTCAGCGAGCAACAGGTCCGGACCGCCATCGACCTGGCGCCCCGCCTCGCCGCCGGCCGCGGAACCCGCGAAGCACTGCTGCTCGAAGCGGAGGAGGTCCATGGCTGGCGGCGGGCGCAGACCGCGGGTCAGCCGGGGCTGCACCTGGCCGACCCCGGCGAACTGACCACCGGGCGGGACTCGGACCGGTCGGCCGACCACACCCTCGTCGCCACGCTCTCCGTTCCCGGCCTGGACACCCTCCAGCGAGCGGCGGTGGAAGAACAGCTGGTGCGTCTGGTCAGGGCCCACTGCCCCGCGCACCTGGTGTTCCAGATCGTCGTCATCTAGACGAACCCATCGTCATCACCTGCTCCGCAGTACCCACCCCGGTGTCCGAGACGAGAGGGACCTACGCCCGGATGAGCCTGCCGACCCCCGACTACGACCACCGCAGCCGCGAGGATCTGCTGCACGCCGCAGTGGACGCGGTCCGCGACTACGACAGCGTGATGCAGGCATGGCCTGGGCGAGACCGCACCGACCCGGGGCGGGCGTTGCTGGAGACCTGCGTGGACATGGCAGCGGTACTCGCCGACCGGCTCAACCGTGCGGCCGACCGCCACCGGCTCGACCTCCTGAGCCGGTTGGGACCAAAGCCCTACCCTGCGGTTGCGGCTCGCGGCGAGGTGGTGTTCACCCTGGCCGCGCCTGTCCCGGAGCCGGTGCGGATCAACGCGGGGGTGGAGGTGGCGACCCGGCCTCCGACCGACGACGAGGACCCGGTGGTCTTCAGCACCGTCACCGATGTGGTGCTCAACCCATGTGTGCTGGTGATCGCCGGCAACTTCACCGGGGCCTACCGGGACGGGCAGGTCCGGGGCACACTGACCCGGTTCGACAAGCCCGGGGTGAGTGCCGTGGAGCCCGGCGGGCTGCCGTTCGCCGGGCCGCCCTTCCACCTCAACCTGCCCTACACCGGTGACTTCCCGCTCACCGACACCGCGATGCCACCGCGGTCGGCCTGGGCCCGCGAGCAGCCCGTCGAGGAGGCGTACTCCCTGGTGGTGCTCTCCAACCCGGTCCCGGATGTGCGACTCACCCTGGACGTGGCTGCGGAGAAGGCCCCGACCGCATGGCAGGCCTGGGCGGGCACCCGTTGGGAACCGTGCCGGGTGATCGCCGCGGCGGAGCGCCCGGAGGGCACCCACCGGGTCACCATCGATCTGACGTCTGTCCACGCTCCCGCCGACCTCCTGCTCGACCCGACCTCCGGCACGGCCGACAGCCGACCGTGGCGGCTGCGGGACGTGGGGCTGCTGCGCTCGGACAGCGCCAAGGGTCGGATCTCGTCCGTCGCCCTGGAGCCGTTGCTGACCGTGACCGCACCGGTCGTCCAGGCGCATCGTGTGACGGACGAGGACCTGGGCATCGCCGTCGGCGAGCCGGGCGAGCGGCATCACCTTTCTTCTCGACCACTGCTGTTGCGCTCCGCGGACGCCCTCGCTGTCACGGCGGCCTCAGCGGACGGCCAGGAGCTGACGTGGCGATACGTGGAGTCGCTGGCCGAATCGGAGCCCGGGGACCGGCACTTCACCTTCCATCCGCGCACCGGCGAGGCCGTGTTCGCCCCCGTGGTACCGGAGGGCCGCGGGGCGCGCCGGTACGGCGCGCCGCTGCCGGCCGGGGCCCGGCTCCGTGTCCCGCACTACCTGACGGGTGGCGGGGCCCGAGGCAACGCGCACGCACGGACCATCACCGCGCTGCGGACCCCCGTGCCCTACGTCTCGGCCGTGAACAACCCGGGTCCCGCCACCGGCGGCACCGATCAGGAGACCCCCGGCCAGTACGCTGTGCGCCGCCCGCTGGGCAGCACGGTGCCGGAGCGGGCGGTGACGGGCGCCGACTACAAGCAGCTGGCGCTGGCCGCGTCGGCGAGTATGGCACGCATCCACCACGTACCGACCGAGGCCGCCAACCTGCTGAACCCGGCACGCAACATCCGCGACTGGAAACCGGCCACCACCACCGTGCGCTTCGTGGTCGCCGACACCGGTGTCACGGTCAAGACCCAGACCCAGCTGTACACCACCGGGGACCCGAGGAATATCGCGTTCCTCACCACGAAAGAAGCACCCGCCCTTGTCTCCCCGGCCGAACTCGGCTCACTGCGGCTGCGGCGTCTCGAAGACGGGCCGGGCGGGATGTTCACCGGGAAGACATGGCGGGGCACCGGCCCCCTGCCCGGGGACGACACGATCAGCACCGGCGCCGACGGCTCCCCGCTGCTGATGGCCCTGGTGCGGGTGCCCCCGGACATGCCACCACTGAAACATCTCAACCTGTGTGTCACGCGCAGCCCCAGCTTGGGGGGCAGGCGGCGACTGGCGGTCTCGGTGTTCCTGCCCCGCAGCGCCTACCCCTGGTGGGACACGGACAACCCGTGCTGCTACTCCGCGAGGTGGGAGGATACGGATGGGGGCGTGGCCGGACACCGGGTGGAGCTCCGCCGCAGCCGGGACTGGCAGATGGCGGTGGATCCCGCGAACAAGGCGTACGCCACCACCCTCTACGAGGCGCTGGGCGAGCAGCCGGCCGGCTTCCCCTCGGGTAGTGCCGGCGCCTGGCTGGCCGTGCAGATCCGGGATCCGGAGGGCCCCCGCGGCGACGTCAGCTACACCGTAGCGCTCACCGGCGTGAGCGTCGAAGTGCCCGCGGTCCAGAGGCAGATCTGGGAGGCGCCCACGAAGACCTACACCAAGGAGTCGGCCCAGCACTTCGATCTGCTGGCACCCGGAGGCGTCGAGAGAGAGTTCCCGACTCTCCAGGTGAAGGAGCCGGGCAGCGGCTGGGTCGATTGGCAGTGGGTGGACGACTTCAGGGAATCCAAGGACGACAGCCGGCACGCGGTGCTCAACGCCAGCACCGGCCGGGTGCACTTCGGACCGGTGACACCCGACCCGTCCCGGAGCGGAACGCAGCACGGCAAGGTGCCTGCCGAGGGCTCCGAAGTCCGGGTCGACCGCTCGTACACGGTCACCCGGGGCGCGAAGGGGAACCAGGTCAAGGCGGGCACGCCCGGCCAGCCGGAATCCAATATGGGTGGGGCGATCTCGGCCTGGATCACGAGCGACGCGACGGGCGGCGTGGACGGGTACACGGACGCCAGCGGAGGCAGCACCGAGTTCGGGGTGCAGCTGCTCGTGGTACCGCGGGTCGCGCCGGACCACCGCGGCTGGTTCCCCTACCAGGACCTGATGCCCACCCCGGACGCCTGCCAGGCGGTCCGGCAGGCACTCGCGCCCCGCCAACCCGCCGATGTCCCGGTATGGCTCCGTCCCCCCGGTTACCGAGGCATCCGCATCACGGCGACGGTCGCCCCGGCCGACTTCCCCACCGCCGCGGAACGCGAGGAGCTGCGGGCAGCGGCGGAACGCGCGCTCTACACCTACTTCAGCCCGGTCACCGGCGGACCGGACGGGACCGGCTGGCCCCTCGGACGCCCTGTCCATGCCGGTGAGGCGTTCCGGGTGCTCGACCGGGTCCCCGGGATCGGGCGCATCCACGAGGTGCGGCTCGTTCCGGCCGACCCGCAGACCGGCGGGCCGCAGCCGGCCGAGGAACCCATCGTCTGCTCCCCGACGGAGACCGTGTACAGCGTCGAGCACCACGTCACCGTCACGGAAACCCCCTGACCCGCCCGACACCCCCGCCACACGCACCCGAAGGGACATGCGCCCATGCCTGCACAGGACAAGAGCGCCAGCACATCCGTCGCCCTCTGTGTCGACTGGGCGAACGACACCCTGACGGTCATCGACACCAGCGCCCCGACGACGCAGCCCCTGCCGATCTCGCAGGTGCTCGGCACCGGATCCGGTCCCCGTACCCTCGCCATCGGGCCGGGGGGCACGCGTGTCTACGTACCCAACTGGGGCGCGGCGACACTGTCGGTGTTCACCCGGGAGAACGGCACCACGAGCCTCCTGACCACCAGCGCGGTGGGGGCCAACCCGTGCGCCGTGCTGGCAGGGCTGGCACACGAGCAGGTCTGTGTGGCCAACCGCGGTGGGGACAGCGTCACCGTCCTGACTGTCGACGGAGGGACTCCGGCGAACTGCCGGCTGGGCACCGGGACCCTGCCGCACGCGCTGGCGGGCTCCCCCGACGGCGCCCGTGTGCTGGTGGCCAACTGGGGCACCGGCAGCGTCTCCCTGATCGATGTGAGCGCCGCCACCGACCCCACCCTCCTCGACCCACCGCTCAAGCTCAAGGGGTCGCCACGCGTGCTCGCCGCGCACCCCAGCCGGCCCGTGGGCTATGCCGCGGTCTGGAACGCCGCGGACGGCGGGGAGACCGGGACGGTGTACGCGATCGACCTGAGCGGCAGCCAGCCTACGGCGCTGGAACCCACAGTCGCCGTCGTCGATGCCCAGCCCCGCGCGATGGCCGTCACCGCGGACGGCTGCTCCCTCTACGTGGCGAACTACGGCTCAGGCTCGGGCCACGGCTCGGTCGGCATCCTGCCCCTGCGCCCCGACACCGGTGCGCTCACCGGCGCGTTGCGGATGGCCGGGGTCGTCCCGAACCCCGTGGCCGTAGCCGTCCCGCCTGGTGGAACCGACTGCTATGTCGTGAGTCAGACCGCAGGCACGGTGGCCGCCTGCGACACCTCCGGCAGCACGCTGATGATCCTTCCGGTGGGCAGAGCACCGGCCGGGCTCGCTGCCGCGGGCGGTTACCTCTACATCACGGACAACGGCACCGGCAAGCTCACAACGGTGCGCACCATGCCGGTGGAGAGCCGCAAGCTGGACGCGCGCACCGGGGCGAGGCCGGTCAATGTCGCGGTCTCGCCGGACGGAGAGTGTGTGTACACCGCGGATTCCGGCGCCACCACGGTGTCGGTACTGCCCACCAACGCGGCAAGTGGCACGACGATCGAGCTGCCGGCAGGCAACAAACCGTGGGGGGTCGCGATCGCGGCGAACGGCAGCCTCGCCTGCGCCACGGCTCCGGATACCAATCGGCTTTTCATCCTCCGGAAGGGCACGAACGGCATCTGTGATGCCACCGGTATCACACCCGAACCCATCGACCTGGGCGCGGGTACCGCCCCGCGCGGCGTCGCCATCACGCCCGACAGCCGGTACGCGGTCACCGCGAACGCGGCCAATGGCACAGTGTCCTTGGTCGGGCTCGGCCCGCAGACGATTACCAATGAGGATATCAAGGCATCGGAGCCGGTCGGGCTGGCCGTTTCCGAAGACGAATCACATCTCTATGTCTCCGACTTCGCTTCCAGCGGTGCGTCCCACATCTCGGTCCTGCACCACGAGCCTCTCAAGGGGACTTGGTCGCACTCCATGAAGATTACCGGCGACCACCTGTTCGGCTCGGAGGGACTGGCCATCGCCGACGGCGGCGACAAGGGACCCTGCCTCTACGTCGCGGGCAGAAGCGAAAGCAACCTCGTGGTACTCCGCAAGCGGGTATCAGGGACATGGGCAGAGGAGTACACCGTCGACAAGGAGGCCGGAAAGTTCAACTCCCCTTGGGGCCTCGCCCTGGCACATAAACGCCGCCTGTTGTTCGTGGCCAACTCGCCGATCGGCACCTCGGAACCGATCACTATCTCGGTGTTCGCAGTGCAACCCGATGCCAGCCACAGTCCCGGCGACAACCAGAACCCGAGATACTACGGATCCATCTCGCTGCCCTACGCCCCCTACCCGATGGGGCTCGGAATCTCCGCAGACGAGAAATACCTGTACCTCGCGACTCACAGCGGTGACAGTTTCAAAAAAATCTACGCCATGAAACTCAGGGATGAAATCAACGAGACGACAAAGGAGTACTTGGAGGCATCGGACGAGATCTCGCACTCTGCCCTCAACTCCCCAACCGGTCTCGCCTGCTCCGCGAGTGGTGAGCAGCTGTACGTGGCCAACCGCGGCGTCCGGCCCCAAGGGGGCCAGGCGTACCAGGGCGGGGGTGTGTACGTCCTCACCTTGGGCGAGGACCGTCTCACTCTCAATGGCGACCCGCGCCTGCTGCTGAGCGATACCGCGGGTACGCCCTACTCGGTCGCGGTGGCCGCGGGGCGGGTGTACGTCGCTCACCGCGAGTCCAAAAAGATCTCCGTACTGGACCAGTCCATCCGCCACATCCCGTGCACCGGTCCGGGACACAGCGTCTACGAGCCCTGGGACGTCGCCTGTACCGCGGACGGCAGCTACGCATACGTCGCCGACCGCAAGAGCCCATGTGTACACGACGTCGACCTGCCTGCCCAGAAACTCGTGGGCTGGATCGCGACCCCGAGTCGCGGTGTTCCGACGGGCGTGGTCTGCGCACCGAGCGGCGTGCGGGTCTACGTCGTCGAGTCCGGCAAGGTGACCGTGCTGCAACGGCAGGTCCAGCCGGCAGCCGCCGGCTGGAAGGCCACCTTGGCCGAGGCGTCGATGGGTGTGGCGCTCCATCCCAGCCGGCCCCTGCTCTACGTGGCGTGCAAGAGCAAGCTCCACCCGCTGGCGACAGAGTGGAATGCCAGTGGCACCGTTCTGGACGTGGGATCAGACCTGCGCGGCGTGGCGATCCACCCGGACGGCACCCACGGATACCTGGTCGACGGCACGGAGGGCGGTGCTACCACCGCGGCCATCCGGGTCGTCGGCCTCACCGACCCCGGCTCCCCCACCGACACAGGTAGCGTCAGCTACCTTCCCGCGGGCGTCGAGCCGACCGCGGCCGCGATCCACCAGGCCGGCAGCCACACCGTCCTCTACGTCGCGGGAAGGTCGAAGGAGAAGGGCGGAGTCTGGGCCTACTCCGTGGCCGACGACCACATCACCCTGACCGTCCAGACGTCGCTGGACGACCTGGGCAAGACATGCGGTCTCGCGGTTCGCGCTTCCCCTGGTCAGGCGTATCTGTACCTGATCACGGAGGAGCAGGACGGCTCCCGACTCCACGTGCTGGATCTGAGCTCGCCGACAAGCCCGGCATCCACCGGAACCACGGTTCTCCGGCCTGACAAGGTTCGGGATCTGACGATCCACCCACGCGGCTGGTACGGGTATGCCACGACCACCTTCGGTAGCGTCCTTGTCTTCGATATGGGCAATCCCTTGCGGCCACGCCAGGCCGGCCAACCGAAATCCGTCGCCGACGGCGCACCGGGAGGCGTGGCCTTGGGCCCGACCGGCCGGGCGTACCTGGCCCAGGACACGGAGGTGCGGCAGTTGGTGCTTGGCCCGCCGGGACCGGCGGACGCGCGGGATCAGTATGCGCTGGCCGGCAGCCCACAGGCCGTGGAGATCTCCGGGAACGGGGAGAACCTGTTCGTGACCACCGCCGAGGCGCCCGGTCGGCTCACGGTACTGGACGCCTGGACAGGGCAGCTCCGTGGTCACATCAAGGCGGGAACCGAACTCGCGGGGATGGCACTCGCCCCGGACGGTCAGCACCTGTACGCCGCGGACAGCGGCGGCTCAGCCGTCTCCGTGGTGGACACCCCGCTGGACACCATGATCGGCACGACCGAGGTAGGACTGGACCCGCGGCAGGTGATCTGTACCTGAGCGCTGCCCCGTAACGATCCATGTCGAGCTGCTTGATTCTTTGCCACCCGGAGCCGACCTGCTGGAAACCGGGCGGGTCGAGCACCACCAGTTGAACCGCTGCACCGACAAGGAGGGGTTCACCCTCCCCGGCACCTGCCAAGGAGACAGACATGCCACGCCGCCATCGGCGCCGAAGCAGCTTCCCGGGTGCGACGGGCCCCGTCGCCAAGCCCAAGGGCAGGCAGTCCAGCCCCTTGGACGACCTTCCGACGACGCTCCAGTACCCCGGTCTGAGCCCGCACGCCATGCGCCCGGACCTGTTCATCCCGTACGCGACCCTTCCCCAACTGCGCGACGCCGCCAAGAAGGATCCGCAACTGGCGGAGGCACTCGACAAGAGGATCACGGAGCTCCTGACGGACTACGGTGTCACCGAGGCCCCTCCTGCTCAGAAGAACCCCAACTGGACAGACGACGAACGCCTCACGAAGCAGCCGTCCCTGCCCGCCGGTGGCTTGGAGATCGCCCCGGAGAGCTACGACATCTGGGAGGCCGGCGATCCCGACAATGCCTTCACCGGCCTGGTCCACCTGCCCAGCAGCACCATCCATCTGGTACCGCTGAAACCGGCGAAGAGATCGACCCCGTACCCGATCGGCGGCATCACCGGTCGTCGTGCCATGCCCGTCGAACACACCCGCGTCGGGAACAGCAGCCAGGGCACGCCGGCCGCCTCCGGTGCAGGCGCCCAGGACCAGGAGAGAGACAGGAGAACGGCAGAGAGGATCGCTACCGGCCTCGCTCGTCCCAACCCCGGCATCGCGAGCCACACCCAGCTCGCCGAGATCATCGGCCTGCCCCAGAAAGACTGTGTGGGGTTCTCCGTGACCCAGGGGGAAGGCGGCACGGTGAAGAACTTCAACTGGACCTCACGCTCGTCCAATACCAGGCACTTCCTCCGACTCAACATGTTCAGCGTCGAAGAGGGAACGTCCCAGATGTCCCGGACATGGGCACAACTGATCATGAAAACCATGATCCGGGAGTTCGGCGAGAGCCAGACACCGAAACCCCCGGGGACGCCCCCCTCATCGACGTCGAATCCCCTTCC
>NZ_SRID01000780.1 GCF_004684805.1 Streptomyces palmae
GGGCGTGGCAGGGCCGGGCGGGGCGGTGCTGGTGTTCCGCTGCACCCGGGGGAGCGAGAAGGGCGTCGACCCCTTCGTGGAGGGGAGCCTCGTGGTCAAGCCCACCGATGCCCAGGGGAAACTCGGCGACCGCGGGCGGGGTGAAGCGGCCATGGCCGTTCTGCGCTCGGTGACCTCGACGATGGCTGGGCGGCTGGGCTGCCTGGACGAGGCCCGGATCCCGGCGAAGCTCCCCGCCCCGGGACCGCCGGTGCCGTGACGGAAGCCCGTCACTCCGACGGCGTGGGGCACCCCGTGGTCGCCGTCACCGCCGTCAGCAGGACCGCCGAGTCCTCGACCGCCAGCAGGCTGTGCCGCTCGGGGGGCAGCTCCTGGACCTGGCCGGCGATGAGGTCCTGCTGCTCGCCGGCGGCGGAGGTCAGGCGTACATGGCCGTGCAGGACCTGAAGGCTGGAGGCCGGGGGCGCGTTGTGCTCCTGCAGCGTCGTCCCGGCCAGCAGCGCGATCACGCTCTGCCGCAGCGGGCCGCTGTGCACGAACAGATGGGCGCTGCGGCCGTGCGGATCGTCCTTGGCCTGATTGAGATGGCGCCGGGCGAGCGCGGTGAGGTCGTCCATGGGCTTCCTCGATCGCCTGATCGGTGCGTGGGGCTGCGGGCGGGCAGGGCCGGGGGCGGCTTTCGCCGGTACGTATCT
>NZ_SRID01000781.1 GCF_004684805.1 Streptomyces palmae
GTCCACCGCCACACCCTGCGCGAACAACCGCCCCAACGCGGCCGTCAGGGTTTCGACCTGGTCCCGGTCGCGTCGTTGCGCCGCGATGGCCAGTACGTCCTCGTCGTCGGCGGTGATCTCGGCGATCATCGGGGTGAGTGCCGCGTCCGGCCCCAGCTCCACGAACGCGGTGATCCCCGCGCCCCGCAAGGTGGCCACCGCGTCGGCGAACCGCACCGCCCGCCGCACATGCCCCACCCAGTACTCCGGATCCGCCACCCGCTCAGCCGACAACACCTCCCCCGAGGTGTCCGACACCAGCGGAATCACCGGAGCACCGAACTCCAACCCCCGCACCACCTCACCGAACTCCGCCAACATCGGCTCCATCGCCGCCGAATGGAAGGCATGACTCACCCGCAACCGAGAACAGCGCAGCTCTCGCCCGGCGCACTCGCTCTCCACCCAGGCGATCCCCGGGGCGGTGCCGGAGAGCACCACGCTGGCGGGGCCGTTCACTCCGGCGATCTCCACGGTCTCGGCGAGCTGTGCCGGAGCGGCATCGAGCAGAGCCATCGCCTGCTCCTCACCGACCGCCACCGCCAGCATGGCGCCGCCGGCGGGCAGCGCGCCCATCAACCGACCCCGAGCCGCCACCAACGCCACCGCGTCCCGCAACGACAACACACCCGCCACATACGCCGCCACCTCGAACG
>NZ_SRID01000098.1 GCF_004684805.1 Streptomyces palmae
GGCGGGGGCCCTTGGCCGCGCCACGGCCGTGGGGGTGTCCGGCGGATCCCACCGCGGCGTCGCGGCGCCCGGCACCCCGCACCCCGGCCACCCCCGAGGGTGCCGCCCATCGGATGCCCGTTGGCGCAACCGGGGGAGATCCGCCGGGCACACGGGGATTCGCTGAGATCTGCGACACAGCGACAGTCGGCCACGGTTGGCTTGATCTCGATGCCGTACGGCCCTGAAAGCGCAGGTCGGCGCCGTACCGCCGGTCGCCACACGATGCGCGAACCGGACGACGGTCGCACAATGCCGGAAACGGGCCATATGCAACCCTGGCGCTCGACCCGCCGTCTGACCGGACAGCGGACACCTGGAGTAAGCGAGACCACGCCTGACCGTGACCGCAGGGGGCGAGCCGGGACAGCGGAAGCAGAGGAGCACATGGCCGACAAGAGGAAGAGCACGCGGGGCGCGGCGCGCCACCGTGCCGGGGGAGCGACCGGCCGGCGCAAGGCACTGCTGATCGGCATCTGGTCGCTGGCCGGGCTGCTGGTGCTGGGCGGGACCGGACTGGGCTACCTGTACTTCAGGCTCAACGGGAACCTCGACGGGGTGAACATCAACGGCGCCCTCGGGCGCGACCGGCCCCAGAACGTGGACAACGGCTCCATGGACATCCTGGTCCTGGGCTCCGACAGCCGCGCCGGCAAGAACCGCGCGTACGGCAAGGACGAGGGGGCCTCGCGCTCCGACACCGCGATGGTGGTCCACGTCTACCAGGGCCGCAAGCGGGCCACCGTGGTCAGCATCCCCCGGGACACCCTGGTCGCGCGCCCGCAGTGCGCCAAGGACGGCAAGCAGGTGCCCGCGGTGGACCGGGCGATGTTCAACACCGCCTACGAGGTCGGCGGCCCGGCGTGCGCGGTGAAGACCGTGGAGTCCATGACCGGCATCCGGATGGATCACTACCTGGAAGTGGACTTCACCGGCTTCAAGAACCTCGTCGACAAGCTCGGCGGGGTCGAGCTGACCACCACCGAGCCGATCCACGACCCCCAGAGCCACCTGGACCTGGCGGCCGGCCGCCACACCCTCGACGGCGAGCAGTCCCTCGGCCTGGTGCGCACCCGGCACGGCGTGGGCGACGGCAGCGACCTGGGCCGGATCAAGCTCCAGCAGGCGTTCGTCAAGGCGCTGATCGACCAGATGGAGAACGTGGACGTCTTCAGCAGCCCCAAGAAGCTCTTCGACCTGGCGGACGTCTCCACCAAGGCCCTGACCACCGACTCCGAGCTGGCCTCGGTGGACCGGCTGCTCGGCTTCGCCCGCGACCTGAAGGGCATCGACTCCCGGCACGTGGACATGGTGACGCTGCCGGTGCGGTACGACCCCGCCAACCCGAACCGGGTGATACCGGTCGAGTCCAGGGCCCGGCAGGTCTGGCAGGCGCTCCACGACGACCGTCCGGTGCCCAAGGCGGCCACCAAGGGCTCCGCCGGCGACGAGACCGCCGCCGGCGGCGTCATACGGTCCTCGCGGGGTCACGCCGGCAGCGAGCGCGCGCCGTCCTGACCCGCGTACCGGGCGGTCGCCGGCCCGGGGAATACCCGAGCCCCACCCCTGGTTTTGGGAGATGCGGCCGGTACTGGCAGACTGGTACGTCGGCCCCGGTTCACGTCGGGCAATCCGCCCGCCGACCCGGAGCCCTCCCGAACCATAGGAGATTCCCTTGAAGCGCGACATCCACCCGGAGTACGTCGAGACGCAGGTCAGCTGCACCTGCGGCGCGTCGTTCACCACCCGCAGCACCGTCGCCGACGGCACCATCCGTGCCGACGTGTGCTCCGAGTGCCACCCGTTCTACACGGGCAAGCAGAAGATCCTCGACACCGGTGGCCGTGTGGCGCGGTTCGAGGCCCGCTTCGGCAAGCACGCCGGGTCCGCGAAGAAGTAGCGACCCACACCGCGCCGGTCTTCGGTCGCCCAGCTCAGGCTGGGCGACCGGACCGGCGCTTTGTCGTCCAGCAGGCCCTCACTTCCAGCTAGGAAAATCTGATGTTCGAGGCAGTCGAAGAGCTGGTCGGAGAGCACACCGACCTCGAAAAGCGGCTCGCCGACCCCGCCGTCCACGCGGACCAGGCGCAAGCCCGCAAGCTCAACAAGCGCTACGCCGAGCTGACCCCGATCATCGGCGCCTACCGCGACTGGAAGCGGACCGGGGAGGACATCGTCACCGCGCGCGAGTTCGCCGCCGACGATCCCGACTTCGCCGCCGAGGTGAAGGACCTGGAGCGGCTGCGCGAGGAGCTCACCGAGCGGCTGCGGCTGCTGCTGGTGCCGCGCGACCCCAATGACGACAAGGACGTCATCCTGGAGGTCAAGGCCGGCGCCGGGGGCGACGAGTCCGCCCTGTTCGCCGGGGACCTGCTGCGCATGTACCTGCGGTACGCCGAGCGGGCCGGCTGGAAGACCGAGATCATCGACTCCACCGAGTCCGAGCTGGGCGGCTACAAGGACGTCCAGGTCGCGGTGAAGAGCCGGGGCGGCTCCGTCGAGCCCGGCCAGGGCGTCTGGGCCCGCCTCAAGTACGAGGGCGGGGTGCACCGGGTGCAGCGGGTGCCCGCCACCGAGTCCCAGGGCCGGATCCACACCTCCGCCGCCGGCGTGCTGGTCACGCCCGAGGCCGAGGAGATCGACGTGGAGATCAACCCCAACGATCTGCGGATCGACGTCTACCGCTCCTCCGGACCCGGCGGCCAGTCGGTGAACACCACCGACTCCGCGGTGCGCATCACCCACCTGCCCACCGGTGTCGTCGCCTCCTGCCAGAACGAGAAGAGCCAGCTCCAGAACAAGGAGCAGGCCATGCGCATCCTGCGCTCGCGGCTGCTGGCCGCCGCCCAGGAGGAGGCCGAGCGGGAGGCCGCGGACGCCCGCCGCAGCCAGGTCCGCACCGTGGACCGCTCGGAGAAGATCCGCACCTACAACTTCCCGGAAAACCGGATCTCGGACCACCGGGTCGGCTTCAAGGCGTACAACTTGGACCAGGTGCTCGACGGCGACCTGGACGCGGTGATCCAGGCGTGCGTGGACGCCGACTCCGCGGCCAAGCTGGCCGCCGCGAGTGACGGAAGCTGACCGGGGGGCTGTCAGACTGGTACCAGGCTGCCGCTTCTCCTGACCACGACGCGAGAGGACCATCGTGAACCTGCTGCTCGCCGAGGTGGCGCAAGCCACCCAGCGGCTGGCCGACGCCGGCGTGCCCTCCCCGCGGTTCGACGCGGAGGAGCTGGCCGCCTTTGTGCACGGCGTCAAGCGGGGCGCCCTGCACACCGTGGCGGACGCCGACTTCGACGCCCGCTACTGGGAGGCCATCGCCCGCCGAGAGGCCCGCGAACCCCTCCAGCACATCACCGGCCGCGCCTTCTTCCGCTACCTGGAGCTCCAGGTCGGCCCCGGGGTCTTCGTACCCCGTCCGGAGACCGAGTCGGTGGTGGGCTGGGCGATAGACGCGGTCCGCGCCATGGACGTGGTCGAGCCGCTGATCGTCGACCTGTGCACCGGCTCCGGGGCGATCGCGCTGGCCCTCGCCCAGGAGGTGCCGCGCTCCCGGGTGCACGCCGTGGAACTCGACGAGAACGCCCTGGGCTGGGCCGGCAAGAACGTCGAGGGCTCCCGCGTCGTTCTCCATCACGGTGACGCGCTCACCGCGCTGCCCGAGCTGGACGGCCAGGTCGACCTGGTCATCAGCAACCCGCCGTACATCCCGCTGACCGAGTGGGAGTACGTCGCACCGGAGGCCCGCGACCACGACCCCGAACTCGCGCTCTTCTCCGGCGAGGACGGCCTGGACACCATCCGGGGCCTGGAGCGCACCGCGCACCGGCTGCTGCGCCCCGGCGGCGTGGTGGTCATCGAGCACGCCGACACCCAGGGCGGACAGGTGCCGTGGATCTTCGCCGAGGACCGGGGCTGGGCGGACGCGGCCGACCACCCCGACCTCAACAACCGCCCGCGGTTCGCGACGGCTCGCCGGGTGGCGCCGTGACCGGGGCACACGGGGACCCGACCCCCGCACGTCCGCTCGCCGCCCCCGCCTCGAAGGGGGCCTCCGCCCCCGGGCGGCGGCCCCACGACGGACAGACCCTGCCCGGCGCCCTGCGGCACGGGACCGATCGCGGCCGCGCGACGGCACTCCGCAGTGCCGGGCTCGAAAACCGCTTCGCGAAGGAGATGTGATGGCACGGCGATACGACTGCAGCGACGCGACCGACCGGAAGACCGGTCTGCGCGAGGCCGCGTCCGCCGTCCGCCGGGGCGAGCTGGTCGTGCTGCCCACCGACACCGTGTACGGGGTCGGCGCGGACGCCTTCAACGCCGAAGCCGTCGGCGATCTGCTGGAGGCCAAGGGCCGCGGCCGGGGCATGCCCTCGCCGGTCCTGGTCGGCTCCCCGAACACCCTGCACGGCCTGGTCACCGACTTCTCCGAGCAGGCCTGGGAGCTGGTCGACGCCTTCTGGCCCGGCGCGCTCACCCTGGTCGCCCGGCACCAGCCCTCCCTCACCTGGGACCTGGGCGAGACCCGCGGCACGGTCGCGGTCCGGATGCCGCTGCACCCGGTCGCGCTGGAGCTGCTGACCGACTTCGGCCCGATGGCGGTCTCCAGCGCCAACCTCACCGGCCACCCGTCCCCGCAGGACTGCGACGCCGCCCAGGGGATGCTCGGCGACGCCATCTCGGTCTACCTGGACGGCGGCCCCACCCCGGCCGCCGTACCGTCCTCGATCGTGGACGTCACCGGCAAGGTGCCGGTCCTGCTGCGTGCCGGGGCGCTCAGCGCCGAGCAGCTCCGCGAGGTCGTACCCGACCTTGAGGTGGCCAATTGACAGCCCCTGAGGGGCGTGGCATAGCGGGACGGCACGGCCGCGACACCATCGACAGCGGCGTCGACACCTTCCGCATCCTCCACGTCAGCACCGGCAACGTCTGCCGCTCGCCGATCACCGAGCGGCTCACCCGGCACGCCCTCGCGGACCGCCTCGGCCGCGACCGGGCCCGCGGCCTGATCGTGGAGAGCGCCGGCACCTGGGGGCACGAGGGCGCGCCCATGGAGGCGCACGCCGCCACCGTGCTCAGCGACTTCGGCGCCGACCCGGACGGCTTCATCGGCCGCGAGCTGCTGGACGAGCACGTCATCCGTGCCGACCTGGTGCTCACCGCCACCCGCGACCACCGCGCCCAGGTCATCTCCATGGGCCACTCCGCGGGGCTGCGCACCTTCACGCTCAAGGAGTTCACCCGCCTGGTGCGCGCCATAGACCCGGCGACCCTGCCCGACCCGGCGGAGGCCGGCGGGGTGGTCGAGCGCGCCCGCGCACTGGTGCAGGCCGCCGCCGCGCTGCGCGGCTGGCTGCTCGCCCCGAGCGAGGAGGCGGACGAGGTGCACGATCCGTACGGTGCCCCGATCACCTACTTCCGCAGCATCGGGGACGAGATCCACCAGGCGCTGGACCCGGTGGTCACGGCGCTGACCGGGGTACCGGCCCCGGCCTAGGGGGTATTCCGACCCCTGAGCCCGGCGTGAGGGTGTCGCAGCCACGCCCGCCACGCCGCGCACCGCGGCCGGGGGCGGCCTACATTGGGTTGTGACGCCCGGTGAACCACCTCCCAAGGCTGTGAGCGGCGATGGCTGTCACTCCCGCACCCTCCCGGGGCGGTGCCCCGGCCGAGGCCGCCGAGGCCGTCGGCCGCACCCCCTGGGGGCCCGACCTCGATGCCCTGCGCCGACAGGACCCGCAGCTGGCGGACGTACTGCTGGCAGAGGTGCGCCGGCAGCAGGAGGACCTCCAGCTGATCGCGGCGGAGAACTTCACCTCGCCCGCGGTGCTCACCGCCCTGGGCTCACCGCTCACCAACAAGTACGCCGAGGGCTATCCCGGCGCCCGGCACCACGGGGGCTGCGAGATGGTCGACCTCGCCGAGCGGATCGCGGTGGACCGGGCCAAGGCGCTGTTCGGCGCCGAGCACGCCAACGTGCAGCCGCACTCCGGCTCCTCCGCCGTGTTGGCCGCCTATGCCGCGCTGCTGCGGCCCGGGGACACCGTGCTCGCCATGGCGCTGCCGCAGGGCGGGCACCTCACCCATGGCTCGCCGGCCAACTTCTCCGGCCGCTGGTTCGACTTCGTCGGCTACGGCGTGGATCCGATGACCGGCCTGATCGACTACCGGCAGGTGCGCGAGCTGGCCCGTACCCGCCGTCCCAAGGCGATCGTCTGCGGCTCGATCTCCTACCCCCGGCACCCCGACTACGCCGCCTTCCGGGAGATCGCGGACGAGGCCGGGGCCTACCTCATCGCCGATGCCGGGCACCCCATCGGCCTGGTCGCCGGGGGAGCGGCGCCCAACCCCGTGCCGTACGCCGACGTGGTGTGCGCCACCACCCACAAGGTGCTGCGCGGACCGCGCGGCGGACTCGTGCTGTGCCGCGGTGAGCTGGCCGAGCGGATCGACCGGGCGGTCTTCCCCTTCACCCAGGGCGGCGCCCAGATGAACAGCGTGGCGGCGAAGGCGGTGGCCTTCGGTGAGGCCGCCACCCCGGCCTTCACCGCCTACGCGCACCAGGTGGTGGCCAACGCCCGGGTGCTCGCCGACGCCCTCGCCGAGTCCGGTCTCGCCGTCACCACCCAGGGCACCGACACCCATCTGATCACCGCCGACACCGGTCCGCTGGGTCTGGACGGCCGGGCCGCCCGGGGCCGGTGCGCGGCGGCGGGCATTGTGCTGGACATGTGCGCGGTCCCGGCCGCCGGCCGCGCCGAGGGCTTCGTCAAGGGCATCCGGCTGGGCACCGCGGCGGTCACCACCCAGGGCATGACCGAGCCGGAGATGGCGAGAATTGGTGCGCTGCTGGCCGGGGCACTCCGCGGTGAGCACCGGATTCGCACCCAGGTGGCTGCGTTGACCAGCGGATTCCAGCCGTATCCGAAGACCCCTGCGGGCGGCTGAACGGCCCCGGGGAATCCGGTCGGGGCGGTCTGCTGGGCCTCGCGGCCGCAACCGCGGGCGCTGTCCCGAGTGTCTCCCTGAGTACGTGCAGTGACCTGCGGGCGTACCACCGCCGGAAGCGAGGATATGGTGTGGGGCTGTGATGGCCAGCGAATCCCCTGGGGCAGCCTGTGCGTGAATACCTGCTGACTCTGTGCGTCACGGCCGCGGTCACCTATCTGCTGACCGGGCCGGCCCGGAAGTTCGCCATCGCGGCCGGCGCGATGCCGGAGATCCGGGCCCGCGATGTGCACCGCGAGCCGACGCCGCGACTCGGCGGTATCGCCATGTTCGGCGGGTTGTGCGCCGGACTGCTGGTCGCCGCCCACCTGAAGAACCTCAACGATGTCTTCGAGCTGTCCAACGAGCCCCGCGCACTGCTGTCCGGCGCGGGACTGATCTGGCTGCTGGGCGTGCTGGACGACAAGTGGGGCGTGGACGCGCTGATCAAGCTGGGCGGTCAGATGATCGCCGCGGGCGTCATGGTGCTCCAGGGCCTGACCATCCTGTGGATCCCGGTGCCCGGGATGGGCACCGTCTCGCTCACCCCCATGCAGGGCACGCTGCTCACCGTGGCGCTGGTGGTGATCACCATCAACGCGGTCAACTTCGTGGACGGCCTGGACGGCCTCGCCTCCGGCATGGTCTGCATCGCGGCGGCGGCGTTCTTCATGTACGCCTACCGGATCTGGTTCGGCTACGGGCTGGAGGCCGCCGCGCCGGCCACCCTGTTCGCCGCCATCCTGATGGGCATGTGCCTGGGCTTCCTGCCGCACAACATGCACCCGGCGCGGATCTTCATGGGCGACTCCGGCTCGATGCTCATCGGCCTGGTGCTGGCCGCCGGGGCGATCTCCATCACCGGGCAGGTGGACCCGGACGCGATGAAGCTGTTCGCCGGGTCGGAGCGGGCCGCGGTGCACGCCACGGTGCCGGTCTACATCCCGCTGCTGCTGCCGCTGACCGTGATCGCGGTGCCCATCGCCGACCTGATCCTGGCGATCGTGCGGCGCACCTGGCGCGGGCAGTCGCCGTTCGCCGCGGACCGCGGCCATCTGCACCACCGGCTGCTGGAGATCGGCCACTCGCACAGCCGGGCCGTGTGGATCATGTACTTCTGGTCGGCGCTGATCGCCTTCGGCGCGGTGGCGTTCTCGGTGAACTCGACCAGCATGTGGATCGTGCTGACGATCGTCGCGCTGAGCGCGGTCGGGCTGGTGCTCCTGCTGCTGCCTCGGTTCACCCCGCGCATCCCGCGCTGGGCGGAGGACTTCGTACCGCCCCGCTACCGGCGTGAGGCCCGGTTGCAGCGCGCCCAGGCCGAGGCGGCCCGGGAAGGGGCCGGGGAGCCGGCCGCGGAGCCGGAGCCGGCCATGGTGGCGGCTCAGGCCGAGGAGTGCGGGGAGGCGGTGCCCGCCGGTCCGCACGGCGCCACCGCGATCGGCGACCGGGCCCGCTTCAGCCACCGCCGCAAGATCGGCGCCTAGGTCCCGCCCGGCCGCGGCCAGGGGTTTCTCTCGCCGGGAGGCCCCCCGTAGCAGACATCTGGCGCCCCGTCAGCGGGGCGCCAGGGGCTCTCACTCTCCCGTGTGATAGGCCGCACACGAACTAGGTAAAGACCTCATCAAATAGTTTGTGATACCGTTCACGAAAACCCGGTGATAGAGCTGAAGGATCGCTGAGCCTCCCCCGCGCGACGGTCCTTCGTCGCGAGTTCTGCCTCGTCCCCGGGGATACGCTCGTCCTCGACGAATCGTTGCTTCCGACTTTCGGCCGGAGAACCCTTACATGCAGTCCAACGACGCCCGAACCCTTCTGCACTGCGCCGTACCGACCGCTGCGGTCGGTGTCGTCGCCGTCGCCGTGAGTTCCGTGCTCGCCGGCGGCAAGGGCGCATTCGGAGCCGCGTTCGGCGCGATTCTGGTGGGTGCCGTCATGGCGCTCGACCTGCTGGTGCTTCAGATCACCGCCAAGCGCTTCCCGCAGCTGTTCCAGATGATGGGCCTCGCCCTCTACGTGGTGCAGTTCCTGCTGATCGCGATCGTGCTGGCGGTGTTCAAGGACACCAGCCTGTTCAACCTGCGGGCCTTCGCCTTCTCCCTGCTGGCCGCGACGCTGGTGTGGATCGCCGCCCAGACGCGTGCCCACATGACCGCGAAGACCCTGTACGTGGAGCCCGAAGCCGAGGACGAACGGAAGCCCGAGGGGGCGAAAAGCGCCGCACCCGCCGGGTCACCGTCGTGATCAGTAGGGCCGGTATAAGGGCAACAGCGCTCACCTGCTATCGTCCGGTTTCATCTGCGGCACAGCGGGCGCAGGCGGCTGAATCCCCGGAATCCACGGGGCGGAATCGGCGGCCCATGCAGCTGATGCCCGTCACACCCCCCGGTCACGTGCCAACCGGCCGCGTCCCTATCCGTAAGACCAGTCCAGTGCCGTTCCGTGGCATCGTGCCGCGCCGACACAACGAGGTTGCCGTACCTATGCGCCACGCTGAAGGAGCTCGCGGTGAGTTCTGACCAGACGCTCGCCTTCGAGACCGATTGCCACATCTTCGATGGGTGCGGCTTCCCGGCCCCAGGCCTCCACTCGTTCACCTTCGAGCCGATGTTCAGCATCGGCGGCTTCGACTTCACCAAGCCGATGCTGCTCGCCCTGCTCGGCACCGTCGTCATCGTGGGCTTCTTCTGGGCGGCCTTCGGCAAGGCCAAGGTCGTCCCGGGCAAGCTCCAGCTCGTCGGTGAGGCCGGCTACGACTTCGTGCGCCGCGGGATCGTCTACGAGGCCCTGGGCAAGAAGGAGGGTGACAAGTACGTCCCCCTCATGGTCTCGATCTTCTTCTTCGTGTGGATCCTGAACCTCTGGTCGGTCATCCCGCTGGCCCAGTTCCCGGTCACCTCGATCATCGCCTTCCCGGTCATCCTCGCGCTCATCGTCTACGTGCTGTGGATGGGGCTGACCTTCAAGAAGCACGGCTTCGTCGGCGGCCTGAAGAACATCACCGGCTACGACAAGTCGCTGGGCTGGGTCCTGCCGCTGGTCATGGCGCTGGAGTTCCTCTCCAACGTGTTCGTGCGGCCCTTCACCCACGCGGTCCGGCTCTTCTCGAACATGTTCGCCGGCCACGTGCTGCTGCTGATCTTCACCATCGCCAGCTGGTACCTGCTCAACGGTGTCGGCATCGCGTACGCCGGTGTCTCGTTCGTGATGGTCATCCTGCTGACCGCGCTCGAGCTCTTCATCCAGGCGCTGCAGGCGTACGTCTTCGTCCTGCTGGCCTGCACCTACATTCAGGGCGCTCTCGCCGAGCACCACTGAGCCCGCCAGCCTCCCAGTCCAACAGACGTCCGGTGGCCAACCCCCACCGGTCCGTGAAAGAGAAGGAATAACGAGCATGTCTGCTGCTCTCGAGACGTCCCTCGCCGCCGTTGAGCTCAAGGGCAACCTGGGTTCGATCGGTTACGGTCTCGCGGCCATCGGCCCCGGCGTCGGCATCGGCATCATCTTCGGCAACGGCACCCAGGCGCTGGCCCGCCAGCCCGAGGCGGCCGGCCTCATCCGTGCCAACCAGATCCTGGGCTTCGTGTTCTGTGAGGCGCTGGCGCTGATCGGTCTGGTTATGCCGTTCGTCTACCCGACCAGCTGATCACGGCGCGTAAGACCAGCCGTTATCGACGAAAGGCACTGATGTGAACGCCCTGGTAATGCTGGCGTCCGAGGGGGAGAAGGAAAACCCCCTCGTACCGCCGATCCCAGAGCTGGTCATCGGCCTGATCGCCTTCGCCATCGTCATCTTCTTCCTCGCCAAGAAGCTCCTCCCGAACATCAACAAGGTTCTGGACGAGCGCCGTGCGGCGATCGAGGGCGGCATGGAGAAGGCCGAGGCCGCACAGGCCGAGGCTCAGCAGGTCCTCGAGGACTACCGTGCCCAGCTCGCCGACGCCCGGCACGAGTCCGCGCGCCTGCGCCAGGAGGCGCAGGAGCAGGGCGCCGCGCTCATCGCCGAGATGCGCGCGGAGGGTCAGCGGCAGCGCGAGGAGATCATCGCTGCCGGCCACACCCAGATCGAGGCCGACCGCAAGCAGGCCGCCGCCACGCTGCGCCAGGACGTGGGCAAGCTCGCCACCGAACTGGCCGGCAAGCTGGTGGGTGAGTCCCTTCAGGACGCCGCCCGTCAGAGTCGCACCATCGACCGCTTCCTCGACGAGCTCGAGGAGAAGGCCGAGGAGAAGGCCGAGGCTGCCCGATGAACGGAGCCAGTCGCGAGGCACTGGCCTCCGCACGCGAGCGCTTCGACGCGCTGACCGACAACACGTCGGTCGACGCCGTGAAGCTCGCCGAGGAACTGGCTGCCGTCACCGCGCTGCTCGACCGTGAGGTGTCCCTGCGCCGGGTCCTCACCGACCCGGCGCAGACCGGCGAGGCCAAGGCCGAACTGACCGGGCGCCTGCTCGGTACCCAGGTGGGCGGGGAGACCCTCGACCTGGTGTCCGGCATGGTGCGGTCCCGCTGGTCGCGCTCCCGTGAGCTGGTCGACGCGATCGAGGAGCTGGCCGCCGCCGCCGAGCTCGTGGCCGCCCAGCGGACGAACGAGCTGGACGACGTCGAGGACGAGCTGTTCCGGTTCTCCCGGATCGTTTCCTCGTCGACCGAGCTGCGTTCCGCGCTCACCGACAAGGTCGCCGGCAAGGCCGCCAAGACCGAGCTGCTGCACCGCCTGCTGGGCGGTCGCGCCAACCCGGTCACCGAGCGGCTGGTTGTCAGGCTTGTCGCGCAGCCGCGGGGACGTAGCCTGGAAGCGGGCCTCAACGCGCTGTCCAAGCTGGCCGCGGACCGCCGTGACCGGATGGTCGCGGTCGTCACCTCCGCGGTGCCGCTCAGCGACCGGCAGAAGCAGCGCCTGGGCGCCGCCCTCGCCAAGCTGTACGGCCGACAGGTGCACCTGAACCTCGACGTGGACCCGGCGGTCCTCGGCGGAATCGTGGTGCGGATCGGCGACGAGGTCATCAACGGCAGCATCGCGGACCGCCTCGAAGAGGCGAGCCGCCGGATGGCCGGCTGACTTCAGCCACCAACTCAACAAGCATGTAAGCGGCCCGAGTTGGGCCGACGCAGTCCTGGGGGCCCGCGGCGAGAACACCGCGGGAAGCAGTCCCCAGACCCCCAGAAACACTTCGGGCCCAACAAGGAGAGCAGGGAACCCAGATGGCGGAGCTCACGATCCGGCCGGAGGAGATCCGGGACGCGCTGGAGAACTTTGTCCAGTCGTACAAGCCGGACGCGGCCTCGCGCGAGGAGGTCGGTACGGTCAGCGTTGCCGGCGACGGCATCGCGAAGGTCGAGGGCCTTCCCTCGGCCATGGCGAACGAACTGCTGAAGTTCGAAGACGGCACGCTCGGTCTCGCCCTCAACCTCGAGGAGCGCGAGATCGGTGCGA
The DNA here is from genome assembly GCF_004684805.1 of Streptomyces palmae. Taxonomy (GTDB): domain Bacteria; phylum Actinomycetota; class Actinomycetes; order Streptomycetales; family Streptomycetaceae; genus Streptomyces; species Streptomyces palmae. Next base: position 12,467 of record NZ_SRID01000098.1, read on the forward strand.
TCGTCCTCGGTGAGTTCAGCGGCATCGAGGAGGGCCAGCCGGTGCAGCGCACCGGTGAGGTGCTCTCCGTCGCCGTCGGCGAGGGCTACCTGGGTCGCGTCGTCGACCCGCTCGGCAACCCGATCGACGGCCTCGGCGAGATCGCGACCGAGGGCCGCCGCGCCCTTGAGCTGCAGGCCCCGGGCGTTATGGCCCGTAAGTCGGTGCACGAGCCGATGGAGACCGGCCTCAAGGCCGTCGACACCATGACCCCGATCGGCCGCGGCCAGCGCCAGCTGATCATCGGCGACCGCCAGACCGGCAAGACCGCTCTGGCCGTCGACACGATCATCAACCAGCGCGACGCCTGGCGCACCGGCGACCCGGAGAAGCAGGTCCGCTGCATCTACGTCGCCGTCGGCCAGAAGGGCTCCACCATCGCGTCCGTGCGCGGTGCGCTGGAGGAGGCAGGCGCCCTGGAGTACACGACGATCGTCGCGGCTCCGGCGTCCGACCCGGCCGGCTTCAAGTACCTCGCCCCGTACACCGGCTCGGCCATCGGCCAGCACTGGATGTACCAGGGCAAGCACGTGCTGATCGTCTTCGACGACCTCTCCAAGCAGGCCGATGCCTACCGCGCCGTGTCCCTGCTGCTGCGCCGCCCGCCGGGCCGTGAGGCCTACCCGGGTGACGTCTTCTACCTGCACTCCCGGCTCCTGGAGCGCTGCGCCAAGCTCTCCGACGAGATGGGCAAGGGCTCGATGACCGGTCTGCCGATCGTCGAGACCAAGGCGAACGACGTCTCGGCGTTCATCCCGACCAACGTCATCTCCATCACCGACGGCCAGTGCTTCCTGGAGTCCGACCTGTTCAACGCGGGCCAGCGCCCGGCGCTGAACGTCGGTATCTCGGTCTCCCGTGTCGGTGGCTCGGCCCAGCACAAGGCCGTCCGGCAGGTCTCCGGCCGCCTGAAGCTGGACCTGGCGCAGTACCGCGAGCTGGAGGCGTTCGCCGCCTTCGGTTCCGACCTGGACGCGGCCTCCAAGGCGGCGCTGGAGCGCGGTAAGCGCATGATGGAGCTGGTGAAGCAGGGCCAGTACAACCCGTACCCGACCGAGGACCAGGTCATCTCCATCTGGGCCGGCACCAACGGCAAGATGGACAACGTCCCGGTCGAGGACATCCGTCGCTTCGAGCGCGAGCTGCTGGACTACATGCACCGCGAGCAGAAGGGTCTGATGACGTCGATCCGCGAGGGCGGCAAGATGTCGGACGACACCCTGCAGGCCATCGCGAGCGCCATCGAGACCTTCAAGCAGCAGTTCGAGACCTCGGACGGCAAGCTGCTGGGTGAGGGCTGAGCATGGGCGCCCAGCTTCGGGTCTACAAGCGCCGCATCCGCTCCGTCACCGCCACCAAGAAGATCACCAAGGCGATGGAGATGATCGCCGCGTCGCGGATCGTCAAGGCTCAGCGCAAGGTCGCCGCCTCGTCGCCGTACGCGACCGAGCTCACTCGCGCGGTGACGGCGGTGGCCACCGGCTCCAACACCAAGCACCCGCTGACCACCGAGGTCGAGGCCCCGGTGCGGGCCGCGGTCCTGCTCGTCACGAGCGACCGCGGTCTGGCGGGCGGCTACTCCTCCAACGCCATCAAGCAGGCCGACCGGCTCACCGAGCGGCTGAAGGCGGAGGGCAAGGAGGTCGTCACCTACATCGTCGGCCGCAAGGGTGTCGGGTACTACGGCTTCCGTAGCCGCCCGGTGGCGGAGTCCTGGACGGGCTTCACCGACAACCCGACGTACGCGGACGCCAAGAAGGTCGCGGCCCCGCTGATCGAGGCCGTCACCCAGGCGACGGCCGAGGGCGGCGTGGACGAGCTGCACATCGTCTTCACCGAGTTCGTGTCGATGATGACGCAGTCGCCGGTGGACGATCGCCTGCTGCCGCTCAGCCTCGGTACCGCGTCGGAGACCGAGTCGGCGGCGAAGGCGGAGCTCCTCCCGCTGTTCGACTTCGAGCCGTCGGCCGAGGACGTCCTCGACGCCCTGCTGCCCCGGTACGTCGAGAGCCGGATCTACAACGCGCTGCTGCAGTCGGCCGCCTCCGAGCACGCCGCCCGCCGCCGCGCGATGAAGTCGGCGACCGACAACGCCGAGGAACTCATCAAGTCGCTCACGCGGCTTGCCAACGCGGCCCGCCAGGCCGAAATCACCCAGGAAATCAGCGAGATCGTCGGTGGCGCGAGCGCCCTGGCCGACGCGACCGCGGGGAGTGACTGAGAACTATGACCACCACTGTTGAGACGGCCGTTGCGACGGGCCGCGTCGCCCGGGTCATCGGCCCGGTCGTCGACGTGGAGTTCCCCGTCGACGCGATGCCGGAGATCTACAACGCCCTGACCGTCGAGGTCATCGACCCCACCGAGGAGGGGAAGACCAAGACGCTGACGCTCGAGGTCGCCCAGCACCTCGGTGAGGGCATGATCCGCGCGATCTCGATGCAGCCCACCGACGGCCTGGTCCGCCAGGCCCCGGTGACCGACACCGGCGACGGCATCACCGTCCCGGTCGGCGACTTCACCAAGGGCAAGGTGTTCAACACCCTCGGCGAGGTGCTGAACCAGCCGGAGGAGAACGGCAAGGAGTCCGAGCGCTGGGCCATCCACCGCAAGGCCCCCGCCTTCGACCAGCTCGAGTCCAAGACCGAGATGTTCGAGACCGGCCTGAAGGTCGTCGACCTGCTGACCCCGTACGTCAAGGGCGGCAAGATCGGTCTGTTCGGTGGCGCCGGTGTCGGCAAGACCGTCCTCATCCAGGAAATGATCATGCGTGTGGCCAAGCTGCACGAGGGTGTTTCCGTGTTCGCCGGTGTCGGTGAGCGCACCCGTGAGGGCAACGACCTCATCCAGGAGATGGAGGAGTCCGGCGTTCTCGACAAGACCGCGCTGGTCTTCGGCCAGATGGACGAGCCCCCGGGCACCCGTCTGCGCGTCGCCCTGGCCGGTCTGACCATGGCGGAGTACTTCCGCGATGTGCAGAAGCAGGACGTGCTGTTCTTCATCGACAACATCTTCCGCTTCACCCAGGCCGGTTCCGAGGTCTCCACGCTGCTCGGCCGGATGCCCTCCGCGGTGGGTTACCAGCCGAACCTGGCCGACGAGATGGGTCTCCTCCAGGAGCGCATCACCTCGACCCGCGGTCACTCGATCACCTCGATGCAGGCGATCTACGTCCCCGCGGACGACCTGACCGACCCGGCGCCGGCGACCACCTTCGCGCACCTCGACGCGACCACGGTGCTCTCCCGCCCGATCTCGGAGAAGGGCATCTACCCGGCGGTGGACCCGCTGGACTCGACGTCCCGCATCCTGGACCCGCGCTACATCACGCAGGAGCACTACGACGCCGCCTCGCGCGTCAAGAACATCCTGCAGAAGTACAAGGACCTCCAGGACATCATCGCCATTCTCGGTATCGACGAGCTCGGCGAAGAGGACAAGCTGGTCGTGCACCGCGCCCGTCGCGTGGAGCGCTTCCTGTCGCAGAACACCCACGCGGCGAAGCAGTTCACCGGCGTGGACGGTTCGGACGTGCCGCTGGACGAGTCCATCGCCGCGTTCAACGCGATCTGCGACGGCGAGTTCGACCACTTCCCGGAGCAGGCCTTCTTCATGTGCGGTGGTCTTGAGGACCTCAAGAAGAACGCCAAGGAGCTGGGCGTCTCCTGAGCCTCGCGCTCATGGTGAGGGGCGGGCCCGACCCCATCGGTGGGCCCGGGCCCGCCCCTTGCCGATCGCCCGTTATTCTTTGACAGAACACCTGCCACACCCGGCAGGTGGAGACCCGAGGAGCCACGTTGGCTGCTGAGCTGCACGTCGAGCTGGTCGCGGCGGACCGGAGTGTCTGGTCCGGCGAGGCCACCTTGGTCATCGCGCGCACCACATCGGGTGACATCGGCGTCATGCCCGGCCACCAGCCGCTGCTCGGTGTGCTGGAGTCCGGCCCGGTGACCATCCGTACGAGCGAGGGTGGAACGGTCGTCGCCGCGGTGCACGGCGGGTTCATCTCGTTCGCGGACAACAAGCTCTCGCTGCTCGCCGAGATCGCGGAGCTGTCCGACGAGATCGACGTCGAGCGCGCGGAGCGGGCCTTGGAGCGGGCCAAGACGGAGGCTGACGCCGCCGCCGAACGCCGCGCCGAGATCCGCCTCCGGGCGGTGGCGGGCGTGCACTGAGCCCGGCACGGACAGTACAGATCCTCAGCCGCGGATCGCGCTGGAATTCTCCAGGGCGGTCCGCGGCTGAGGCGATGCAGGTGCGGTTTTTCCGGATGACGCGAGGAGGTCGGTGAAGATGGTCCTCGCTCTGCTTGTTGGCGGCGTGGTCGTCGCGCTGGTACTGGTGGGACTCTTCGTCTTCGGTCTGCGGCGGCGGCTGATCCAGCGCTCCGGCGGGACCTTCGACTGCAGTCTGCGCTGGGGCGCGCCCGGTCCGGAGGCCGAGCCCAGCGGCAAGGGCTGGGTGTACGGGGTGGCCCGCTACAGCGGCGACCGGGTCGAGTGGTTCCGGGTCTTCAGCTACGCGCCCCGACCGCGCCGGATCCTGGAGCGCGCCTCGATCGAGGTGCTGGAGCGCCGCACTCCCAAGGGCGAGGAGGAGCTGGCCCTGCTCTCCGACGCGGTGGTGCTCGCCTGCCTGCACAGCGGTACCCGCCTGGAGCTGGCGATGAGCGAGGACGCGCTGACCGGCTTTCTGGCCTGGCTGGAGGCGGCGCCTCCCGGCCAGCGGGTGAACGTGGCCTGACGATGATCCCCCGGGCGGTGTCCGGGGGTTTGCCGTATGCGCTGGAGGGCGCGGGCTCCGGGCGGCGTCCGGGAGCGGTTGTGCGCGCGGAGGGCGCGGCCCGGGTGGTGTGCGGTACGCGCGGAGGAGCGCGGCCCGCGGATGGTGCGCCCGAGGTCTGCCGCGCGTGCCGAAGTACGCGGGCCTTCGGCGGTGTCAGGGGTTCGCCGTACGCACCCAAGCACGCCGGCCCGGTTCGGCGCCCGGAGGGGGTGCCGGACGCGAAAGGGCCGGGGAGGCGGGGGCGACACCGCCTCCCCGGCCGGTCTGCCGCCGGCGGGGCCTTCCCTACCGGAGTCCGCTGTCGATCGCGGTGGCCAGCTCGCCATTGCTGGTGTCGCCGCTGAACTCCCAGAAGAACGCGCCGCCCAGGCCCTGCTGCTTCACATAGGCCATCTTCCCGGCGATGGTGGCGGGGGTGTCATAGCTCCACCACTGGTTGCCGCAGAAGGCGTACGCCGTGCCGGCGACCGTCCCGTTGGCCGGGCAACTGGTCTTGAGGATCTTGTAGTCCTCGATGCCCTGCTCGTACTTGCCGGCGGCCGGTCCGGTCGCGGTGCCGCCCGGCTCCTTCTGGGTGACACCGGTCCAGCCGCGGCCGTAGAAGCCGATGCCCAGGTTGAGCTTGGCCGCGGGGACGCCCTTGGCCCTGAGCTTGCCGATGGCGGAGTCGGAGTCGAAGCCCTGCCTGGGGATGCCGGCGTAGGTGGTCAGCGGGGAGTGCGGGGCGGTGGGGCCCTTGGCGTCCCAGGCGCCGAAGAAGTCGTAGGTCATCACGTTGTAGAAGTCGACCGAGGCGGCGGCTCCGGCGTAGTCGGCGGCATCGATCTTGCCGCCGTCCGAGGCGTCCGCGGTGATCGCGGCGGTGACCAGCTTGGAGCCGAACTTGGCACGCAGCGCCTGCGTCAGGTTCTTCAGGGCGGCCGGACCACTGGTGTCACAGGTCAGCCCGCAGGCGTTGGGGTACTCCCAGTCGATGTCGATGCCGTCGAAGAGGCCGGCCCAGCGCGCGTCGTTGACCAGGTCGTAGCAGGACTGGGCGAAGGCGGTCGGGTTCTGCGCCGCCTGGCCGAAGCCACCGGACCAGGTCCAGCCGCCGAAGGACCACAGGATCTTGATGTTCGGGTACTTGGCCTTGAGCTTCTTCAGCTGGTTGAAGTTGCCGCGCAGCGGCTGGTCCCAGGTGTCGGCCACACCGTCCACGCTCTGGTCGGCGGTGTACGCCTTGTCATAGGCGGCGTAGGAGTCGCCGATGGCGCACTTGCCGCCCTGGACGTTGCCGAAGGCGTAGTTGATGTGGGTGATCTTGGACGCGGTGCCGGAGGTCACCAGGTTCTTCACGTGGTAGTTCCGGTCGTAGACGCCCCACTCGGTGAAGTAGCCGAGCTTGACCTGCCCGCCGGTGCCCGGGCCGGGGCCGGTGTCGCCGGTGGTGCGCACCGCGCGGGCGGCGCTGGCCGGGCCGGCCTGGTCGGCGGTGTCCCGGGCCCGCACGGTGTAGCTGTAGTCGGTGCCCGCGTGCAGTCCGGTGTCGGTGTACGAGGTGGTGGTGACGGTGGCGACCTTGGCGCCGTCGCGCAGCACGTCGTAGTTCTTGATGCCGTGGTCGTCGGTGGCGGCGCTCCAGGACAGCTTCACCGAGGTGTCGGTGATGTCGGAGGCGGTGGGGGTGCCGGGTGCGGAG
>NZ_SRID01000782.1 GCF_004684805.1 Streptomyces palmae
GGGCCGCGGGGAGTACCGGTGATGCCGGGGGCGCAGGGAGTACCGGGCACGCCGGGGGCGCCTGGGACGCTGGGGACACCGGGTACGCCCGGGGCGCAGGTGCCGCTGCCGCCCCCAGGGCGGCAGGCGGGCGGCCCCCAGCCCCCGAGCGCCGCCACAGCGGTACTGCTGCGGTTCATCGGCTGCCTGGCGCTGCTCTGGGCGATCGGCTCCTTCCTGCCGTGGAACTTCCTGAACACGGTTCCGTCCGACTACGTGCCCCAGGCCCTGCTCATCACCTCCCTGATCGCCCTGCTGCACGCCGTGCCCCGGCCGCGCTGGTCCCCTGCGCCGGCCTGGCTGTTCACCGTGGTCTTCGACGTGCTGCTGTACCTCGCGTTGAAGAGCCTGCTGAAGCAGTGGTTCGGCTGGGAGACCCTGGGCTTCGGCGACACCACCGGGCACCTCCTGATCAACATGGCGATCCTGGGGACCGGCGCCTGGCTCCTGTGGTGGAAGGTGCCCGGCAGCCGCCCGTCCTGAGCCACGGCCCCCGGCGGGAACGGAACGCGCTGCCCGGCGGGAGCGGAACACCGGGCGCGACGGCCCCCTCGGCAAGCCACCGCCCCGCACCACGGCAAGCGGCAGGACGGACTCTCCCGCACCGGTGCCACCATCCCGAGCCGCCCCCGCCATCC
>NZ_SRID01000099.1 GCF_004684805.1 Streptomyces palmae
GGGCCGACTGGTTAGTGGGGGGTGGGGTCTGGGCCGATGCGGCTGCGGACCGCGGTCTGGACCTCGGCCTCCTCGGCCGGGTCGGCGGCGAGGCGGCGGAGCTGGTCGACCACCCGCGTGTCGGCGGTGGCGGCGTGCCGGGCGGCCACCTCCCGGGTGCTCTCCTCGCAGTCCCAGAGGCATTCCACGGCGAAACCCGAGCCGAAGGAGGGGTCGGTGGCGGCCAGCGCCTGGGCGGCGAGACCGCGCAGGTGCGAGGAGGCGGTCTCCCGGTAGATGTGGCGCAGCACGGGGGCGGCGCAGCCGATGGCCAGGCGGCCGGCGCCCTCCACCAGGGCCCGCAGGGCCGGGGCGTCGGGACCGGCGCCGCGGACCGTCCTGCGGAGTGCGGCCAGTACCGCGCCGGCGTCGTACTGGCCACCGCGGCAGGCGAGCATGGCGGCGGCCGCGTCGCCGAGGGCGTCCGGCCGCTGCGCCCAGGTCCGGGCCCGGTCGAGGGCGGCCACGCTGCGCATCCGTTCGAACGCGGCGAGCGCGGCCTGGGCGACCGGCTCGCCGGCCGGGTCGGTGGCGGCGGCCTCGATCAGGTCGAGCACCTCCGGGTCGCCGGTCTCGGCGAGGTGGCGCAGGGCAGCGGCGCGGGCGCCGTCCGGGCCGCCGGCGGCGGCGGCGAGCAGCTCGGCCCGGTCCTCGGGGCCGGCCACCGCGGTGAGGCAGCGGGCGGCGGCGTCGTGGCGCCGCACGCCGGGCAGCGGTTCGTGGTCGGCCTGGGCCCAGCGCAGCACGTCCTGGACGCTCCAGCCGGGGCGCGGGCCGGAGGGGGTGAGCTGGCGCTGCCAGCGGTCGAAGGCCCCGCGTTCCTGGGCCGCACGGATCCGGGCGCCGTACCGCGGGTCGTCGGCCCACAGCCGCCAGGGCCGGGGCTCGTAGGCGCCGCGGACGGCGGCGGCCAGCTCGGCGTCGCCCTCCGGGGTCAGGGGGAAGCGGGCCAGCACGGCCGGGGCCAGGGCGCGCAGCCCGCCGTCGTCGTCGCGCAGTGCGAGCTCGTCCAGGGCCCAGGCCCAGTTGGCGCCGGTGGCGGCGTAGCGGCGGAGCAGCAGCAGGGCGTCCTCGCGGCCGTAGGAGGCCAGGTGGCCCAGTACGGACAGGGCGAGGCCGGTGCGCTCCTCGGCGGTGTCGAGCAGGTCGTCCGGGTGGCACAGGTGCCGCTCGATCTCGTCCAGCTCGCACTGGAGGTCCAGACAGAGCCGCGCGTAGTACAGGGAGCGGTTCTCGACCTGCCAGTCGCGGCGGGGGTCGTGCAGCACGCACTGGTGCAGTGCCGCGAGCGCCTCGGCCCGCGGCGCCGCGAGGGCGTGCAGGGTCCCGTCGCCGCGGCCTCTCTGCAAGAGGCCGAGCAGGGTGCCGCTGGGCGCTATGTCTGGATCGAACATGAGGTCAGCATCCGGTGCGGTGTGTTTCGCTGGCAACGGGATTTCCGTCGATCGGCATTCTTGCCGCCCTCCGGCCGCGGTATGCCGCACGGACGGCATGAGCTGCGGATTCCCAAGCGCCGCAGCCTACCGGAATAGCGTCTTCCGGGGAGTCCGGCGCGGCTATGCCCCCGGAAGGCCAATGTCATATGCCAGAAGCACCACCGTATCGGGTATCGCCGAATCCCTTACGCGAGGTCGCAGCCTGTGCAACAGTCGTTACCGGTCCCTTCCGCCATACCCGGCCGCGCCGCGCCCGTATCGGAGTACGACATGCCGTCCCCACGCTCTGCGGACCACTTCGCCGCCCAGCCGCCCGAGCGCGGCGTGGTCGACGCACTCATCTCGCAGACCAGACGGCTCCGCGGCGGTATCGACGCGGTGCGCCGCGACTCCACCGCCACCTCCATCGGCGAGCTGGACGACCCCCGGCTGCGCTGGCAGCGCGCCCTGTGCGATCTCGCCGCCCACCAGCTCGACGACCTCGGCGCCCACCTCGGACAGCTGCGCGACGGGTTGCCCGAGGACCCGCCCGCCGCGGACTCACCGCCCGCCCGGCCGGCGGGCGCCCCGCACACCCGGGTCGGCAGTGCCGAGTGGAACTTCCTCACCGACGAGGTCGACTGGTCGCCGGAGCTGTGCCGGATCTTCGGCCGCTCCCCCGAGGAGGGCGGGCTCACCCTGGACGAACTGCCGTCCTGGGTGCTCCCCGAGGACCAGCACCTGCTCACCGGCATGATCACCGCCTGCCTGGTGGACGGCCGACCCTTGGACGGGGAGTTCCGCATCACCCGCGCCAGCGGTGAGGTGCGTACCGTCCACATGGTCGGCGAGCCGGTGCCGGACGCCGACGGCGCCACCGCCTCGATGTGGGCGGTGCTGCGCGATGTCAGCGAGCTGCGGCGCAGCCAGCACGCGGTGCGCGAGAGCGGTGACACCCTCCGGCGGCACCGGCACCACGCGCAGACCGAGCGGCGGCTCGCCGTCGAGTTGCAGGAGTCCGTCCTCCCCCCGTGGCGGGGCTCGCTGCGGCTGCCCCCTCACGCCGGACCGGACGCACTCGACCTGGCCGCCCACTACCTGCCCTCCGCGACCAGCGCCCTGATCGGCGGCGACTGGTACGACGCCCTGCAACTCCCCGAGGACCGCACCCTGCTGACGGTCGGCGACCTGACCGGGCACGGCGTGGCGGCCACCACCAACATGGCGATGCTGCTCGGCGCGCTGCGCGGCATGGCGGTCGCCGGCGTGGCGCCGGGGACGCTGATGGGCTGCCTCAACCAGCTGCTGGACGCCACGACGCAACCCGCCCTCGGCAGTGCGCTGTGCGCGGTCTACGACCCGGCCGCCCGCACCCTGGTCTGGGCACAGGCCGGACACCCCGCCCCGCTGCTGTTCCGCGACGGGGTGGGGCACGCCCTGCGCCCCCCGGAGGGAGTACTGCTCGGCGCCACCTCGGACGCCCACTACACCGAGGCCACCGAGGAACTGCGGCCCGGAGACCTGCTGGTGCTGCACACCGACGGGCTCTCCCCGCGCAGCCCGGACACGGACACCGACACAGGAGCCCAGCGGCTGCTGGAGCTCGCCCCCCGGCTCTGCGCGGCACGCGGGGCCCAGGAGTGCGTACGGACCGTGGTGGAGGCCTTCGGTGACGAGGTGCGCGAGGACGACGCCTGCGTGCTGATCGCCCGGATCCCGGGATGAGCGGGCTCATCACCGACACGAGCCGTCCCGCGATCGGTTGAGACGGGGCACACCGGTCGAGGGCACGAGGACGCACGGCATACCACTCCGCCGTACCGGCACCCGGCGCCACCAGGGCGGCGCCGGGACTACACGGACGCGGTACGACCCGGCCCGGTCTCTTTCGGCATGGCCATCTTGATCTGCTCGCGCAGCTCTTTGACCCGGGGGGATTGGGCGTACCGGTTGGTGAGCCGGTACATCTCGGACAGCCGGTCCCAGGTGCGGTGCGAGGAGTTGGCGCCGATGGAGAGCAGCGCCATCCGGGCATAGGTGCCCGCCTGCTCCGGATCGTCGCCGATGAAGCACGCCGAGGCGATCGAGATGTGGTCGAAGATCTGCGAACGGTCCCGTCCGCGCTCGCGCATCCGCAGCGCCTCCTTGGCGTGCCGCTGGGCGACGGCCGAGAACTTCGGGTCGTGCTCGGCCAGGGTGCGGTAGACCAGCCCCTCCATCCCGTGCAGGTCGGCCTCGTTGAACAGCTGCATCCAGCTCGGCGGGGGCACGTCGCCCTTGTCCGAGACGAACAGCTCCTCGGCCTCGCCCAGGGTGCGCCGCACCGCCTGGCTGTGCCCCATGGACGCCTGCGCCCAGGCCTCGATGGTGGCGAACATGGCGCGGGTGCGCGGCAGTGTCTCGTCACCGCAGCCGGACTTGGCCAGCTTCATCAGGTCGAGAGCGTCGTCCGGGCGCCCCAGGTGCACCATCTGCCGGGCGGCGCGGGAGAGCGCCTCGCTGGCGCGCGGCCGGTCGCCGCCCTCCCGGGCCGCGTGCGCGGCGATCACGAAGTACTTCTGGGCGGTGGGTTCCAGGCCCACGTCGTGCGACATCCAGCCGGCGAGCACCGCCAGGTTGGCCGCCACCCCCCATAGTCTGCGTTGCAGATGGTCGGGGTGGCGGAAGGAGAGCATCCCGCCCACCTCGTTGAGCTGGCCCACCACGGCCTTGCGCTGGAGGCCGCCGCCGCGGGAGGCGTCCCAGGCGCGGAAGATGTCCACCGACTGCTCCAGCGCGTCGATCTCCAGGGATCCGACGGGTGCCGCCTCATAGCGGTCGAAGCTCGCCGGGTCGGCGTGCAGGGGGTCGTCGAGTCGGGGGGCGTCGCCCGCCAGGGCGGGGTCGGAGTGCAGCCAGTCGTACATGGCGCTGCTGAGCGCCGAGCCTGCGGTGAGCGCCACGCCCGCGCCCACCAAGCCGCGTCGGTTGAACATAAGGTCCATTCCCGTGAATTCGGTGAGGACCGCGGCCACACGCTCGGGTGACCAGGGAAGGTCGTCGTCCGACCGGCCCCTCCCGGTACGCCCTTGCCGCCCGAATCCGAGGTCCTCAGTGGTCACAACACGACCGAGACGCTCGGTGAACAGGGCTGCCAAGACCTTCGGCACCGGATCGCGCGGCGTCTCGCCGGTCTCGATCCAGCGCCGGACCCGGGAGGTGTCGGTCGCCAGCTGCGGATGGCCCATGGCCGCCGCCTTCCGGTTCACGAGCCTCGCGAGCTCACCCTTGGACCAGCCGGCCAGGCCGAACAGGTCCGCAAGTCGGGTGTTGGGTTCCCTCGTCACGTCAAGCCCCCAGGTTCCTCGGCTGGTTCGACACTAACCGCCTGTCACGGGCCAGGCGACTATTCGCCAGGGTTCGCCAGGGTCCGCCAGATGGTGTGCCACCCGCGGCCGGGTGTGGTGTAGGAAAGCGCCACCCGGCCTGGAGGTCGGACCGCATTCCCCAGGGTGTGAGCCACCTCCTGGGCCGGGCGCGCGCTAGTCGTCGGCACGCGAAGGGATCTGTATTGCCCATGTACGCAGCATCGTCCTCCGTGTCCGTTCCAACCCGGACGCACCGCCCGCAAGTCGGTGGTGGGCCCTATCTCGACCCCACCCACGGCGGGCGGGCACGGCGGGCCGCGCCGGGACTCGGGCCGCAGCCGGTCAGCGGCCGGCTCGACCTCTCCGGACCGCAGGGGGCGCAGCTGCGCACCGCGCTGGCGTCGGTGCACCGGATCTGCCCCGAGTTCAACCCGGTCCAGGTGCTCCGTCGGAGCGGACGGTCCGTACTGCTGGTCGGCACCACCGGGCGCAGCAGCGCGGTGGCCAAGTGCCTGCTGGACCACTCGCCGGCCTGGGCCGAGCGGTTCCGGCAGGAAATAGGGGCGTACCGGGCGTTCGTCCGGCACCGGCCTCCCGTACGCGTCCCCCGGCTCATCGCCGCGGACCCCGACAACTGCACGCTGGTGGTGGAGCGGATGCCGGGCCGGGTGGCCGCCCTGCAGCGCTATCCGACGGAGCCGCCGCCGCGCGCCGACATCCGGGCCGCGCTCGGCGCCATCTGCCGGATCAACGCCTGGCGACCGCCGGCCGGACGGTTCGAGGCGCCCATCGACTACGCCGCCCGGCTGGCCCGCTACCACGAGCTGGGGCTGCTGACCGACCGGGACATGGGCGATCTGCAGAAGCTGCTGCACGGGCTGGCGCACGCGCCGGGGCGGCAGGGGCGCGGGCAGTTCTGCCACGGCGACGCCCAGCTGAACAACGTCCTGCTCTCCCCCGCCGGGGCGGCGCTGGTCGACTGGGACCACGCGGGCTGGTACCTCCCGGGCTACGACCTGGCGACGCTGTGGACCGCGCTCGGCGAGGCCCCGGCCGAGCGCCGCCACATCGCCGCCCAGGCGCAGGCCGGCGGACCGGTCGCGCGGGACGCCTTCCTGGTGAACCTGATGCTGGTGCTGACGCGGGAGATCCGCACCTACGAGACGGCCGTGCATCGCACCATGACCGACCCCGCTCCAGTGCCGCCCGGCGCGGTCAGTGCGGGTGAGGAGCAGCGGCTGCTGCTGCGCCGGCTGCATGACGACTGCGCCCTGGCCCGGCGTGCGGTACGGGCCGCGGTGGGCACCCGCTGAACCGGCACCGTGGTGCCGCGCCGACCGGCCGGCGACGACCCCCGACACAGCCTCCCCTGCGGGCCGCCGTCCGCACCCGGGCCGCGGCGGGCACGAATCCGGGCACCGCACGGACGGACACGACCTGGCGACGTCCGTGCGGGCCGCGGTGAACCGGGCAGCCGAACCGCCACCGGGGTGCTGCACCGACCGCACGGACGGCCAGCCCCGGCACGCGTCCGTGCGGGCTCCGGTGGACCGGGCACCCGGGCCGGCCTCCCGTACCGGGTCGCCGCGGAAACGCCCGCCGTACCGGGTCGCCGCGAAACGCCCGCGGAACCGACGTGCGGGCGCGTCACCGTTATGCACCACTGACGCGCCGCAGGCCCGAAGGCCGGTGCCGGGAAACCCTCCGGCACCGGCGGTGACGCGCGGATCCCCGGGGTACGCACATGATTGACGGGGCGTCCGCCAGCGGATACCTCTAGGTGCGTCCGGCCTCACACGCCCCGCCAGGCGCGTGGTCAGGCCCACCCCGAGGAGGCTGCATTGCGAGGATCCGCCCAGCCACGAATCGTCAGAACCACCTCCCGCACCCTGGCACTACGGACCGCCGGCGCCGCGGCGTCCGCGGCCCTGCTGCTCCCCCTGATCTCCGCCGCCCCCGCCGCCACCGCCGGCGAGCCCCGGTCCGGCACCCTCCAGCAGGCGTTCGCCGACGCCGCCGAGGAGTACCACATCCCGCAGAGCGTGCTGCTGGGCGTCTCCTATCTGGAGTCGCGCTGGGACGGCCACTTCGGCGCCCCCAGCGTGACCGGCGGCTACGGCCCGATGCACCTGACCGACGCCCGTACCGCGCTGGCCGGCACCCCGCACCACAGCGAGGGCACCGAGGACGCGCGCGGGGACGCCGCCCGGGCGGTGAAGAGCGTCGCGGCGCCGTCCACCACGACCACCCCGGACTCCTCGGGCGCGCTCCCGGCCCGGCTGCGCACCCTGGACCGGGCCGCCGAGCTGACCGGCCTGCCGGCCGCGGAGCTGCGGCGCACCGAGGCCGCCAACGTACGCGGCGGGGCGGCCCTGCTCGCCGCCGAACAGCGGCGCCTCGGCCTGCCGCTGAGCGCCGACCCGGCCGACTGGTACGCGGCGGTGGCGCACTATTCCGGGGCCGAGGACGCCCGGACCGCCGCGGTCTTCGCCGACGACGTGTTCCAGGTGATCCGCGCCGGGGAGCGGCGCACCACCCCGTCCGGCCAGCGGGTGGAGCTCGCGGCCGACGCCCGGCTGGAGCCGGACACCGCTCAGCTGCGCCGACTGGGCCTGCGGGACCGGGAACGGGACCCGAACACCGAGTGCCCGGCGAGCGTGGCCTGCGAGTGGATCCCGGCGCCCTACCAGGATCTGGGCGGCGGTGACTACGGCAACCACGACAAGGCGGACCGTCCGGCCTCCCAGCAGGTCGACTACATCGTCATCCATGACACCGAGGCCACCTGGGACACCACCCTCCAGCTGGTGCAGGACCCGACCTACGTGTCCTGGCACTACACCCTGCGGTCGGCGGACGGGCAGATCGCCCAGCACGTGCCGACCAAGGACGTCGCCTGGCACGCCGGCAACTGGTACGTGAACTCCAAGTCGGTGGGCCTGGAGCACGAGGGGTTCCTGACCGCGCCGGACGCCTGGTACACGGAGGCGATGTACCGCAACTCGGCCCGGCTGGTGCGCTATCTGGCCCATCGGTACGACATCCCGCTGGACCGGCAGCACATCCTGGGCCACGACAACGTGCCGGGCACCACGCCCTCGGGCATCCCCGGCATGCACACCGACCCCGGCCCGTACTGGGACTGGGCGCACTACTTCAGGCTGCTGGGCGCCCCCTTGCACCGGACCGCGGGGCCGCACGGCGGACTGGTCACCATCCGGCCCGACTACGAGTCCCACCAGCCGGTCTACACCGGCTGCGAGAAGGCCGGACAGGCCTGCGTCCCGCACGGCTCGGGCGCGGTGCGGTTGCACACCGGCCCCAGCGAGGAGTCCCCGCTGGTGAAGGACATCGGGCTGCGGCCGAACGGCGCCGACTCCACGACCGGGGTCAACGACACCGGGGCGCGGGCCTCCACCGGACAGCAGTTCGCGGTGGCCGAACGCTCGGGTGACTGGACGGCGATCTGGTACCTGGGGCAGAAGGCGTGGTTCCACAACCCGGCCGACGCGCCGACCGCCCTGGACGCCAAGGGCTGGGTGGTGACCCCGAAGCCGGGCGCCACGGAGATCCCGGTGTACGGGCGCGCCTACCCGGAGAAGACGGCGTACCCCGCGGGCGTGCCGGTGCAGTCGGTCCTGGCCCTGCCGTACAAGCTGACGGCCGGGCAGGAGTACCCGATGGGTCTGCGGACCCAGGGCGAGTACCTGTGGGCGACCACCTTCGACCCGGCCGGGCATGTGGTGGTGCGCGGCGAGGAAACCTACTACCAGATCCAGTTCGGGCACCGGGTGGCCTATGTGAAGGCCGCCGACGTGACGGTGCGGCGGTCCGGCGCCTGAGGACCACCCGCACGGCCGGGCCTGCCGGCTCCGGTGTTCCGGCCCGCGGACGCGTCGGGGGGCGCGTCCGCGGGCCGGGGTGGTCGGCGGTCTAACGGGACGCGGTGCCGTCGAGCGCGGACTCTCGGGGGCCTCGGGGCGTCTGGGTGCGGTAGGAGTGGCCGAGTTCCGGGCCGAGCCCGAAGTAGTGGCGGAAGTTGTAGATGAGGGGGCTCCACACCGCGGGGTCGATGTGATCGGTGCCGGGGACGACGATGCGGGAGTCGGCGTGGACGGTGCGCACCACGGTCTCGACGATGACGAATTCTCCGGAGACGTCCGGCAGCACCCGCTCGGCGCGGGCCTCCAGCTGGATCGGGCATCCGGCGACCCGAGGCGGCCGGACCCGATGGGACGGTTCGGCGGTCAGGCCGGCCGCGGCGAACTTGTCCGCTTCGAAGCGGCAGCCCTCGTGCTTGCTCGCGGGTACCGGGTTGCGGCCGGTCAGCGGTGCCAGCCGCTCCACCGCCGGCCACTGGGCGGGAGCCGGCAGATTGATCACCAGATCGGGGCGGCTGCCGAGGTTGTACGCGCTCTGCCCCTCACGGCCGAGTCCGAGGACGACCGTCTGGCCGAGGGCCCAGGCGGAGGATATCGGGGCAAGATTGAACGAACCATCCTGGTTCTCTGTCGACAGGAGCACCACCGGCGTCCCGAAGTACAGGACGCTCGGCTCGATCTCGACATGGGTGACCGCTGTTTCCGCAGGCAGGGCATGGGGAGGGGCTGTGTTCATGGCGGGCAGCCTAGGATTCGGTCGCTTCGGCGGCGGCCGAAGTGTCGTGGGTGACAATTGCCCCCATGGACACGCGTCGCACACACGGAACCGGTCCCGACCTGGCCTCCATGGCGAGGCTGCTGGCCGATGGCACACGGGCGGGCTTCTGCCTGGCCCTGCTCGACGGTCGGGCCTGGACGGCGACGGAGCTGGCCCGCCATGTCGGGGTGGCGCCGTCGACCGCCACCGAGCACCTGCACGCGCTGGTGGGCGGAAACCTGCTGGCCGAGGAGCGGCAGGGCCGCCACCGCTACGTACGTCTGGCCGGTCCGCACGTCGCCGAGCTGATCGAGAGCCTCGCCGCGATGGCACCCCAGCGCGCCCCGGCTCCCCGCACTCTGTCGGCGGCCGGCCGCCGACAGGCCCTCGCCCACGCCCGCACCTGCTACGACCACCTCGCCGGGGCCGTCGGGGTCGCCATCACCGACGCGATGATCGAGCGGGGGCTGGTGGACCTGGAGCACGGGCTGCGGCTCACCGCCGAGGGGACGACCTGGCTCGGTGATCTCGGCATCACCGTCCCGACCGGCACACGCCGGCCGTCGGTGCGGTCATGCCTGGACTGGACCGAACGCCGCCCGCACCTGGCCGGCGCCGTCGGCGCCGCGCTGTGCCGCCACGCGTTCGACACCGACTGGATCACCCGCATCGGCACCACCCGCGCCGTCGCCGTCACCCCCACCGGCCGACAGGCGCTCCGTCACCATCTCGGCCTCCCCGATGACATCCTCGCCCCGAAGTGAGCACGGACCCTTGGCGCGTGCCGGCGGTGCTGTGCGGTGATGCCTCCGTTGCCGTCGGCGCAGGGCGTCATCGCCGCGCGATCGGGACGGAGGCGGGGCACCCCCGCGCCGTGCGAGGTGGCGCGGGGGCCCGGCGCCGGTGCGACGGGTCAGGAGCCGGTGACCGGGTAGTGGTCGGAGAGGTTGGTGTAGGTGTAGCGCTTGCCCCAACTGGTGACGGTCCAGGGGGCGGTCTGCTCCTGGATGACCTCGTTGTGCCAGGTGGCGGGGCGGGCGTGGCCCTGGCGGTGGAGGACGTAGTCCAGGTCCTCGCGGGGGTCGTCGGGGTAGCGGTAGGCCGCGATCGAGTTGTCCTGGGTGTCGAAGGAGTAGGGGTGGCCGGTGCGGTCGGCGTCCACCAGTCCGGCGTCGGCCAGCATGGTGGCGTGTTCGGGGCTGCGTGAGTCCACGTTGAGGTCGCCGGCGACGATCACCTGCTCACCGGCCGGGATGTTCTTGGCGTCCAGGAAGGCGTCCAGCTCCTTGAACTGCTTGGCGCGGATCTGGGCGGCCTGGCCCGCGGCGCAGGCCGGGTCGGTGGACTGGGTGTGGGTGCCGACCAGGTGCACCCTGGTGCCGTTCACGTCGAGGACCGTGTAGACGAAGCCCTTGTTGGAGAGCCAGTCGCTGCCGCAGCCGTCGTGGTAGACGTACTGCTCCTTGCGGAGGATGGGCCACTTGCTGAGCACGGTCACCCCACCGTCCTCGGGGGCGACGGCGGAGTAGCCGCCGCCGGTGGCGTCCCAGCCGTCCTTGCTGCGGCCCAGGACCGGGGTCTGGTACGGGTAGGCCGCCGCCGCGTTCGCCTTGAGCGCGTTGGAGGTGGTGTTGTCGAACGCCTCCTGGAGGACGACGGCGTCGCGGCCCTGGAAGAAGTCGGCCGCCGGTATCTCCTGGGCCCGGTGCTGCTGGCCCCAGTTGGGGTAGAGGGTGGTGCTCATCAGGAAGGTGTTGTAGGTCAGCACGTCGACCTGGGGCACCTCGGCGGCGCCCGCCGGAGTCGGGGCCGCCATGAGGGCGGCGGCGGCCAGTGCGGTCGCGACGGCGGCGCCGTGGGCGCGGCGGAGCAGGGAGCGCACGAGCTTCTCCTGGAGTGTGGGGGCAGGGGGACCCGCACATCCAAGCAGTCGCGATTACTTCCTGGTAACAGCCAGGTGAGAAAAAAATTTCGCGGGCCGTATGTTCGGTCGACGGCCCGCCGGCCCCCTGCGGCTATCCCTGCTGGAACATCTCCGCGGGGAGCGGCTTGAGCAGCCGGTAGAGGTCGTCGGTGATGGGGCGGTCCCAGCTGGCGATGGTCACCAGTACACCGTCGCTGCGATCGAACTGGGCGCAGGAGATCCGGCTTTCGGAGAGCTTGATCCGCCGCACGATGAGCAGGTTGTCCTCGTGCATGACCGGGGTGTCC
Organism: Streptomyces palmae; assembly: GCF_004684805.1. GTDB lineage: Bacteria > Actinomycetota > Actinomycetes > Streptomycetales > Streptomycetaceae > Streptomyces > Streptomyces palmae. The sequence continues at coordinate 11,651 of NZ_SRID01000099.1, forward strand.
TCGGCTTCCACCACCTGCACCGGCTCGTCGTTGCCGAGCGCCGCGAGCAGCTGGCTGACCTCGAACGGCACCTGCCCCTCGGCCAGCTCCCGGACCGGCGACCCGGCCGGCAGGTTTCCGATGATCATGGCCGGGCCGCGACCGCCGAACAGGTCGTAGCGCAGGAAGACCCCCTGGCAGCTGCCGTCCGGCGCGGGCAGCAGCCCGGCGCCGAGATCACCGGGCCAGTCGCCCGGGTCCATGGCCAGGACGTCGAAGTCCGGGCCGGTGGGTGTGGGGGCGCTGCGGCGGCGGAGGAACGACATGCGGACATGGTACGTGGCCGGGGTGGCCCGGTGCCGCACGGGAGCGGCACCGCGGCGGGCCCAGAGGATAGCGGCGCGGAGCGTCGTTTGAGGGTGGTGGTGGGAGACGGGCGGGACGCGGGCGCGGAGCGTCGTTTGAGGGTGGTGGTGGGAGACGGGCGCGGAGCACTTTCGTTCAAGGGTGATGGTGGGAGACGGGCGGGATCAGCGCTGTCGCGGATCGCCCTCCGGCAGCATCCTGGCCAGCCCTTCGCGGTTGGTTCCCGCCTTGCGGTAGACGCCCGACAGCAGCCGGGCCACCTCGGTCTCCGCCAGGCCCAGCGCGTCCGCGATCCCGGCGTCGGGCAGGCCGCGGGCGGCACGCTCGGCGACCGCCTGCTCCTGCCGGGTGAGGGCGTAGGTCTCGTCCGCCCGCAGTTGCAGTGGGCGCAGCCCGATCGCGGACAGCTCGTCCCGGGCCCGTCCCGCCAGCGCCTCGGCACCGCACTGCAGCGCGCCCTCCAGTCCGCGGTAGAGCAGCTCCCCGGCGTCCTGGGGCAGTCCGATGCGGCGCAGCGCGGCTCCGTGGTCGATCAGGGCCAGTGCCAGGTCGTATGCGGCGGGTGAGCGCTCCAGGTGGCTGACGGCCTCCGCGAGCAGCGAGATCCGCTGGGGTCCGCGGGCCACCGCGGCGGCGTTGTGCAGGGCCTGGCCGATCGCCGAGTCGGTGCCGAACTGCCGGGCCCGGCGCAGGGCTTCGTCGGCCAGTTCGGCCGCCTGGTCGGGGTCGTTCGGTGACAGGGCCTGGGAGAGCCGGGCCTGCCAGGGGCACCAGGAGGGGTTGCGGATGCCGCGGGCCTCCAGCCGGCGGCCGACGGCGGCCAGCTGCCGGCCCGCCTCGCGGTGCAGGTTGCGGGCGAGCAGCAGCTCTCCGTAGACCAGCTGGGCGTCCGGGTAGACCACCGCGCTGGGCGTGGTGCCGTCGTGGCCGTACGCCTGGGCCACCTGCTGGGCCTCGGCCACCCGCCCGCCGGCCAGCAGGGTCTGCACCAGCGTGCCGACCGCGGCCCACTGGGCGGGGGTGGAGGTGCCGACCCGGTGGGCGATCCGCAGTCCCTCGCGGACCAGCTCCTCGGCGCGTCCTGGCTGGTCGCAGTACATGAAGGTGAGGCTGACCAGGACGGGGACCTCGAAGCCCCAGTTGTCGTCGGTCCAGCTGAGCCCGGAGCCCAGCGCGGCCTCGGCGAAGCGCAGGGCGTCGGCCGCCGGCTCGCCGCGCAGTACCGCGTCCCAGGCCCGCAGACCCAGCAGGTAGCGCTCGGCCAGGCCGCGTCCGCTCAGGTGCTCGACCAGCCGGGCCAGTCGCCGGGAGCGGGCCGGCGAGTCGGGTTCGTCGGCCCGGAAGGCGTTCCACATGAACTGGTCGGCCTGCATCCGCAGCCGGGTGCGGGTGCTGGTGGCCCGCTGGGCCTCGGCGGCGACCACCCGGCTGGCCTCGTCCATCCGGCCGCTGTGCCCGTACGCCTGGGCCAGCCGGACGGTGATGGCCTCGCGCAGGGCGGGGTCCAGCACCGGCTCCTCCAGCGCGGCCCGCAGATGGTTGACGGTGGTGGCGGGGGCGGTGAGCGAGGTGGAGCAGCCGAGTTCGAACAGGACGGCGGCGCGGTCCTCCAGGACGGGCGGTTCCCGCAGGGCGCGCTCCAGACAGCGGCGGGCCGCGTCCGGGGCGCCGGCGCGCAGATAGTCGCGGGCCGCCTCGCGGAGCTGTTCGACCACCCAGGTGTCGGCCTCCGGGTGCATCTCCAGCATGTGCCGGCCGCCCGCGGCGGCGCCGAGCCCGGCGTTGAGCACCGCGGCGGCGGCCTGGCCGTGCATGGCGACCCGCATGGCTCCCGGGATGGCCCGGTAGACGGCGGTGGCGATCAGCGGGTGGAGGAACTCCACGGTGTCCTCGCGGGCCGTGCAGCGGGCCAGGATGCGGGCGTCACCGAGCTTGACGATCAGCTCCGCGGTCTCGGCACCGCTGAGCGCGGCGACGCTGGCGGCCAGTGCCGGGGTGGCCTCGGTGCCCAGGACGGCGACCGCCCAGGCCAGCCGGGTGGCGCTGCCGCCGAGCCGCTCCAGGCGGTCCAGCAGGCCGTTGTCCCGGACCCGGGAGGCCAGGCCGCGGAGCTCGGTGGTGTTGGCGGACTGGGGCTTGATCTCCTGGTCGCGGATCTTGGCGGTCAGTTCGACCAGCTCGAAGGGGTTGCCGCCGGTGACGGCCCAGCACTCCCGGCAGAAGCCGTCCTCGGCCTCCTCGCCGAGGACGTCGCGGACCATGCGGACGACCGCGGCCGGGGTGAGCGGGGCCAGCAGATGGGGTCGGGAGCCCTGGCGCTCGGCGAGCCGGCGGAAGTCCGCGGCGTCGGCGGACAGGTCCTCCGGGCGGTAGCCGACGGCCAGCAGCATCGGCAGGTCCTGGGCGCGGGGCGCGAACCGGGTGAACCAGTCCAGGGATTCGGCGTCGGCCCAGTGGGCGTCGTCCAGGACCATGACCACCGGGGCGTACTCCACGGCTAACCGGGTCACCAGCCAGTCGAGCCCGTCCCGTACGCCCTGCGGGTCGGGCGCGCCGGCGTCCGGCGAGGCCACCAGGCCGACGGCCGGGGCGACGATGTCGTACCAACTCCCCAGGATCCTGCGGTGCTCGTCCTCGCCGACCGCGGCCAGCAGTGGTTGCAGCAGCTGGCGCACGACGTGGAAGGCGACGCCCTGCTCGTGTTCGCCGCCGCGGGCGAAGAGCACGGTGCAGCGGCGGCCGGCCGCCTGGCGGCGCAGCTCGGCCAGGAGTGCGGTCTTGCCCACACCGGCCGGTCCGGCGAAGGCGATCACCCCTCCGGTGCGCGGCTCCGCGGCACCGTCCCCGGATCCGGTCAGCTCCTTCAACGCCGCTTCGACCGCGCCGAGTTCGGCGTCCCGTTCGACAAGTGCCCGGCCCGGCCGCCCGCTGCGTTCCGCGTCCACGTTCACGTCTGGCTCCCCTTCGGCAGGTCACGCTGAGCGTAGCCCTCAGGGACACTCCGTAGCACCCCAGGGGCCACAAATCTCGTTGGCATGAGCCACTGGCACACGCCAATTCGACGTGCGGGCTATCGATCGCCCTCTGATCGCGCGACGATGCTGTAGTCCGAGCGCGAGTGGATCACCGGAACGGTCCCTCGCGGGCGGCAGTGGAGTTGCCTCGGTGACGGGTGGGAACGATGAACACGACGATCATGCGGCCATGGGAGCTGGAGTCCGATCTCACGCGGCGAGCGGAGCTGCTCGCCGTTCCGGTGGGCACGGCGGCGAGCCCGGACGGGGAGTCCGCCCGGCGGCACACCATCGGATGGCTGCGCGGCTTCGGGGTGTTCCGGGGAGACGAGGCGGCGGTCGCCGAGTACGACGCGCTGCGTCTGGACCGGCTGTCGGCGCTCTTCTATCCCCAGGCGGTCGGCGCGGAGCTCGCTCTCGCCAACGACCTGAACGGCTGGTTCTTTGTCTTCGACGACCAGTTCGACGGCGAGTTGGGGCACCGCCCCCAGGCCGTGGCACGGCTGGTGGACAGCGTGGTGCGGATCACCCAGGAGCCGGACCGGCGCGGCCCGGTCCCGGGCGACAGCCCGCTGCTGGCCAGCTTCCGGGACCTGTGGCGGCGGATCAACTCCGGGATGCCCGAGGTCTGGCGGAACCGCTTCCGCACCAACTGGTGCGGCTATGTCGACGCGCACAAGCGGGAGGCCGCGGACCGCACCGGACCGGCCCCGCACTCGCTGGACGCCCTGCTGGCCGTCAAACGCCATTCGGTGGGTGTGCAGCCCTGCCTCGACCTGCACGAGCGGTTCGGCGGGTACGCGCTGCCGGACGCGGTGCACACCGGCTTCCCGCTGGCCCGGATGCGGGAGGCCACCGACGATGTGGTGATCTTCATCAACGACATCGTCTCGCTGGACAAGGAGCTGGCGGCCGGGGACGTCCACAACAGCGTGCTGCTGCACCGGGGGCGGGAGGGCGGCACCCTGGAGCAGGCGGTGCGGCACGTGGCCGGCCTCGCCAACGCGCGCTACCGGTACTTCGAGGAGCTCGCCGCCCAACTTCCCGGCTGGCTCGGCCGGCACGGCGCGGGGCCGGAACTCATCCGGCACACCGCCCGCTACGCCGACGGCATGCGGCATGTGATGGCCGGCAGCCTCGCCTGGTCGCTGGAGACCTCCCGGTACGACGCGCGGGGCGTCGCCGCGGCCGGCAGTGGCCGCCTGCGCCCCTGGGCGGACCTCGGCCCACTCGGCGAGCCGGCCCCCGGAGAGGGGACGGGCCGCGTCGGGTAGCGGGGCGCGTCGGGTAGCGGAGTCGCCGGGGCATCGTCCCGCGGTGGTGTGCCGGCGCTCAGCGTGACGGGCCCTGGTGGCCTGGGGCGGAGGCGCCGCGGCGGATCGGCAGCCGTCGACCGGGGCTTGGCGGCCGCCGGATCCCACTCCGGGCTGTCGGGCCGGCATTCCGGCATCCCGCGAGGAACCCGAACGCTCCCCGATCCAGGTGGCTAGGCTGCGTCGGGTGAACCGTGGAGGCGATTACTGGAAGGCCGGTCTGGACGAGGTTCCGGACGAGGTGTGGCGGCGGACCGATCTGGAGGTGCTGATCCTCGCCGACAACCGGCTCACCGCACTCCCGCCGGACATCGGCCGGCTGCGCCGGCTGCGCACCCTGGACCTGGGGCACAACCGGCTGGTGCGGGTGCCGGAGGAGATCGGCGGATTGGCCGAGTTGAGTGGCTGCCTGTATCTGCACGACAACGACCTGGCCGAACTGCCGGAAAGCATCGGCGGGCTGACCCGGCTGGGCTATCTGAACATCGGGGAGAACCGGCTGGTCAAGCTGCCCGCATCGCTCGGCCGGCTGGCCGCCCTCACCGAACTGCGGGCGCAGCACAACGCGCTGGCCGAACTGCCGGAGAGCCTGGGGGGACTGGTCGCCCTGCGGGAGTTGTGGCTGCGCGGCAACCGGCTGACCGGGCTGCCCCGGAGTCTGGCCGGGCTGCGCGAACTGCGACTGGTGGAGCTGCGGGACAACGCTCTGGGGGCGGTGCCGGAGGCGCTACGCGGGCTGCCGCTGCTGCGCCGGATCGACCTGCGCGGCAATCCGCTGCACGAGGTGCCGGCCTGGGTAGCCGAGCTTCCCTCACTGGAGAAGCTCGATCTGCGCTGGACACCGGTGGACGAGGACCAACGGCCGCTGCGGGCCCTGCGCGAGCGGGGCTGCGTGGTACTCGTCTGAGACGGCGTCGGCCTGCCCGCGCTTGCTCGTCGGGCAGGTCGCCGTCGGCCGGGCGTCTCCCCCGGCGGGCGCGGGGGGAGACGGCGGTCCGGGGCCGTCCCGGTCAGGTGAGGTCGAACTCGCCGTCGCGGGCGCCGAGGACGAAGGCACGCCACTCCGCGGGGGTGAAGATCAGGGCCGGCCCGTCCGGGTGCCGGCCGTCCCGCATCGCGATGTAGCCCTCCACGAAGGCGATCTCGACATCGCCGGCGCCCTGGCTGCTGGACCGCCACTCCGCGCCGGTCAGATCGAGATTGGGCTTCTTACCGCTGTCCAGCGGCTGTTCGGTGGTGGTGTCTGCCACGTCCTCAGCTCCTCCCGTGTTCATCGTCCGCGCCCACCATAGCCATCGGTGACGGACCCGGACAGGAAGTCGCGGAGATACCCCCCGGATGTGGTATAGGCGCTGGCCAGCGCTTTGTCAGGGCGGTGGGGAGGCGCCCACCACCCACATGGCGAAGAACTGCGCGCCGCCGCCGTAGGCGTGGCCGAGCGCGGTCCTGGCGCCGTCGATCTGGTGCTCTCCGGCCTGTCCGCGCACCTGGAGCGCGGCCTCGGCGAAGCGCAACATGCCCGAGGCGCCGATGGGGTTGCTGGAGAGCACCCCGCCGGAGGGGTTCACCGGCAGCTCGCCGTCGAGAGCGGTGGCCCCCGACTCGGTCAGCCGCCACCCCGTGCCCTGCTCGGCGAAGCCCAGGTTCTCCAGCCACATCGGCTCGTACCAGCTGAACGGTACGTAGATCTCGGCCACATCGATCTGGCGCCGCGGGTCGGTGATGCCCGCCTGCCGGTAGACATCGGCCGCGCACTCCCGGCCGGCTCGCGGGGAGACGAAGTCCTTGCCGGCGAACAGGGTGGGCTCGCTGCGCATCGCGCCGCCGTGCAGCCAGGCGGGCGGGGCGGGGGCCCGGGCGGCGCCGGCGCGGTCGGTGAGCACCATGGCGCAGGCGCCGTCCGAGGAGGGGCAGGTCTCGGAGTAGCGGATCGGGTCCCACAGCATCGGCGAGGAGCGCACCCGCTCCAGGGTGAGGTCCGCCTCGTGGAGGTGGGCGTACGGGTTCCGCAGGGCGTTGCGCCGGTCCTTGTAGGCGACCAGGGCGCCGATGCCGGCCGGGGCGCCGCTGCGCTGGATGTAGGCCCGTACGTGCGGGGCGAAGAAGCCGCCGGCGCCGGCCAGCAGCGGCTGCTGGAAGGGGACGGGCAGCGACAGCCCCCACATGGCGTTGGACTCGGACTGCTTCTCGAAGGCCACGGTGAGCACGGTGCGGTGCAGCCGGGCGGCGACCAGGTCGGCGGCGGCCAGGGCGGTGGAACCGCCCACCGAGCCGGCGGTGTGCACCCGCAGCATCGGTTTGCCCACCGCGCCGAGCGCGTCGGCGAGGTAGAGCTCGGGGGTCATCACGCCCTCGAAGAAGTCGGGGGCCTTGCCGATCACCACCGCCTCGATGTCCGCCCAGCCGAGTTGGGCGTCGGCCAGGGCGCGGTGGGCGGCCTCGCGGACCAGGCCGGCCAGGGAGACATCGCGGCGGGCGGCGCTGTGCCGGGTCTGCCCGATCCCGACCACGGCCACCGGCTCTCGGGTCACGGTGCCTCCTGACGGTGGGGGCGGCGGCTCCGCGGGTGGGAC
>NZ_SRID01000009.1 GCF_004684805.1 Streptomyces palmae
CCTCGTGACCCGCCTCCCCACCCCCAGGCGCTCCCGTTGGCAGCCCCTGCGCATCGGCCTCGTCGACCTGTTCCACTACGACGTGGAGGAGTTCCACTTCCGGGACGGGCGCCTGCTGCTCCGCGGCAACAACGGCACCGGCAAGTCCAAGGTGCTCGCCCTGACCCTGCCGTTCCTGCTCGACGGCGACCTGAGCCCCCGCCGCGTCGAACCCGACGGCGATCCCGGCAAGCGGATGGAGTGGAACCTGCTCCTCGGGGGCGAGCACCCGCACTCCGAACGGCTCGGTTACACATGGATCGAGTTCGGCAGGCTCGACGACACCACCGGTGAGCAGCACTTCCGTACGCTGCTGTGCGGGCTGAAGGCCGTCAGGGGAAGGGGCATCGCCCGCCACTGGTACGCCGTCACCCGCCAGCGCGTCGACCACGGCTCCACCGAGCCCGGGCAGGAGACCCTCCGGCTGCTCGACTCCACCGGCACGGCCCTGTCCCGGGACCGGCTCGCCGAGGCGATCGCCGCACACGGCATGGTGTACGACCAGGCCAAGGCGTACCGCAGGGCCGTCGACGAAGCACTCTTCGGCCTCGGTGAGCGGCGGTACGCCGCCCTGGTCGACCTGCTCATCCAGCTGCGCCAGCCCCAGCTCTCCAAGCGTCCCAACGAAGCCGCCCTCTCCCGCGCCCTCACCGAGGCCCTGCCGCCCATGGACCAGGCCGTCATCGCCGATGTGGCCGAGGCCTTCCGCTCCCTGGACGAGGAGAAGGACGAGCTGGCCGCCGCGTTGGCCGCGGAACGGGCCGCCTCCGCCTTTCTGGAGCACTACCGGCGCTACGCCCGCATCGCCACCCGCCGCCGGGCGCGGCTCCCACGGGCGGAGCACTCACGCTACGAGCGTGTGCAACGGGATCTGACCGAGGCGCACAAGCGCCGCGACGTCGCCGAGCAGAGGCGGGCGGCGGCGCAGGAGGAGATCAGCTCCCTGGCCGGGACCGCGGAACGCCTGCGGGCCCAGGAGAAGGCCTTGCGCGAGGCGCCCGAGATGCGCGACGCGCGGGAGTTGGAGCACGCCGCGCTGGCCGTGACGCGAACAGCGCGAGCGGCGGACCGGGCGCGGGAGGACGGGCGGCAGGCGGCCGCCCTCCACACCAAGGCGATCGGGCGGCTCGGCGCCGCCGGGAACCGACTCCGTGCCGCGGGGCTCAGAGTCCGGGAAGTCCTTGCCCAGGCGAGGCAGCACGCCACCGCCGCGCACATCACGCTGCCGCTGGACGATCGGCTGCCCGAGCCCGGAATGCGGCGCGCCGTCGAGGACGCGGCGGGCCGCGCCCAGCGTTCCCTCGCCCATGTCGAGGACCTCCTCGAAACAGCCGAGCGGGCCGCCGCCGCGCACCGCCGGGCCTCGGGCCGTCTCGACGAGGCGGAGACCGACCTCGCCCTGGCCGCCGCATCGCACGGTGCGGCGGAGGAGGACGCCGCGCGGGCCGGAGGGGCCCTGCTGGACGCCGTACGCGAACGCGCCGGGACCTGGGAGGAGCTGGCCTACCCCGACGAGACCGGCCTCCTCGACGAACTCCAGGAGTGGACCCGCCACCTCGACGGCCCCTACCCGGCACGCGTCCACGCGGCCAGGGCGCACACTGTCCGCTCGGCCGACCTGGCCGACCAGGCGGCCGAAGCCGCCCGACGGGCCGCGGAACTGGCGGAGCGCACCGACGAGGCGCGACGGGAGCTCGCCGCCCTCGAAGCCGGCGGCGGACGCGAGCCCCAGCCCCCCGCGACCCGCACCCCGGGCCTTCGCGAACAACTGCCGGGCGCCCCGCTGTGGCGCCTGGTCGACTTCCGTGACGAGCTGCCCGAACCCGAGCGAGCCGGGCTCGAGGCGGCACTCGAGGCCTCCGGTCTTCTGGACGCCTGGGTGCTCCCCGATGGCTCAGCCCTCGCCGCGAACGGGCACGACGTCCTGCTCGCCCCGTCGCCCGGACCGATCAGCGGCCCCTCGCTGGCCGAGGTGCTGCGCCCGGCCATGGACCACGGCGACCGGCGGACCGCGACCCTGGACGAAGCGGCGGTGAGCGGCCTGCTCGCCGCCATCGGCCTGGGCGGCGGGGGAGGAGCCGGGACGTGGGTGGCGGCGGACGGACGCTTCCGTGTCGGCGCGCTCACCGGCACCTGGAACAAGCCCGCCGCCGCGTACATCGGCGAAGGCGCGCGCGAGGCGGCGAGGAAGGCCCGCATCACCGTGATCGAGCACGAACTCGCCCGCCTGCACGAAGAGTCGGAAGCCGTTGCCTTCCGATCCAAAGCGATCACTGGCCGCCGCCGCACGCTCGACATCGAACTCGCCTCCGTACCCGACGAATCGCCGCTCACGCGGGCACACGCGCTGGTGAGCGCCGCCGCCGACACCGCGAGCAAGGCCCGCATGCGCTGCCAGGAGCGCGCCGCCGAAGTGGCCGAGGCGGCCGGGAAGGCCGAGTGTGCCGCCACCGAACTCACCGAGGCCGCCACCGACCTGGGGCTACCGGTCGACCGGGCCGGGCTGACCGCCGTGCGCCACGCCCTCGGTTCTCTCGCCGCCGCGCTGGCCGCCTTGTGGCCCGCGGTGCGCGAACACGGCGAGGCCGCGCGCCAGGTGGAGGACGAGCGCGCCGAGGCAACCGACGCCCAGGGGCGGGCCGAGGACCTCGCCCAGCGGGCGGAAGAAGCGGAGCGTGAGGCGGCGGCGGCGGACGAGCGCCACCTGACCCTGCGCTCCACCGTCGGTGCGGCCGTCGCCGAACTCGAACGACGGCTCGCCGAGACCGCCGAGGCGCAGCAGACCTGCGAGGCCGACCGGAAGACCGCCCTGCGGCGCCACACGGAGGCGGACCGGGAGGCCGGCCGGGCCGAGGGGCGGATCGAACAGCTGGAGGAGGATCTGACGGAAGCCGTCGGCGCACGCGCCGAGGCCATCGCCGCGCTCCAGCGCTTCACGGACACCGGCCTGGTCGCGGTCGCGCTGCCCGAACTCGCGGTCCCCGCAGCGGACGACGGCCCCTGGGCCGCGACCCCGGCCGTCGCGTTCGCCCGCGCCGCCGAGACCCGCCTCTCCTCGGTCGACGACACGGACGCCGCCTGGGAGCGCGTCCAACGCCGACTCAGCGAAGAGCTCAAAACCTTGCAGGACACCCTCTCCCGGCACGGGCACAGCGCCTCCGCCCGCATGGTGGAGGACGGCATGGTCGTCGACATCGTGTACCGGGGCCGCGAGCGGGCCGTACCCGAACTCGCCGAAGCGCTCGCCACGGAGGTTGGCGAGCTGACCCGCATCCTGTCCGCGCACGAACGGGAGATCCTCGAAACCCACCTGGTCACCGAGGTCGCAGGCACCCTGCAGGAACTCATTGGTGCGGCCGAGCGCCAGGTGCGGGACATGAACACCGAGCTGGAGGACCGCCCCACCTCTACCGGCATGAGACTGCGGCTGATGTGGCGCCCCTCGCGCAAGGCCCCGCCCGGACTCGCCCAGGCCCGTGAGCGGCTGCGCCAGTCCGCCGACGCGTGGACCACCGAAGACCGCGTGGCGGTCGGCGAGTTCCTCCAGGACCAGATCGCCCGGCAGCAGTCCGATGACGGCTCGGGCAGCTGGCTCGAACACCTCACCGCCGCGCTCGACTACCGCTCCTGGCACGAGTTCGGGGTCGAACGCCACCAGCACGGGCGCTGGATCCCGGCCACCGGCCCCGCCTCCGGCGGCGAACGCGTCCTCGCCGTGTCGGTGCCGCTGTTCGCCGCCGCTTCCTCCCATTACGCCAGTGCGGGCAGCCCGCACGCCCCCCGCCTGGTCACCCTGGACGAGGCGTTCGCGGGAGTGGACGACGACTCGCGAGCCAAGTGCCTGGGCCTGCTGAGCGCCTTCGACCTCGACGTGGTGATGACCAGCGAACGGGAATGGGCCTGCTACCCGCAGGTCCCCGGCATCGCCATCGCCCAGCTGTCCAGGATCGACGACGTGGCGGCGGTGCACGTCACCCGATGGGAGTGGGACGGTGCACGACGGCAGCGCCGCGAGGACCCCGCGCGGCAACCGGTACCGGACGCGGCAGATCGGCCGCAACGGCAGCCCCGATGGAGCTGACCTACGGCCGGCCTGCGGCATCCGATGCCGTACCGGAGCCGGTCACGCACGCCGCGGCCGACCTGCCCCGGCTGCGCCGCCTGCTGGGTGTGCCGGAACTCGAGTGGCTCGTCGAGCGGGTGCGCGGCCGGCTCGTGGCCGGGCGCCCCCTGACCGGTGTCGTCTCCCTGGCCACCCCCACCTCTGACCAGCGATCCGCGGTCGAACGGCTGCTGGCCCGACCCCCGGGTGGCGGCCGTTCCCTCACCGTACGACTGGAGGCGGTCGACGCCGTGCTGCGCCGGTCGGGCATCAGCCCCGAGGGCCTCGCCGCCGCCGTCACGGCGCTGATCGGCCCCATCACCCCGCTCGCCCAGGTCAGGGCAGAAGAGGAGGCCGCCTGGGATCGGGCGTACGCACCCCTCGACGCGCTCGTACGGGACCGGCCCGAGCTAGCCGCTTGGGCCGCCAGGGTGCGGACCGGGGGCCTCGCCCGGCGCCTGGCCCGCACCCCCGAATCCGCACACACCCTGCTCACCGGAGTGCACGCCGCTCTCCGCGCGCTTCCGGCCGATTCCGCCGTATCACTGGCCGCCTTCGCCGCCCGCACCCTCGGCTCGGCCCACGCGCTGGACGACGGCACCCCGCACGCCACCCTCACGCTGTCCGGGGTCCGCGCGCTGACCGGGTTCGCGGACGGCAGCGGCGCCGAATGGCGGCGGAACGCATGGGCGTCAGCGGGCCTGCTGAAGGACGAACTGTCCTCGACGGTCCTCACCCTGAACCTGCAGGGAACCCCCGCCCTCGACTGGATGGCCCACGAGGGGGAACCGTCCGTCCTGACACTTCGCCAGCTCATCCGACGGCCACCCTCCACCACTTCACCAGTGGTGCGGATCTGCGAGAACCCGGCCGTCCTCGCTGCGGCGGCGGACACCCTGGGCCCTGCCTGCCCGCCTCTGATCTGCCTCCAGGGCCAGCCCTCGGCCGCCGCCTTCGCCCTGCTGCGCCATCTGCACGGCAACGGCTCGACCTTCCGGTACCACGGCGATTTCGACTGGGGCGGGCTCCGGATCGCCGGTGCCCTGCTGCGCCGCGTCCCCTGGCGTCCCTGGCGGTACACCGCCGCCGACTATCGAGCGGCCCTGGCCGGAAGCGGCTCCAAACTCGCACCCACACCCCTCACCGGCGCACCGACCCGGACCCCGTGGGATCCCCACCTCGCCACGGCGCTCGCAGAGGCCGGCGTCCGGGTCGAAGAGGAGCGAGAACTGGACCTCCTGCTGTCCGACCTGCGGTCCGCGCCCGATGCGAATCCGTGAGATGGCCCTGCCCGGTTGCGGCGGAAGCTCACTGTCCGAGCGCCCATGGCGGCCGCCACGGCCGGACCGCGGCGAGGGCGCGATCCCCCCGGTACGGTCCGGCCGTACCGCTCAGTCGCGCTGGGCGGCCGGGGAGAGCTGGCGCCACTTCACCGCGGTGCGGGTGCCGAACGCCCAGTCGAGCATCTTCTTCGCGTCCGGGTAGCGGTTGGCGTCGTTGAGGACGACCCCGACCACCGTGCGGCTGCCGCGCTTGGCGGCGAAGACGATGCACTTGCCGGCCACGCTGCCGGTGCCGGTCTTGATGCCGATGGCCCCGTTGTACGAGCCCAGCAGCTTGTTGGTGTTCTCCCAGGAGTAGATCCTGGTCCGGCCGTTGGCCGCGGGTGCCTTCTGCTCGGTGTAGGTCGTCTTGACCACCGTGCCGAAGGTCTTGTTCCCCAGCGCGTGCCGGGCCAGCTTCGCCAGGTCGCGCGGCGTGCTGTAGTTGCCGTTGCTGGCCACGATGCCGTCGAAGGAGTCGTACCGGGTGTTCCTCATCCCCAGCGATTCGGCCTTCTTGTTCATCTGGCCGATGAACGACTTGGCGCGCTTGGCCAGGGTGTCGCCCTTGCCGAAGGTGTCGGCGAGGGCGTACGCGGCGTCGCAGCCGGAGGGCAGCATCATGGCGTACAGCAGCTGCCGGACCGTCACCTTGTCACCGGTCCTCAGATCGGCGGTGCTGGCCTTCTCCCGGGCCACGTAGTCCCGGTAGGACTGCTTGACGGTGACCTTCCGGTCCAGGTCCACGCCCTTGGTGTCCAGCACCACGACCGCGGTCATGATCTTGGTGGTGCTGGCCAGCTGCCGCTTGGTGTCCGCGCTCTTGGCCCACAGCTGCTTGTTGGCCCCGCTGTCCAGCAGGTACGCGCCCTTGGCCTGGATGCCGGACGGACCGGATGCCGCCTGTGCGGTGGTGGCCGGCAGTGCCATCGACAGTGCCGCGGCGGAGGCGATGACCGCCGCCCCCCAGCGCCGCACCGCTCTACCCCCACGTGCTTGTTCCATAGAGGCCCCCATCTTCTGGTCGGAATCGAGCGAGCGCATCGTCTCATCCGTTCATATGACGGTGCGGCGCTGGGGGCCGGCGCGGTCCGCCGAGGCGTCAGCCGCCGCCCTCGATCCAGGCGTAGGCCGCGTCCGGGTCGAACTCGCCCTGCCCGCCCGGGAAGAGCAGCCCCGCCCCGGCGAACCCGGGATCGTCCGCGGTCCGGGGCAGATACGGCACCGCGATGCAGCGCATCCCCGCCCGGCGCGCCGCCTCCGCACCCGGTGCCGCGTCCTCCACCACCACGCACTCCGCGGGTTCCGCGCCCAGCCGCCGCGCGGCCTCCAGGAACACATCCGGCGCCGGCTTGCCGCGGGCCACCTCCTCGGCCGAGACGGACACCGGCAGCAGCGCGGCCAGCCCGGTCCCGGTCAGCACCGCCTCGATCACGGCCCGGGAGGAGCCGGAGGCCACCGCCAGCCGGTACCCCGCCGTGTGCAGCCGCTCCACCAGGGCGCGCATCCGGGGGAAGACCACCGTGCCGGCCGCGGCCGACTCCAGATAGCGCCGGTCCTTCTCGGCCAGCAGCTCCCCCACATCGGCGTCGATCCGGTACTTCGCGCGCAGCGCCTCCATCGTCTCGCGGGTGCCGATGCCGATGAACCGGCTGTGCTCGGCCCAGCCGAAACCGGTCACCCCGTGCCGGGCCAGGGTCTCGCGCGCCGCCTCGAAGTAGCGGTGCTCGCTGTCCACCAGCGTGCCGTCCAGGTCGAAGACGACGGCGCCGCGGGGGTCGGAGACGGCGGAGGGGCTCACCGGGCCCAGCATGCCAAGGGAGCGCGGCCCTCAGGACCGGTGGCGGGGTGTGTCGCCGGCCGCCACCCGGCCGACCGCGTCCACCAGCGGCAGCACCCGGTACGCCACCCGCTCGCGCAGCGCCATCTCGGTTCGCGTGCGCACCACCCCGGGCAGCCGGATCAGCCGCTGCACGACATCCTCCAGATGCCCGTTGTCCCGGGCCACGACCCGGGTGAGCAGGTCCCCGGCGCCGGTGATCGAGAACGCCTCGATGATCTCCGGCACCTCGGCCAGCGCGTCCCCCACCTCGTCCAGATACCCCTGGGTCACCTCGATATGGACGAACGCCAGCACCGGATGGCCCAGCGCGGCGGGGGACAGGAACGGCCCGCTGCCGGTGATCACCCCGTCCCTCTCCAACCGGTCCAGCCGCGCCTGCAGGGTGCCGCGCGCCACCCCCAGCAGCCGGGCGTACTCCCGCACACTGGTGCGCGGCTGCTCCAGCAGCAGCCGCAGGATGCGCGCGTCGAGCGCGTCTACTGCCATGGCTCCTTCTCCGCGGCCGGGTCCACCGCCGCAGGCGGGGCTCATACGAACGCCCTCCCGGCGGCCGGGCCGGCGACGGCGGGCTGATGTGATCACTCACCCCGACCTTATCCAGGGACCCGGCCGCCTCGGACGCGTCCAGGGGCCGTGCCTGTCCGCGTGCCCCGGCCCCGACGGCGGCCGCGCACCGGTCGTCAGCCGGTACGGGACCGGGGCGGACGGCCGCCGAACCGCCCCGCCCCTCGCCGCGGCCCGCGGAGCCGGGCCAACGGCACGGTCGTGGCCCAGGTGAACCCGTATTCACTGTGCCAATGGCCCAGCCAAAAGGGACACACTTGAGCCAGTCTCCCCTTGGATGTTTTCCTTGCCACCTCGATGGCGTTGCGGGACCCCCGCAGCGCCTTTGCTCATCTCGGGACCCGTTCCGGCAGGAAGGACATCGCGCACCCTTGAAGAGGATGTTCGTCAGCCCCGACCCCGGGCTGCTCAGACTGCGGACCGCCGTACGCGCGGTCCTGGGCATCGGCCTCGCCGTCACCGCGGCGGAACTATGCGGTCTGTCCCTGCCCGCCTCGATCACCGCCGGTCTGGCCGCACTGCTGGCCCTCTTCAACGTCGCCGACCCGACCGTCGCCCGCCAGGCCGTCACCACCGCGCTGCTGCCGGTGGCCGGACTGCCGGTGCTGGCGGCGGCCACCGCCCTGCACGGGCAGCCGCTGCTGCGCGACGCCGTCTTCCTGGCGGTGATCGGCTGCGGGGTCGCCGCCCGCCGCTGGGGGCCGCGGGGCAACGCGCTGGGCATCTTCGCGTTCATGATGTTCTTCGCCGCCCAGTTCCTGCACCCGGTGCCCGAGCAGCTGGCCGAGCTGTCGGCCGCGGTGCTGGTCGCGATGCTCGCGGCGGCGCTCGTGAAATTCGGGCTCTGGCGCATCGAACGCCGCACCCTGCCGCCGGCCGCCCCCGCCCCGCTCGGCGGGCGCGGACTGGCTCACCCCACCACCCGGCTGGCCCTCCAGGCGACCGCTGCCTGCGGCTTCTCCCTCGCCGTCGCCCAGGCCCTCTTCCCGGAGCGCTGGTACTGGGCGGTCGGCGCAGCCTGGTGGATCTTCGTCAACACCGCCTCCCGCGGTGAGACGCTGGTCCGCGGCTTCCGCCGGGTGCTGGGCACGGTGTGCGGCCTCGCCGCCGGACTGGTCGTCGCGATACCGCTGCACGGGGCCCCGGTGCCGACCGCGGTGCTGCTGGCCGTCTGCGTGTTCGGCATCTTCTACAGCGCGGGGCCGTCGTACAGCTGGATGATGTTCTTCGTCACCGTGCTGGCGTCCCTGCTCTACGGCCTGCTCGGAGTGCTGGACGCGGGGCTGCTCGCGCTGCGATTCGGCGAGACCCTGGTCGGCGCGCTCGGCGCCGGGCTCGCCGTGGCGGTCGTGCTGCCCATCACCACGCACGCCGCCACCGACGCCTGGATCCAGCGCGCCCTGCGCTGCGTACGGCAGTGCGCCGCCCAGGCCGCCCGGCGGATCGCCGGCGACACCGGCGCGGACCCGGCTCCCGCCGTGGCCGAGCTGGAGCTGCTGCTGGGCCGGGTACGGCTGTCCCTGGGCCCGCTGCTGCACCCGCTCAACCCGATGCGCGCCCGCAAGGCCCGCGCCCGCCGGGTGCTGGTGCTGCTCGACGACTGCGCCCGGCAGGTGCGCGGGCTCGCCGAGATCGCCGCCGACCCGGACGCCTCGCACGACGCCCGGCTCACCGCCGCCTGCCAGCGGGTCGAGGCCGCCGTCCACCGGCTGGTCACCCCGGGCACCGCGCCCGCCGCGGATCCGGCGCACGCCACCGAGGCCCACCACCACCCGGGCGCCGAGCGCGCGCTGGCCCATCTGCACAGCCTGGAGGCGGCCCTGGCCGGCCTCGCCGCGCCGCTGCGCTCGGGCCCCCGCGCCCGCAGCGACGCCATGGCCTGAGCGGCCCGTACGGCCCGCGGGGGAAGGCCCCGGGGGCGCCGGGTGACCCGGGTGACCGGACGAGCCCGCACGGCTCCCTGATGACACCCTGACGCTTCACGGGTCCGGCGGGACCCGCCGCCCGCAGGTGGGGCAGACAGGCACGGGGCCCTCCGGAGTGATCCGGAGGGCCCCGTCGTGTGCCGGGTGGTGGCCGGGCCGGTCAGCTCGCGGTGAGGGAGACGCCCAGGGCCGCCGCGTACCGGGACAGCACCAGCTTGCCCACCGCCGGGTAGGCGCCCAGCGGCTCCGCCGCCGCGCAGCCGGCCTCCTCGGCGGCCGCGGCGGGTGCGTCCGGCGCCATCTCGGGGCCGATCAGGTACGGGGCCAGCGCCAGCCGCGTCGAACCGGAGGAGCGCAGCTGCTCGGCCACCCGCACCACCTCGCCGGGCTCGTCCAGGGCGGCCGCCAGCACCGGCACCGCCAGGCGCGCGGAGAGCAGCATGCCGGTGATCCCGGCGGCCTTCGCAGCCTCCGGCCCACCCGAGGTGGCCAGCACGATGCCGTCCGCGGCGGTCGCCACGGTGAACAGCCGGGCGCGGTCCGCGCGGGCCAGGCCCGCCTCCGACAGCTTCACGTGCAGCGCCTCGGCGAGCAGCGGGTGCGGGCCGAGGACGTCGGTGGTCTCGACGGTGGTGCCGCTGCCGTCCGCGGCCTGGGCTATCCGCTGCTGCAGCTCGGTGTCCGGGCCGGCCAGAAGCGGCACCACGACCGCCCCGGGCCCCTCGGCGGCGGCCCGCACCTGGGAGTCGTCGAACGGTATCTCGGCGGGGTCCACGCCCTCGGCCTCGGCCACCGCGCGCAGCTCCTCGGCGGCGGCCTGGGTGGCGGCCTCGGCTCGGCGGACCCGGTCCTCGCGCTCCGTGCCGGCCTGCTTGAGGACCGTGCCCAGCTGCGGGAACTCCTCGTCGTCCCCCTCGGCGTAGGCGATCCGGCCATCCAGGCCCGGCAACTCGGAGCGGGCGATGCTCAGGATCTCCTCGGCCAGCCGGCGCGCGTCGGCATCGGGCGTACCCGGCACGACGAGCACCAGGGGCGGTGCGCCGGCCGGGGCGGCCGCGGGCTCCGGGCGGCGGTGCCGTCCGGTTTGACGGGGACGAGGGGTTCGTACAGGCAGGCCGGACGCGGGCCCGGTGGGGGAGCTCATGGCGCCGCATGTTAGTCGTTCCGGGTGCCCCCTGGCTGGGGCAGGGTACGACTCGGTGACGTACGTCCCGCTATGCCGGATTATGGCCGGCGCCGAGCTGGCGGACGGTCAGCAGCGCGGGGTCGGCGGGCAGTCGAAGGGTGCCGTCGGCCAGCGCCGCCGCGATCCCCAGGGCGCCGGCCAGTGGATCGCCCGCCGGTGCCACCGCGGTGGCGTGCGGCAGCAGAGCGGCCAGCTGGGCGCGGAGCGGGCCCAGCAGCGGCTCGCCCATCCCCGTCAGCCCGCCGGTCAGTGCCACGGCCGCGCCGGTTGCATCGGGGCCGTCCCCCGCGGTCGTCCGCTCG
Source organism: Streptomyces palmae (assembly GCF_004684805.1). GTDB lineage: Bacteria > Actinomycetota > Actinomycetes > Streptomycetales > Streptomycetaceae > Streptomyces > Streptomyces palmae. Next base: position 11,284 of record NZ_SRID01000009.1, read on the forward strand.
GCGGGCGGGCACACCGCCTGCGCCGCCTGAGCGATGTGCCGGGCGGCGGTGCGCAGAATGCGGTCCGCCACCGGGTCCGTTCCGGCGCAGCCGCCCACCTGGGGGGCGAAGGAGGCCAGCACGGCCGGCCGGTCGGTGCGCGGGTAGAGCAGGCCGGGCAGCTCGCCGATCGGGCCGAACACCGCCTCGGCCCGGGCGAGCAGCGCGGGGGAGCCTCCGGCGCGCCCGTCGTGGGCGCGCAGCGCGGCTTCCAGCCCGGCGCGGCCGATCCAGGCCCCGCCGCCGCAGTCGCCCAGCAGATGGCCCCATCCGTCGGCCCGCCGCCAGCCGCTGACCAGATCGGTGCCCAGCGCGATCAGGCCGGTGCCGGCGGCCACCACCGCGCCGGGCCGCTGGCCCAGGGCGCCGGCGTAGGCGGTCACCCCGTCGGCGGCCAGCGCCAGGCGTCCGACGCCGAGGGCATCGGCCAGCGCCGCGGGCAGGACGGCCCGCAGACCGTCGCCCAGGGAGGCCATGCCGGCGGCGCCCACGCAGGCGGCGCCGATCCGCTCGGCCCCGACCCGGCGCGCCAGGTCCTGGACGGCCGGCAGCACCTGGGCGAGCAGGCCGTGCGCGTCGATGCCCTGGGCGCCGACCGCGACCGGCGTCGCCGAGGACCACACGGCGGGCTCGTCGGGCCTCTCGGCGCGGGCGACGGCGACCCGCAGGCCCGAGCCGCCGGAATCGATCCCCAGGACCGCGGTCCCGGGTGCCCCTGAGGTGTGCTCCGGGGTTCCCATCGGCTCAGCCGAATCCGCGGGCGTCCTGCTTGAGCGCCGTGTCCACGGTCAGCGCCGTGGCGATGACCAGGCTCAGCAGCGGGTCCTGCAGCGGCCGGTGGATCTGCAGCACGTAGTTGTCGGCCGTGGTGAACATGGTCTTCGCCAGGCCCTCCCAGGTCTTGGTGATCCGGGCGACCTCCGTGTCCGTGTGGTCCACGATGGCGAAGTTCCAGGCGCGCCAGTTCTCGGCCTTGATCGCGCCGAGCGTCTGGCCGCCGGACTCGATGGAGAAGTTGATCTTGCCGATGACGTTCTGCTGGACGATCTCGCCCACCGGCTGACCGTCCGGACGCTGCACCAGCACCCGGGACTTCATGAACTTGCGCGGGCGGGTGAGGACCAGCTGCGGCTGCCCGGAGGCGTCCCGGATCTCCAGGGTGTGGGTCATGAACTGGTCGAGGCTGCTGACGAAGCGCGCGACCTTCTTCAGCGCGCTCTGGCCCACCTCGACGACCGTGCCGAGGGTCTGCCCGTGCTGGTCGAAGACGCTGTACTCGTTGGTGAGCTCGATCAGCTTGGCCTTCTGGTTCACCACCAGGACCGGCTCGCTGAACAGCGTGCCCCCGCCGCCCATGACCGGGGTGACGCCCGCCTGCTTCTGCACCTGGCGCTGGATCTTGGTCGGGTCGGCGGGAAGCTGCTGCTGGGGCACCTGGCCCGGCTGACCCGGGTGGGTGTGCGGGGTCCACTGGGCGCCGTCCCAGTAGCGCAGCAGGTTCGGGGTGCCCTGCGGGTCCGCGTACCAGCCCGCAGGAGTGTTCGGATGCGTGGTCATGCTGCGCAGACTACCGGTCGTACGCCCCGTGACCAGCAGTCGAGACACCGCGTTGAGGGAGGGTGTCCCGGGCGGGCGGATGCCCTCGCGGGCAGCGGCGGCGGCCGGGACGCCGGGTGGCTCAGGGCAGTCGCCACTCCACGGGCCGCGCACCCTGCCGCACCAGCAGTTCGTTCGCCCGGCTGAACGGCCGGGAGCCGAAGAAGCCCCGGTCGGCCGACATGGGGGAGGGGTGAGCCGACTCCACGCTGGGCACCTCGCCCAGCAGCGGGCGCAGGTTGCGGGCGTCACGGCCCCACAGGATCGCCACCAGCGGGCCGCCGCGGGCCACCAGGGCGCGGATGGCCTGCTCGGTGACCTCCTCCCAGCCCTTGCCGCGGTGCGCGGCGGGCTTGCGGGGCGCGGTGGTCAGCGCCCGGTTGAGCAGCAGCACGCCCTGCTGGGTCCAGGGGGTGAGGTCGCCGTTGGCGGGCCGCGGATGGCCGAGGTCGGTGTGCATCTCGCGGTAGATGTTCTCCAGGCTGCCCGGCAGTGGCCGCACCTCGGGCGCCACCGAGAAGCTCAGGCCCACCGCGTGCCCCGGGGTGGGGTACGGGTCCTGGCCCACGATCAGCACCCGCACCTCGTGGAACGGCTGCTGGAAGGCGCGCAGCACATGCCCGCCGGCAGGCAGGTAGGTCCGGCCGGCGGCGATCTCGGCGCGCAGGAAGTCGCCCATCGCCGCGATGCGTTCGGCCACCGGCGCCAGGGCCTCGGCCCAGCCGGCCTCTACGATTTCGTTCAACGGTCGTCGTGCAGCCACGATCCGTCACTCTATCGGCTCAGCGTGTGAGTCCTGCCACCCGCCCCGGACGCCCCCGGCGTCCGCGACCCGGGGCGCGGCACGGCGGCCCGGGCCCCGGCGATCACGCCCCGCCGGCCGGCCGCCCCGCCGCACTCCCGCGCCAGGGGCCCGCCGCACCGGTCCTGGTGCCTGGTCCGCCACCGGCACCCGGTACGCGACTCGTACCCGGCCCTCCGCCGCGTCGGCCACTCGTCCCCGGTCCGCCGCCGCGGTCAGCCCAGCCGGCGCATCCGCTCGATCTCGGCGCTCTGCTGGGAGACCACCTCGTTCGCCATCTCCTCCACCCTGACGTTGTTGCCCGAGGTGAGCAGTTCGGTGGCCATGGTGACCGCGCCGGTGTGGTGGCGGATCATCAGCTTGAGGAAGAGCGTGTCGAAGGCCGCTCCATGGGCCGCGCGCAGCTGCTCCAACTGCTTCTCGGTGGCCATGCCGGGCATCGCTTCGTGGTCGTGCGCCGAGTGTCCCTGCCCGGGGTCGTTCTCGGCGTACTCGACCAACCAGCCCTTCATCGCCTCGATCTCCGGCCTCTGGCCGGTGGATATGCGCTCCGCCAGCTTCTTGACCCGGCCGGACTCCGCCCGGTCGGGGGCGAGCGCGGCCATCACCAGGGCCTGCCGGTGATGGGTGATCATCATCCGTATGTAGCGGAAGTCGGCGGAGTTGGGGGTGTCGTCCTCACCGGACTCGGCCGCCTCCTCGGCCGAGAGGGTCCGGGCGGGTTCGCCGGGCTTGCCCGGGGCGATCACCGCCGGGCCGCGGCCCTTGCCGTCCGCCGAACCGCCGTCCGAGGAGCAGCCGGTCGCCGCGAGCGACAGTGCCGCGAGGGCGGCCAGCAGGGCGGGGACGCCGGAGCGCGCCGTCGTACGCCGGGTGAACACGGTGACCACGGGGACCTCCAGGGGGGTCGGCAGGAACGGCCCGGCCGGACCGCGGCCGCGATCGTCCTCGGGCCTCGGCGGCGTCCGGTGGGGAGAAGAATCCATGACGTTTCTGTTGCCATCTATTGAGGTGTACATGCATGGCGCGATACTGCGGACTGATGGTTCCATCCCGAACGGAATCCAGGGAGTGTGCAGTGAAGTCGTGGCTCAGATCAACGGCACGGCATAAATACCTCGGCGCGACCTTTGCCGCATTCGGCCTGGTGGCGTCCCTCCTGGTGGCCGGACCGGCCGCCGCCGCGCCCGACGCGGACATCCCCGGGGTCGACGAGGTCGTGCACAGCGACAACGTGACCCACCTGGCCAATCTGCCCAAGCAGGCACTCAAGGGCACCAACTCCGACCTGGCCTTCCAGGACCAGTACGTGTTCGCGGGCAACTACGACGGGTTCGTCGTCTACGACGTGAGCGACCCCGCCGCGCCCCGCACCGTCAGTCAGGTGCTCTGCCCCGGTTCGCAGAACGACATCTCGGTCTCGGGCAACCTGCTCTTCCTGTCCACCGACTCCTCGCGCAGCGACGACTCCTGCAGCAGCACCACCCAGCCGGCCACCGAGAAGTCCTCCTGGGAGGGCATCAAGGTCTTCGACATCACCGACAAGGCCAACCCCCGGTACGTGGCCGCGGTGGAGACCGCCTGCGGGTCGCACACCCACACCCTGGTGCCGGACCGCAAGAACGTCTACGTGTACGTCTCCTCGTACTCGCCCAACGCGGCCTTCCCCGACTGCCAGCCGCCGCACGACGGCATCTCCATCGTCAAGGTGCCCCGGGAGCACCCCGAGCGGTCGGCCGTCATCGACTTCCCGGTGCTCTTCCCGGACGGCGGCAACCCCGGTGACAGCGACAAGCCGGACATGGTGCCCACCAGCGGCTGCCACGACATCACCAGCTTCCCCAAGCTGAAGCTGGCGGCGGGTGCCTGCATGGGCGACGGCATCCTGATGGACATCTCCGACCCGGCGAAGCCGAGGGTGCTCGACCGCGTCGAGGACCTGGAGAACTTCTCCTTCTGGCACTCGGCCACCTTCAACCAGCGCGGCACCAAGGTGGTGTTCACCGACGAACTCGGCGGCGGCGTGGGAGCCACCTGCAACGCCGAGGTCGGCTCGGACCGCGGCGCCGACGGCATCTACGACATCGTCGGCAAGGGCAACCACCGCAAGCTGGTGTTCCGGAGCTACTACAAGATCCCCCGCCACCAGGCGGACACCGAGAACTGCGTGGCCCACAACGCCTCGTTGATCCCCGTCAAGGGCCGGGACATCGCCGTCCAGGCCTGGTACCAGGGCGGCGTCTCGATCTGGGACTTCACCGACTCCGCGCACCCCAAGGAGATCGGCTACTTCGAGCGCGGGCCGATATCCGCGGACAAGCTGTCGGTCGGCGGCTCCTGGTCCGCGTACTACTACAACGGCCACATCTACTCGAACGACATGGCCAAGGGCTTCGACGTGCTGCGCATCGACGACAAGCGCACCGACGGCGCCAAGCGCGTCCACCTGGACGAGCTCAACGTGCAGACCCAGCCCGACTACCGCTGACCGCCGCCCGGCCCGGGTCGGACGGCCCGGGCCGAGACGGACCTCAGCCCTCGGAACGCGAGGGCGCCCCGCTGGGCGGTTCCGGGCACGGCGGGGCGCCCAGCGACCAGTCCAGCCCGTACCGGTGGAACAGTTCGGCGCGCAGCCGCTCCGGTGCCATCGGCGCACCCGGCAGCAGGATCGCCACCACCGCGCCCATCAACAGCGCGCGCAGCAGCACATAGTCCGCCTCCGGGTCGGTGGAGCCGAACTCGGTCACCGTCCGGCGCCACACATCGGCCAGACGCTGCTGCTCGGGGCACTGCACGAAGCCCTCGGCGGTGAGGATCCCCGCCATATGGGTACGCATCAGCCGCGGCCGGTCGCGGGCCAGCCCCAGGATCGCGTCGATCGCCCGAGCCAGGCGCTCCCGCCCGTCGGTGGTGAGCGGCTCCCGATTCAGCCCGGCTTCCATCTCCTGGTGCATCAACCGGTGCACGGCCGACTGCAACAGCTGCCGTTTGCCGGGGAAGTAGTACGACACCAGGCCACGGGCGGCGCCGGCCCGGTCGGCGATGTCGGCCAGCGTCGTGGCCTCGTAGCCACGCTCGTCGACCAGCTCGACCGTCGCCTCCAACAGGCGCGCCTGGGAACGTCGGCGCAACTCCTCATTGACCGATGCGCTGCGGGGGGACATCCTGAAACTCCTGCGTTGACTGGCTGCAGGCCAATATACTCAGCGCATCGTATATGGTCCCGCCCGTCGCCGGGCAGCGCGGGTCGCCTCAGCAGTCGTCGGTTTCGGACGAAACGGGGGATCGTCCGAAACCGACGGCCGCGGGGCCTGGCCGGTGCCCGAGGTGCTGTACCGATGGCACCCCTGATCCCTGGCGCGACCTCCCGCCTCCGTTCCCCGGCGGGTGCCCCGTGCCCGCGCGGGCCGCGGCGCCCGTACTCGCCGAAAGTGTGCGCCTCCCCACCGTACGTGCCCGGGGCCCCGCCTCCGCCGAAGGCGGTTTGACTCCGCGCCGGGGGCGTTCTATGCAGGATGTCAAGGGTGTTTCCCGCCGTGGGCGCGCGCGGGTGAGCCCACCCGGAGGTGCACCATGGCACGACCAGTGGGAATCGACCTCGGTACGACCAACTCGGTGGTCAGCGTGTTGGAGGCGGGTGAGGCCACCGTCGTCACCAACACCGAGGGAGCCAGGACCACCCCCTCGGTGGTCGGCTTCGCCAAGAACGGAGACGTCCTGGTCGGCGAGGTCGCCAAGCGCCAGGCGGTGACCAACGTGCAGCGCACCGCCCGGTCGGTGAAGCGCCACATGGGCGAGGCGTCCTGGCGCTTCCCGGACTCGGGCGACATCGACGGACGCCACTACACCGCACAGGAGATCTCCGCCCGGGTGCTGCAGAAGCTGAAGCGGGACGCGGAGGCGTATCTGGGGGAGGACGTGACGGACGCGGTCATCACCGTCCCCGCGTACTTCAACGACGCCCAGCGCACCGCGACCAAGGAAGCCGGGGAGATCGCCGGCCTGAAGGTGCTGCGCATCATCAACGAGCCGACGGCCGCCGCCCTCGCCTACGGGCTGGACAAGGAGAGCGACCAGACGGTCCTGGTCTTCGACCTCGGCGGCGGCACCTTCGACGTCTCCCTGCTGGAGATCGGCGAGGGAGTGGTCGAGGTCAAGGCCACCAACGGCGACACCCACCTCGGCGGTGACGACTGGGACCAGCGGGTCGTGGACTACCTGGTCAAGCAGTTCAAGAACGCCTACGGGGTGGACCTCTCGAAGGACAAGATGGCCGCTCAGCGGCTCCGCGAGGCCGCCGAGCGGGCCAAGATCGAACTGTCGGCGGCCACCGAGACCACGATCAACCTGCCCTACATCAGCGCGTCCCCCGAGGGCCCGCTGCACCTGGACGAGAAGCTCACCCGCGCCCAGTTCCAGCAGCTCACCGCCGACCTGCTGGAGCGCTGCAAGACCCCGTTCCACAACGCGGTGCGGGACGCGCGGATCAAGGTCGCCGACGTGGACCATGTGATCATGGTCGGCGGCTCGACCCGGATGCCCGCGGTGACGGACCTGGTCAAGGAGCTGACGGGCAAGGACCCGCACAAGGGTGTGAACCCGGACGAGGTCGTCGCCATCGGCGCCTCGCTCCAGGCCGGCGTCCTCAAGGGCGAGGTCAAGGACGTCCTGCTGCTCGACGTCACCCCGCTGTCCCTGGGCATCGAGACCAAGGGCGGCATCATGACCAAGCTGATCGAGCGCAACACGACCATCCCGACCAAGCGCTCGGAGATCTTCACCACGGCCGAGGACAACCAGCCGTCCGTGCAGATCCAGGTCTACCAGGGCGAGCGCGAGATCGCCGCGTACAACAAGCGACTGGGCATGTTCGAGCTGACCGGCCTGCCGCCGGCCCCGCGCGGTGTCCCGCAGATCGAGGTCACCTTCGACATCGACGCCAACGGCATCATGCACGTGGCCGCGAAGGACCTGGGCACCGGCAAGGAGCAGAAGATGACCGTCACCGGCGGCTCCTCGCTGCCGAAGGACGAGGTCGACCGGATGCGCCAGGAGGCCGAGCAGTACGCGGAGGAGGACCACCGCCGCCGCGAGGCCGCCGAGACCCGCAACCAGGCCGAGCAGCTCGTCTACCAGACCGAGAAGCTGATCCGCGACGACCGGGACAAGATCCCCGGCGAGGTGCGCGAGGAGGTCGAGGCCGCGGTCGGGGAGCTCAAGGAGACGCTCAAGGGCGAGGACACCGGCGCGATCCGCGCCGCCACCGAGAAGGCCGCCACGGCGGCGCAGAAGATCGGCAGCGCGCTGTACGCCCAGGCCCAGGGCCAGAGCGCGGGCGGCACCGGCTCCGCACCGGGCGGCTCGGGCACGGATACGGGCACCGGTACGGACGATGACGTCGTCGACGCGGAGATCATCGACGAGGACAAGCAGCAGGGAGGCGAGGGATGAACCGGCCCACCGGCACCGACCGCGGCGGCGCGCCGCTGACCGTCGTCCAGGACGGGCGCCGCCACCCGCCCGCGGCGCTCCCCGGCCCGCCGGCGACCCGGCGGCGACCGGCCGGGCGGACCGCGGCCCCGGCGCCCGGCCCCGCGGCGTCCCCGCAGGCGCGGCTGAGCGACGAGCTGTCGGAGCGCACCGCCGATCTGCGCCGGGTCAAGGCCGAGTACGACAACTACCGCAAGCGCGTCCGCCGCGACCGGCTGGCGGTCCGCGAGATCGCCGTGGCGAACGTCCTGGACAGACTGCTGCCGGTCCTCGACGCGCTCACCGCCGCCGAGGCGCAGGGCGCGGTCACCGGCGGGTTCCGGCAGGTCGCGGAGGCACTGCGGAGCGAACTGGCGGCGCTGGGCCTGCGGCGCTTCGGCGCGGTGGGCGATCCTTTCGACCCGGCGCTGCACCAGGCCCTCGGGTGCGACCTCGACGAGCGGGTGGAGCGCGCGGTGTGCGCCGAGGTGGTGCGCCCCGGATACCGGGTCGGCGCCCAACTGCTCCGCCCGGCGGAGGTCGTGGTCGCCAAGCCGCCGTGAGCGGCGCGGGGGCGCCGGCGGGGCCCCCGGGTGTGCGGGAGCGGGTTCCGTGGGGGCGCGGGTGCATCGGGTGTGCGGGAGCGGGGCGCGGGAGTATGGCGCGCGGGATCGCGGGCACGCGGGCACGTTGGGCAGTGGGTGGAGCGCGGGCGCGAGGCCAGTCGGGGCAGGGCCCCTGGGCCCCTCGGCACCGGCTGCGCGCCGGAGCGGTGAGCCGGTCGGGGACGGCGGGCTGGGGGCGTCGACCCGATACGTATCGTCCGCCCGTCTGATAGGGCAGCGGCGCGCCGTGGGTGAGGAGGGGTGATGGCTTCCAGGGCAGCGGGCAGGACGGCGTCGACGGCAAGAGCCTGGGTCGTGGAGCGGCCTGGGCCGATCGCCTCCGGACCGCTTCGGCTGGTGACGCGCGGCACCACCCCGCCCGGCCCGTACGAGCTGGGCATCCGGGTCCGCGTCTGCGGCGTCTGCCGCACCGATCTGCATCTGGCCGAGGGCGACCTGCCGCCCCGCGCCCCCCGCCGCACGCCGGGCCACGAGGTGGTCGGACGGGTGGAGGCGGTCGGGGAGCGGGTGAGCGGATTCCACCCCGGAGAACGGGTCGGAGCCGCCTGGCTGGCAGGCACCTGCGGCGACTGCCGCTACTGCCGCACCGGACGGGAGAACCTGTGCCCGTACTCCCGCTACACCGGCTGGGACATCGACGGCGGCTTCGCCGACCACCTCGTGGTGGACGCCCGGTACGCCTACCGCGTCCCGGACGGTTGGACCGACGAGGAGGCCGCGCCCCTGCTCTGCGCCGGAATCATCGGCTACCGCGCCCTGGAGCGGAGCCGACTGCCCTCCGGAGGCAGGCTGGGCCTCTACGGCTTCGGCGCCTCGGCCCACCTGACCGCGCAACTCGCCCTCGCCCGGGGAGCCGTGGTGCATGTGGTCACCCGCTCAGAATCCGCCCGCCACCTCGCCCTGGAGCTGGGCGCGGCCTCCGCCTCGCGGACCGCGCCACCGGAGCCGCTGGACTCCGCGATCCTCTTCGCGCCCGCCGGGCCACTGGTGCCGGCCGCCCTGGCGGCACTGGACCGGGGCGGCACCCTGGCGGTGGCCGGAATCCATCTGACGGCAGTGCCCCCGCTGGACTACGACCGGCATCTGTTCCAGGAGCGGACGCTGTGCAGCGTCACCGCCAACACCCGGCGGGACGGCCGCGCCTACCTCGCCGAGGCGGCCGAGCTGCGTCCCGCGGTACGGCTGAACCGCTATCCGCTGGACGAGGCCGACCGGGCCCTGGCGGATCTGGCGGCAGGCCGGATCACCGGGGTCGCGGTGCTGGACGCCCGATGAGAGCCCGCCCGGCGGCGGCCCCGGCGGGAACCGGGTCGGTGCGGAACGCGTCCCCGGGCCGATCTTGCCAGGGTGAGCATGTGTGCGACCCCTCGTCCGCATTCCTGTATCTGTGCCACCAAAGGCGTGCACAACCATGTCGGTTGCCCCTGCGCCTTCACTGATGGGCAGGCGGGCACGGCCACCGTGACCTTCCCCCTCCAGCCCGCCCACTACCTGCTGGCCAAGGACCGCCGGCTCCAGCCGGTCATCGACACCCACGACCCCTTCTTCACCACGGCCAACACCACCACCCCGGTGTTCACCCTCGACATCACCTTCCCGGAGGGCGTCGAGTCCTACCTCGACATCCCCCTCCACCCACTCGACTGACTCCACCCCGGCAGGTCGGCTCGGCCCGCCCGGACACCCTGGGGTGCGGTGCTCCCGCGGCGGGCGGTGGCTCCTCGTGGCGTCAGAGGCTGGGCACGGAGCCGACCAGGCCGCCGTCGATCACCAGGTCCTGACCGGTGATGTAGGAGGCGTCGTCGGAGGCGAGGAAGGCCACGGCGGCGGCGACCTCATCGGCGTGACCGACGGTGCCGAGCGGCACCTGCGCGGCGTTGCGCGCGTCGGCCTCGGGGTCGACGTTGGCACCGCGGTACATCTCGGTGTCGATGTAGCCGGGGCTGACGGAGTTGACGCGGATGCCGCGCGGGGCCAGGTCGGAGCCGAGGGTGCGGGCCAGATTATGGACAGCAGCCTTGGTTGCCGAGTAAACGGAAGCGACCGGCAGCCCGCGATACAGCGTCCAGGAGGCGTTCAGGACGATCGCGCCGCCCTCTTTCAGCAGCGGCAGGGCCTTTTGGACAGTGAAGAAAACACCTTTGAAGTTCACGTCGGTCAAGTGGTCGAAGTCGGCTTCCGTGACGTCGGCGCTGGGCTTGAAGACGCCCGTACCGGCATTGGCGAAGACGGCGTCCAGACTGCCGCGCCAGGTCTCGATGCGGCGCATCAGGACCTCCAGGTCGGTCAGGTTCGCGGCGTCCGCACGCACAGTCAGCAGGCGTTCCCCTGCGTTGAGGCCGGCTGCCGCCTTGGCCAGCCGGGACTCATCGCGTCCGGTGATGGCGACGTAGGCTCCCTCGTCGAGCAGGCGGCGGGCGGTGGCCAGGCCCATGCCGGAGGTGCCGCCGGTGATCAGGATTGTTCGATTGCTGAGTCGCTTCATGCGGATGATCCTCCGCCGGGCAGCCGAGGATCAGCAGTGCGGGACGAACATGGGTCTGTCACCACCACCTTCGCGGCCAGCGGTCGACGGAGCACCGCCGCACGGGTGCGTCTCGGGCAGCGTCCGGTCATCTGCGCCCAGGGGGCGGGCGGTCAGTCGAGCTGCGGGACAGCGGCCCCCAACAGGGCGGCCAGCCGTTCCTGCGACTGCGTGCCCGTCGCCGGGGTGTGCAGTATCAGGCGGTGGCCGGGGAGGTCGGGCAGCGTCAAGGTGGTGTAGTCGAAGATGAGCTCGCCGGCCTCCGGGTGGGCGACGGCCTTGCTGCCCGACGTGGCATCACAGATGCGGTGCTCGGCCCAGATCTCGGCGAACTCCGGGCTGGCGGCACACATGTCCGCCGCGAGCTGACCGAACTCGACATCGTCCGGGTAGCGTGCGGCGTCCGCTCGGAACTGGCCGACGATCACCTGCGCGGCATCCCGCCAGTGCACCAGCGAGGACCGATAGCGGGCGCCGGTGAAGAAGGTCACCAAGCAGTTGTGGTCGTGCTCGTGGTAGCCGAAGACCAGCTCGGCCGCACGGTTGACGGCCACCAGATTCCAGTGCCGGTCGATCAGGTAGGCGGGGCGGGGCAGCCAGGAGTCGATCACCCGGCGCAGCTCGTCCGGGACCCGACGACCGGACTTCGCAGGCGCCTGCGGCGGGTTCAACCCGGCCAGGAGATAGAGGTGTTCACGCTCGGCACCGTCCATCCACAGCACCCGGGCGATCGCATCCAGCACGTCCGCGGAGACGTTGATCTCCCGGCCCTGCTCCAGCCACGTGTACCAGGACACCCCCACCCCGGCGAGCACCGCGACCTCCTCGCGACGCAGCCCGGGCGTGCGCCGCCCACGCACGTCACCGACCGCCATGCCGGCATCGGCCGGGGTTACCCGAGCCCGCCGCGATCGCAGAAACTCCCGCATCTCGGCGCTCCGTCGGGCCCGCGCCGCGGCGGACAGCTTGGCGATCTCCATGGAGCCAGCGTAGGTCCCGCCCCGACGAGCAGATCATCGGCCGCACCGGATGCGACCTGTTTCGGCACAGCAGCGCACCGCACGGGCCGATCGACGGACGCCGCACTCAGCTGGGCTGCCCCGGAACCTCTCCCCCGTAGGCACGGTTAGCGAGCGCCTGGGGAATCACGTGACCAAGTCGGTGGGGAATTATGTGACCGTCCACACCAGGCCGGTTCGCTACCGAACGCCTCCCGCCGAGCGCCTGGAGGCGGAATACCCAGAGCCCCGATGATTCGACGATTCCGAGACACCTGATGCAGGGTCGGTAAGGTCAGCACTGGGTCAGCATGAGTTCGACCAGACGTCGTTGCAGATGGCCAGAGGCTGTGACGGTCAGGCCGCACGAGACGAGCGCCATACGGGCTGGGTCGAGGGTTCGCGGGAGAGTGCTGAGGCGGGGGTGCGGTGGGTTCGCTTGCCGCCTCTTCGCCGGCCGAATGCGCAGGTCAGCGTGCACGTCCGCGCGGTTTGAGGGGAGTGTTGGGGAGTTCGGGGGCGGGCAGTCGGTCGCCGGGATAGCCCTGTACCTCGCCGAAGCGGTCGGTGTTCATCCAGTCCCACCGCGCTTGGGTGATCTCGTCGTGCGACCGCCCGATGAAGTTCCACCACATCACGATGCGCTCCTCGAACGGCTCACCGCCCAGCAGCATCAAGGTGCTGTCCACGTCGGCCCGCAGGGGGAGTTCCCGGCGCCCGCAGCCCAGGTAGAACAGGGAGCCGGGGCTCAGCGGTACGCCGTCGACCACGGACTCCCCGGACATGGTGAGTGCCGCGTACTCGAAGTCCGGCTGGACCGGCAGCCGGGTGTCGGTTCCCGCCGTGAGGGTGATGTCGGCGCCCACCAGCGGGGTGAAGGTGGTGCCGGGGGAGACCGCCCCGTCCAGCTCGCCCAGGATGAGTGTGGCCTCCAGACCGCCGCCGCTGACCTGGGGGAGGGCGGAGTGGTGCTCCCAGCTCGGGGCGGTGTGCCGGGCGCTGTCGGGCAGCGCGACCCACAGCTGCGCGCCGTGCAGGAACGGGGCGTGCTCCCCGGGGGACTCCTCGGAGTGCGAGATGGCCCGGCCCGAGGTCATCACGCCCAGCTCACCGGGTCGCAGCGTCTGCAGGCTGCCGAGGCTGTCCCGGTGCAGGACCTCGCCCTGGTGCAGCCAGCTCACCGTCTGCAGGCCCATGTGGGGGTGCGGGGGGACCTGCATCCCCGGCTCCTCGGCGATGTCGTCCGGTCCGTAGTGGTCGACGAAGCACCAGGCACCCACCATGCGCCGGCCCAGGCTGGGCAGCAGGCGGCGCACCACCGTGGACTCGCCCAGCGGTACGTTCCTGCCCGGCAGCAGGTCGCGTACCGGCTCCGCGGTGACCTCCGCGCGGCCCCCGCACACCGTTGCCGTGGGCCGTAGGTCGAGGTTGCTCATCGAGGACGCCTTTCGTCGTACGGACGTACCGGCGCGCCGAAGCGTGCCGCGAACGCCGGATACGCGGCGATCGCGGCGGCCACCAGCGCACCGCCCAGCAGCCAGCCGCCCAGCACGTCGCTGGGCCAGTGGACTCCCAGATACACCCGGGTGAAGCCGACACCCAGCACCGACACGACCGCCAGCCCCACCAGCAGGCGCCAGACCGGGCCCCGCACCCCGTGCCGGGCGGCCAGCCACAGCAGCAGCCCACAGGCGACGGTGGCGGTCATCACGTGCCCGGAGGGGAAGGCGGCGTTGTTCGCCGAGTCGACCGGGTGCGGCCACACCGGCCGCTGCCGGCCCACCGCGGCCTTGACGCCCTGCTGGAGCACCAGGGCGAGCGCCGTGGCGAGCGCCACCCACAGCGCGAGCGGCCACTCCCGCCGCCAGAGCAGCCAGGCCACGGCCGCCAGCAGCAGCGCCCGCATGGTGAAGGGATCCCAGATCCAGTCGGTGAGCACCCGGTTCGCCTTGGTCCAGCCGTGGTGCGCCACCGCCCAGCGGTGCAGCGTGTCGTCCACCCCTCGGTCGAAGGAGAGCAGCGGGTGCCAGTCGACCGCGATCAGGGTCAGCAGCAGGAGGAAGAGGACGGTGAGCACCACGGCGACCGTGGCGGCACGGGAGTTCGCGGCCGGCATGCTCCGATGATCACGGATGTGCTCCCGCAGGACCAGTGCGCTGTGCGGCGAGCCGGGATCAGCCGAGGGCGCCGGGCGGGAGCAGGCGTCCACGGTGTGGGCGGCTCGGCGACCTCGGCACGCCTGACGTGGTGGGGCGGAGCTTCGGTCTCGTACCGGCCATCGGCCTGGGCTGTGAGGCCGGAGTGGGGATCGAGGTGGTCGGTGCCGGGATGGCCGGCGCTGGTGCTGCCACGGCTGTGCGGGGGAGGCGGCGCGGGACGGGGGCCGGGTGCCGCCCCCGGCCCTCAGCCCAGTACGCGCAGTGCAGGAACGAAGGCGACCAGCACCGGGATGACCGGCACCAGTGCCGCGGCGGCCGTCAGGCGGAGGCGGCGGGAGACGGGGAGCCGGGGGGCCGGGGCCAGGAGTCGGTCCACCCGCTCGGGAACCTCGGCGAGTTGGGTCGGGCAGGGGCCGAAGGAACCCCGCTCCTCGTTGAGTTCGACCAGGGCCAGGGCCGTGGTGAGGCGGCCGAAACGGCGCGAGGCGGCGTCGTCGGCAGCCATCTCCACCAGCCGGTGCACCTGGTCCCGGAACGCCGCGAAGACCGGCACCTGCGGAAACCCGCCGGCCAGCGCGCCGGCGCAGTGCAGCAGCCAGTCGTGGCGGGCGCGGGCGTGGCCCTGCTCATGGGCGAGTACCGCGTCGAGTTGTCGCCCCTTCAGGCGGCGCAGTGCCGCCGTGGTGATCACCAGCTGCGGAGTGGACCCGGCCAGCCACCAGGCGCTGGGGCGGTCGCCCTCCAGTACCACCAGCCGGTCCGTGCTGGGCGTTTCGCCGGGCAGCAGCGGGGCGCGTACCAGCAGTTCGGCGCGCCGTTGCCTACGGCGGGTACGGGCGCGGTAGACCTCACGGGTGAGCATCACCGCCGTCCATACCGCGCCACAGGCCAGCGCCACCGCGACCGCCCCGGCCCACGGACCGTGGGCGCTCAGCGCATAGGCCTCCACCACCCCCTGGGGGGCGGGTGCGAAGACATTGCCGCGCACCGCCTCGGAGGCCGCCGCCGCGCTCAGCGCCATGGCCAGGCCGCAGCACATCAGTACGGCGACCACGACGCACTGCCATATCCACAGGGCGAGCACGGGTTCGTGGTCGAGCCAGGCGGAGCGGGTCAGCAGGCGCGGTGCCATCGCCGCCGCCACAGCGCCGAGGACCAGCAGCGCGAGCGGGACCATCATGGTCGTCAGCCTATGAGGGGGCGCGGCGACTGGGTACGCCCGTGTCAGCGAAGTGACGCACGCCACGGTTTCGGGGGAGGGGCGCCGGAGGTGTTCCCTCGCAGGGGCGGCGGCATCGGGCCCAGAGGGTGCCCGCTCGCAGGGTCGGCCGTCTCGGGTCCCAGGGTGCCCGCCCGCAGGGCAGCCGTCTCGAGTCCCGCGGGGTGCCCGCTCACAAAGTCAGCAGCATCGCGCACATCCCGGTGGCCATGGCGAGTCGGCAGGCGTCGGTCAACTCCGGCCGCCGCGGCCAGGCCGCACTGTCCGCCCCGGTGGCCGCCACCGGCACCAGCCGGACCCCGGAACGCAGCGCGTACCCGGTGAAGTACAGCAGCAGCGCGCCGGTCAGCAGTGGCAGGCCGGCGGCGGATGGGTGCCCCGGATGCCCGGCGTGGCCGGCTCCGGAGCCCTGGAGCATCGCCGCCCCCATGTACGCCATGGTCCATGCCTCGACCACGTGGTGCGGACGGCTTCGCCGCGGCCGGCCGCGGCATACCGGCAGCAGGGCGCCCGCCCCGGCGGCGCCGAACACCACCGCGTACAGGGGCGGGCCCCACGGGTGCTGGTCCAGCACTCCGGCCGGGACCGCCATCAGTGCCATGCCCCAGCCCAGCAGTGCCTCGGAACCGGCGCCCCACCGCGCCCCGGCCGGCGCCGTCAGCCAGTGCGCGAGGCAGTACGTGCCGGTGGCGGCGCCCAGCGCCACCAGCAGCCACCCCGCCAGCGGTGGTCCATGCACGGCGCACCTCCCCGGGAGGACAGCCCCGGCCGCGCGGTGCGGACGGAGCCCGCCGGGAGGATGCCCGGCGGATCGGGACCGTACGGCAGCGCGGGGAGGCACCGGGGGGAGCGCTCGGGCGCATCGGGGCGTGGCAGGGCGCGGAGTGAGGGGCCTGTGCCCGCTGCGCGACCCGACGCTCCCGGGCTCGACCGAGACGAGGCCCGGGCGGACGAGTGATCCGGCCCCGGCGTCCCGGCCGCCCCTCGAACGCGTGACCTGATCGGAGCGGGTACCGGGAAGCGTGACGCCCCGAAGCGCACACGACGTTCAGACGGGTGCCCGAGGCCGCAACCGGCTCGGACACCCGTGCCACGTGGAGATCACGCCGACGGGCGCGGGGATCCGGCGGCGGACCGTGAGACCGGTCGAGGGCCCCGGCCCGACGGCACGGGTGCGGAACCGGGTTCTCGTCAGACGAAGAAGGCGTTCATGCCGGGAACGTCGGACAGGTAGGTCTCGATGTCGGCGATCCTGCCGTCGCGCAGGCGGCAGACGGTGGTCAGGTACTCGTCGAGGATCGCGTCCGGGCGCCGGGCGGTGTTGTGCAGTGACAGGGCCATGTTCTCGCGGCTGACCAGGACGTGCAGCAACTCGAAGGACAGGCCGTAGGAGGCGATCTTCCGGGCGCGTTCGACCACGGCGTGCGCGCCGACGACGGTGCCGCTGATGGTGTTGTCGCCCGGCAGGGTCCAGGTGGCGTCGTCGTGGAGCATGGACCGGATGGCCGGCCAGTCACCGGAGACGAGTGCGGCGTGGAAGCGCCGGCCGAGGTCGTGGGCAGTGGTGGTCATGGCGGGCCTCTTCGGAGTGCGAGCGATGGTCAGCTAAAGCAGGTTGATTTGCTTTAGCGAGGTTAGCGCCCTCCGTCCGCTAAAAGCAATCCGATCTGCGTTAGTCTGGGGGTGTGCCTACCGAACCCCTCGCGAAGCGTCCCGGCGGCCGCAGTGCCCGCGTCCAGGCGGCCGTCTACCAGGCCCTCACCGACCTGGCCGGTGAGCGCGATGTGACCCGACTGACGATTCCCGCGGTGGCCGAGCGCGCCGGGGTCAACCCCACCACCATCTACCGGCGCTGGGGCACGCTGCAGGCGCTGCTTGCCGAGGTGGCGGTCGCGCGCGGGACGGATGCCCCGCCTTCCTCCAGCGGCGATCTCCGCACGGACCTGGAGGCGTACGCGGTCCGGACACTGGCCGATCTGACCCGGCCCGGCGGTATCGCGTTCTTCCGGGCGGAGGTCTCCCCCGACATCGACGAGCGCCGCAGCGGCCTGCGGGAATGCCTGCAACGCGCCACGGCCGGCCTCGACATGGTCCTCGAAGCCTCCCGCGGCCGGGGCGAAACGCCGCCTCCAGCGGAGCGGCTGCTCGACCAGATCGTCGCCCCGCTCTACTTCCGCGTCGTCTTCTCCGTGCCGGACACCGACGAAGCCTACGCCCGCGCCTTGGTGGCCGACCTGTTCAGCGGGACCTGGCATTCGGCGGTCGAACTCCACTGAGATCCGCCCACCTTCGCCGAGACGGGTCAGGCATCCGAGCGGCCTGGGGTCCGACGGCCTTCGAGCACCCCTTCACAGCACCTGGGTCATTCAACAACCTCAGGCAACCGCTTCTGACGTGACCCGGAGCCATGACCGTCCGGGTCCGGCTGGTTCGGTCGTGAAGTCGGCTCAGGCGCCTCGGTCGTGGTCCTGCCGGCCGAATCGCAGGCCCGCCGCCGCCGTCACGCCCGCGGGGGAGAGCCCGGTGACCGTCGGCGGCCCGTCGGTCCGGCGCACCAGGATCCACCCCCTGTCCTGGAGGGCGGCGACCTCGGCCGTGACGTCCCGGCCGACGTCGAGGGCCAGTTCGTCCACGGCGGGGGTGTTGCCCTCGTCCAGGTGTCCGACGATCAGGAACAGCAGTTCGCGCTCCTGTGTCGTGATAAGGCTGCCCACTTCTTCCACGGTACGTCGCCGCGGTCGGCGGCGGCGGGCTCAGATGCCGGGCCGGGAGCGGAGCGGATGGTCGGCGGGCACCTCCACCACGCAGATGCGCACCCCGTCGGGGTCGCTGATCCACATCTCCAGCAGCCCCCAGGGCTCACGCCGCGGCTCGCGCAGGACCGGCACCCCGCGCTCGGAGAACTCGGTGTGTGCTGCATCAATGTCCGCGACCTGAAGCCAGAGTTCGAGGTTGGGGCCGGCAGGGGCGTCGGCCCGGCCGGACACCTCCAGGAAGCCGCCGCCGAGGAAGTAGACCGTGCCGCGCTCCGGACCGGTACCGAACTCGCGGTAGACGGACAGTCCCAGCGCCTCGCCGTAGAAGGCCCGGGAACGCTCCGGATCGGTGGGACGCAGCAGCAGTCGACTGCTCAGTACATGCACCATGTCCGCGACCCTATGCAACGGACCCGCGCTAAGGTCGGCAGTCGTGGTGACGGCAACCCCCGCGTACCACCCGCACAGCCCCCTGTCACCCGTACGCCCCGCACCACCGGTACCACCGCGCACAGCACATGGAAGGACCGCCGGACGCCATGGAGAACACCTCGACCGCCACCCGCCCCGCCGCAGGACTGGACTTCCGGACCGCCGCCCTGGCCGATGTGCCCGCGCTGGTGGAGTTGGTGGAGAGCGCCTACCGGGGAGAGGGCAGCAAGGCCGGCTGGACCACGGAGGCGGATCTGCTGGGCGGCCAGCGCACCGACCCCGAGGGGGTCGCGGCGGTGGTCGGCGACCCGTCCGGCCGGATGCTGGCGGTGGAGCGGGACGGCGAGCTGATCGCCTGCTGCCAGCTGGAGCGGCGGACCGGTGAGACGGGTGAGACGGTGGCCTATTTCGGCATGTTCGCGGTACGCCCGGGGCTGCAGGGCGCGGGTGTGGGCAAGCTGATCCTCGCCGAGGCGGAGCGTTCCGTGGCCGCCGAGTGGGGCGCCCGCGAGATGCACATGACGGTGCTCACCGCCCGGGAGGAGCTGATCGCCTTCTATGAGCGGCGCGGCTATGTCCGCACCGGCCGGAGGACGCCGTTCCCGTACGGAGACGAGCGCTTCGGCATCCCGCGCCAGGCCGGTCTGGAGTTCGAGCTGCTGGTGAAGCCGCTGGTGGCGGCCTCGGCCTGAGGGAGTCCACGGGCGCGGCCGCGCGCCCCGGGCCGACGGGCGGTAGGCCGAAGCCGGTGAGGCGAGCCCCCACCTCAGTGGGCCCCGCGCCCTGGATCGGCTGACGGCAGGTGGGCAGAGGCCCGTGAGGCGGGCCGCCACCTCGGTGGGCCCCGTACCCCGGGGCCGACGGGGGCGGGCGGAGGCCGCTGAGCCGGCCCCCACCTCAGTGGCCCCGTGATCCGGCCGATCCCGAGGGGCGGAGGCCCGGCCGGTGAGGCAGGCCCCGCCCAGGGCGCGGCGGCCGTTACGCCGTGTAGCGCGTGGCCCGGCGGATCGCCGGGTAGTCCGTGGTGCCGCCGTCCAGGCCGAGGCCGCGGGCCAGCCGCAGGTGGTCCGGGGTGTTCACGGTCCAGCCGATGACCCGCAGGCCGGCGGCGTGGGCGCGCTCCACCAGCTCCAGGGTGAGCCGGCGGAGGTTGAGCACCAGGGTCGCGGCGCCGACCGCCTGGGCCCGGTCGATCACGTCCAGCTTGTACCGGCTGGCCACCAGGGCGCTGCGCACCTCCGGCAGCAGGGTGCGGATCTCGGCGAGCGCCTCATCGTGGAAGGACAGCACCTCCACCCGGTCCAGCAGATCGCGGCGGCGCAGCACCTCGGCGAGCGCGCGGGCCGCCGCCCGGTCCTTGATCTCGGCCTGCAGCGGTGTCGAGACCGCGTCCAGGACCTCCTCGAAGACCGGCACCCGCTCGCCCCGGCCGGCGTCCAGCTGGCGCAGCTCGGACAGGGTCTGGTCGCCGATCAGGCCGGTCCCGTCGGTCGTGCGGTCCACCTCGGCGTCGTGCATCACCACCAGCGCGCCGTCCTTGCTCAGGTGGAGGTCCAGTTCGATGACGTCCATGCCTTCGCGTTCGGCGCGGACGAAGGAGCGCAGGGTGTTCTCCGGCTCGACGCCCATCACTCCGCGGTGTCCGATGGTGAGGAAGGTCAACGCTGTCTCGCTTCTGTCGGGGGCGGCTCCACAGGCGGCGGCCAGCCTAGCGGCCGCCGTCCCGATGGCCGGCGAGCGGCACGACCCCACGGCGGCCGTAAAATTATCGGTCTGCATGCGGCTGCGCAGGATAATTTTTCGTTCCCCCTCTTGAGTGGAAGATCCGGCAAAAGATACGGTGCCTTTACGCGAGGTTCTCCTGTGGAGGTTGTGTCATGACGGAAATTCTTGCGACCGAGGCAATAGGCACAGATGCTCTGCCCGGTGCGCGCGTGATCGAGCACCCGTCGTGGCCGGTGCTCAAGGCCGCTGTGGAGGAGATCCGCCCCTGGCAGTCCAAAGACGGCTCGATCGATTTCGAGGCCGAATCCGCCCCCACGGGCGACACGGCGCGGGCCGCGGTTGACCGCGTGATCGCCGCGGTCGAGGAACTGTCCCCGCTGCTGCCGCATGACGCCGCCTACCACCGCGCGCTCGTCGCCGACCTGCGCCGCTGGGCCGACGACGGCTTCGGGGTGCCGGACTTCCTGGACTCGCTGCTGGCCTTCGCGCCCGCGCGGGACCGGCTCGACGGCCGCCAGCACCTGGTCGTCTTCCCCATGTACACGCAGAACGGCAACCTGGACCGCAACTTCGAGGCCGTGGTGCTGCGCCTGGTCTGGCCGGAGTGGCTCTCCGAGCTGGAGCGCACCCGCTACGACAACCCGCTCTTCCTCGGCATCACCTTCGAGGACTTCACCGCGGGCTACGACACCAACTCCGCGGTCCTCTTCCCCGAGACCATCGCCGTCCGCGAGGTGCCCGAGAGCTTCACCTGGGGCGGCATCTTCTGCGACCGCGAGGCCGCCCGCTTCCGCCGGGTCAGCCTGGCCGCCGCCGACGTGCTCGGCATCGAGCTGCCCGAGGACATCACCGCCCTCCTCGCCGACCAGGAGCGCTGCCAGCAGGCCTTCGTCCTGTGGGACATGGTCCACGACCGCACCCACAGCCACGGCGACCTGCCCTTCGACCCGTTCATGATCAAGCAGCGCCAGCCGTTCTGGATGTACGGCCTGGAGGAGCTGCGCTGCGACCTCACCGCCTTCAAGGAGGCCGTGGCACTGGAGGCCGAGGGCTTCGCCCAGGCCCGCGACGTGCAGTGGGCGGTGATCTTCGACCGGATGTTCCGCTTCCCGATCACCGGCGACCGCAACCGCAACTACGACGGCCTCGGCGGCCAGCTGCTCTTCGCCTACCTGCACCGGCACGACGTGGTCCGCTGGACCGACAACACCCTGCGCATCGACTGGGAGCGCGCGCCGCAGGTCACCAACCAGCTCTGCGCCGAGATCGAGAAGCTCTACCGGGACGGCATCGACCGGCCGAAGCTGGTGCACTGGCTCAAGGCCTACGAGCTGGTCTCCGAGTACCTGGCTCCGCACCCCGGCTCGACCTGGGCCAAGGGCCCCGAGGCCCTGGACACCTCGCTGCCGCCGCGCAAGCTGGTCGACGACGTGCTCCCCGACGAGTTTCCGCTCAGCATGTTCTATGAGGCCCTTGCGAAGAAGCTGCGCGATGTGATCGCGTCGACCAAGGGAATAACGGCCGACAGCGACATCCGAGCCGCCGCGTGAGCGCGGGG
Source organism: Streptomyces palmae (assembly GCF_004684805.1). Lineage (GTDB taxonomy): Bacteria > Actinomycetota > Actinomycetes > Streptomycetales > Streptomycetaceae > Streptomyces > Streptomyces palmae. The sequence goes on from NZ_SRID01000009.1 coordinate 33,187, forward strand.
CACGAGGAGGCAACCACCATGACCACTCCCACTTCCAGCCCGACCCCCAACGAGGGCAACGGCAAGGGACCGCTGGACGGCGCCGTGGTGGCCGTGGCCGGAGCGGCCGGCCCCGCGGGCCGCGCCGCGCTGCTGCGGCTCGCCGAGGCCGGAGCCACCGTGGTGGGCGCGGACGCCGACCCGGCGCGGCTGGCCGAGGCGGTCGACGCCGCCCGGTACGCCCACGGCGGCGCCACCGTCACCGGCGAGACGGTCGACCTGCTCGACCTGGACGCCACCCGGGCCTGGGCCGACCGCATCGAGAAGGAGTTCGGCCGGATCGACGGCCTGGTGCACCTGGTCGGCGGCTGGCGCGGCAGCAAGACCTTCGCCGACGCTCCGCTGGCCGACTGGGACACCCTGCACAACCTGCTGATCAAGACGGTGCAGCACACCTCGCTGGCCTTCCACGACGCCCTGCAGAGCAGTGGCAAGGGCCGCTACGTGCTGATCAGCGCCGCCGGCGCCAGCCAGCCCACCGCGGGCAACGCCGCCTACGCGGCGGCCAAGGCGGCGGCCGAGGCGTGGACCCTGGCGCTCGCCGACTCCTTCAAGAAGCTGGGGGGCGACAGCGGTCCCCAGGCCGCGGCTACCATTCTGGTGATCAAGGCGCTGGTGCACGACGCCATGCGCGCGGAACGCCCGAATGCCAAGTTCGCGGGCTTCACGGACGTCAAGGAGCTGGCCGAGGCCATCGCCGGTGTCTGGGACCGGCCCGCCCCGGAAGTGAACGGAACCCGCCAGTGGCTGACCCCGAAGCCGTGATCACCGACGCCCGCACCGACGCCAAGCGTCGCCACGACCCCGCACTGCGCGGCTTCGCCAGCGACAACTACGCCGGCACCCATCCGGAGATACTCGCGGCCCTCGCCCTCGCCAACGGAGGTCACCAGATCTCCTACGGCGAGGACGACTACACCGCGCACCTCCAGCACCTCATGCGCAGCCACTTCGGTCCGTACGCCGAGACCTTCCCGGTCTTCAACGGCACCGGCGCCAACGTGGTGGCACTGCAGGCGCTGACCGACCGGTGGGGCGCGGTGATCTGCGCCGAGAGCGCGCACATCAACGTGGACGAGTGCGGCGCGCCGGAGCGCGTCGGCGGGCTGAAGCTGCTGACCGTACCCACCGAGGACGGCAAGCTCACGCCCGAGCTGATCGACCGCCAGGCCTGGGGCTGGGACGACGAGCACCGCGCCATGCCGCAGGTCGTCTCGATCACCCAGACCACCGAGCTGGGCACCTGCTACACGGTCGAGGAGATCCGGGAGATCTGCGACCACGCCCACGAGCGCGGCATGAAGGTGCACCTGGACGGTGCGCGCATCGCCAACGCGGCCGCCACCCTCGACGTGCCCATGCGGTCCTTCACCAATGTCGCGGGCGTGGACGTGCTGTCCTACGGCGGCACCAAGAACGGCATGCTCTTCGGCGAGGCCGTGGTGGTCGTCAACCCGGACGCGGTGCGGGCCATGAAGCACCTGCGCAAGCTGTCGATGCAGCTCGCCTCCAAGATGCGCTTCGTCTCCGTGCAGTTGGAGGCGCTGCTCGCCAAGGACCTGTGGCTGCGCAACGCCCGGCACGCCAACGCCATGGCCAAGCGCCTGGCCGCGGGCGTACGCGCCATCGAGGGCGTCGAGGTGAAGTACGCCGTCGAGTCCAACGCGGTCTTCGCCGTGCTGCCGCACGACGTGGCCGAGCGGCTGCAGAAGCGCTACCGCTTCTACTTCTGGGACGAGCCGGCCGGCGTGGTGCGCTGGATGTGCGCCTTCGACACCACCCCGGACGACGTGGACGCGTTCACCGAGGCGATAGCCGAGGAGATGGGCAAGCGCTGACCCGCTTTCCCCGCGGGACGGCCTCGCTTTCCCCGCAGGACGGAAAAGGCACCCGGTCGCGGATCCCCGCGACCGGGTGCCGTGCGTCGGCGGCGGGCCGCCGGCCGGGTCAGCTCCGGCCCAGCGCGGCCGCCTGCTCCGGGGTGGGCGCGCTGCCGCCCAGGTGGGCGGGCATCCACCAGGTGTCCTCGGCATCGCGCGGACGCACCGGATAGGCGCGCTGGGCGGCCTCCAGCAGATCCTGGACACGGTGGCGCAGCCGGTCGGTGATCGAGTCCGGGTGCTCCGCGGCATCGGCCTCCACCGGCTCGCCCACCCGTATGGTGATCGGGAAGTGGTTGCGTCCCATGTCCCGCTTGTGGCCCTTGGTCCACAGCCGCTGGGTCCCCCACAACGCCATCGGCAGCAGCGGTACGCCGGACTCCTGGGCCATCCGCGCCGCCCCCGACTTGAACGACTTCAGGGTGAACGACTGCGAGATGGTGGCCTCCGGGAAGACGCCGACGATCTCACCGGAGCGCAGCGCGGTCAGCGCCTTCTGATAGGCGGCCATGCCCGCCGCGCGGTCCACCGGGATGTGCTTCATGCCCCGCATCAGCGGCCCCGACACCCGATGACGGAACACCGACTCCTTGGCCATGAAGCGCACCAGCCGCTTGGCCGGCCGGGCGGTGAGACCGCAGAAGACGAAGTCCAGGTACCCGATGTGGTTGCTCACCAGAACCGCCCCTCCCTCCCGCGGGATGTTCTCGGTGCCCTTGATGTCGAAGCGCAGGTCCAGCGCCTTGAACATGGTGCGGACGACACCGATCACGGGCGGGTAGACGAGCTCTGCCATGGTGAGAGGACCCTTCAGCGTCTTCTGGGAGGGTTCTCCCGAGGGAAGTTACGCGGCCGTAGGTTGGGGCTTTCGGGAATGGTGCCCCAACTCGCGCCGGTCTGCTACCGCCAGGACCGCTCTGGCCAGGAGATTCTCGTCACGTCGGGGCGGGCGAGGGGACCAGCGGGGAATTTCCGCGCCCTCTGGGAACGCTGCACACAGCGGAATCGGCCCCAGCGGAATCAGCCACGGCGGGACAGGTCACAGCGAATCGGGAGGATGCGGGTGAGCGGGCGGGACGCCGCGGCGGCGCGGGCGGGGGCACCCCCGGAGGGCACCACCACCACCCGGACGGGGCCTCAGGGCGGAGACCCCGAGCGGCTCGACGCCGACCGGATCGGCGCCCCGCTGGGCCGGCGGGCCACCCTGCTCCAGTTCTCCACCGCCTTCTGCCAGCCCTGCCGGGCCACCCGACGCACCCTGGCCGAGGTCGCCGGCATGGTGGACGGCGTGGCCCATGTGGAGATCGACGCCGAGGCGCGGCTCGATCTCGTACGCGAGCTGGGCATCGCACGCACCCCCACGGTGCTGGTGCTGGACGCCGCCGGGCGGGTGGTGCGCCGGGCCGGCGGCCAACCGCGCCGGGTGGACGTGATCGCCGCGCTCGGCGAGGCGGTGTGAGCCGATGGCCGGACCCGTGACGGATCTCGCAGATCACCGAGCGGCCTTGACGCTGCGTATCCCGAATCGTCAGTCTGACGCCATGCGGCCCGGGCGACCCCTTCTCCACAGGTGCGCGCACATGGATCCGCCGCGTACCGCGAGCGCGCGCTGTTCGAGTCCCCCGTGAGTGCCTCCCACGGCACCACTCCCGGCTCGAAACCCCACCAGAAGGACAACTCCATGACCGCCACCCCCGACCTCGGCGCGCCCCGGCTCACCACCTCCGACCTGTTCCGCTCCGTCTTCCGACGGCACGCGGCGGGCGTCGCGGTGATCACCGCGCAGGGCGCTCGCCCGGTGGGTTTCACCGCCACCTCCCTCAGCTCGGTGGCCGCCGAGCCGCCGCTGATCTCCTTCGGCGTGGGCACCGGATCCTCGAGCTGGCCGACCATCTCGGACGCCGAGCACCTCGGCGTGCACATCCTCGGCGAGCACCAGCGGGAGCTGGCCGCCACCTTCGCGCGCAGCGGCGCCGACCGGTTCGCCCCGCCCACCAGCTGGCGGCCCGGGCCGCACGGGGTACCGGTGATCGACGGCGTACTGGCCTGGCTGGTGTGCCGGGTGGTGGCCCGAATACCGGCCGGCGACCACCGGGTGGTCATCGCGGAGGCGGTGGCCGGCGACCCCTCCGGCGCGGGCCGCCCGCTCCTCTACCACCAGGGCGGCTTCAACGCACTGCGGGACTAGGTCCTGTCCGGCCGATCATTGCCGGCCTCGCGTGCCCTGGCGCGCACTCCCCCAGCTGCCTCCCGCTCAGGGCGGTGGCGGAGGCCCGGGCCCTCCCCCTCGTTGGCAAGGTCACAGTTCACCGAGCTTGCCTCAGGGGAAGAGGGTGGGTGTACTGACGAGTAATATTTCGTTCGGCGAGTGGGCCACCCCAACCGGGGTCAGGGTCACAAGGCGCCTATGCTGCCAGCACAAGGCAGCTCAAGAGACGATTGCAGTAGGAGAGCCGGCGTGAGCTTGAGGATCGTTGTCTGTGTGAAGTACGTGCCCGACGCCACCGGCGACCGGCACTTCGCCGAGGACCTGACCGTCGACCGCGACGACGTGGACGGCCTGCTCTCGGAGCTCGACGAGTACGCGGTCGAGCAGGCGCTGCAGATCGCCGACGAGGCGGACGACGCCGAGATCACCGTGCTGACCGTCGGCCCCGAGGACGCCAAGGACGCGCTGCGCAAGGCGCTGTCCATGGGCGCCGACAAGGCCATCCACGTCGAGGACGACGACCTGCACGGCACCGACGCGCTGGGCACCTCGCTGGTGCTCGCCGCGGCCATCGAGAAGGCCGGCTTCGACCTGGTCGTCTGCGGCATGGCCTCCACCGACGGCTCGATGGGCGTGCTCCCGGCGATGCTGGCCGAGCGGCTGGGCGTCCCGCAGGCCACCCTGCTCTCCGAGGTCTCGGTGGCGGACGGCAAGGTGACCGGCCGCCGCGACGGCGACGCCGCCAGCGAGCAGCTGGAGGCCGCGCTGCCGGCCGTCATCTCGGTGACCGACCAGTCCGGCGAGGCCCGCTACCCCTCCTTCAAGGGCATCATGGCCGCCAAGAAGAAGCCGGTGGAGTCCTGGGACCTGGAGGAGCTGGAGATCGAGGCCGACGCCGTCGGTCTGGAGGGCGCCTGGACCAAGGTCGACGAGGCCGCGGAGCGCCCGGCCCGCACCAAGGGCACCATCGTCGAGGACGAGGGCGAGGGCGGCAAGCAGCTCGCCGCCTTCCTCGCGGAGCGGAAGTTCATCTGACAAGGCCGGGGCGGGCCGCACTCGACCCGCCCCAGGCGGTGTGCGCTCTCGTAGCAGAGCGGCACCGTGACTCCGCCTCTCAGGAGCTTCTCACCGCCCATGACGGACAAGCCCTGCCCGATGCCTTGCGGCACAGGCCGGAGCCGTAGCAGTGCAATCGCCTCACCCGGCAGAGAACCGGGATTTCCCGCGCAGGAGTAGTAATGGCTGAAGTTCTCGTCTACGTCGACCACGTGGATGGCGCCGTCCGCAAGCCCACCCTCGAGCTGCTGACCCTGGCCCGCCGGATCGGCGAGCCGGTCGCCGTGCACCTCGGCGCCGGCGCCGACACCGCCGCCCCGGTGCTCGCCGAGCACGGTGCGGTCAAGGTGCTCACCGCCGACGCGCCCGAGTTCGCCGAGTACCTGGTGGTGCCGAAGGTCGACGCGGTCGCCGCCGCCTACAAGGCCGTCTCGCCGGTGGCCGTCCTCTTCCCGTCCTCCGCCGAGGGCAAGGAGATCGCGGCCCGCCTCGCGGTCCGCATCGGCTCCGGCATCATCACCGACGCCATCGACCTGGAGGCCGGCGACGAGGGCCCGGTGGCGACCCAGTCGGTCTTCGCCGCCGCGTTCACCACCAAGTCCCGGGTCACCACCGGCACCCCGGTCATCACCGTCAAGCCCAACTCGGCCGCGGTCGAGGCCGCCCCGGCGGCCGGCGCGGTGGAGCAGCTGGAGGTCTCCTTCGGCGAGCAGGCCACCGGCACGAAGGTCGTCTCCCGCACGCCGCGCGAGTCGACCGGCCGCCCGGAGCTGACCGAGGCCGCGATCGTGGTCTCCGGTGGCCGTGGCATCAACGGAGCGGAGAACTTCCCGGTCATCGAGGCGCTGGCGGACTCCCTCGGCGGTGCCGTGGGCGCCTCCCGGGCCGCCGTCGACGCCGGCTGGTACCCGCACACCAACCAGGTCGGCCAGACCGGCAAGTCGGTCTCCCCGCAGCTGTACATCGCGGCGGGCATCTCCGGTGCCATCCAGCACCGGGCCGGCATGCAGACCTCGAAGACCATCGTGGCCATCAACAAGGACGAAGAGGCCCCGATCTTCGAGCTGGTCGACTACGGCGTGGTCGGCGACCTGTTCGACGTCGTGCCGCAGCTGACCGAGGAGGTCAAGGCCCGCAAGGGCTGATCGCGCGCAGCGACTCCCGGACGGCCCCCGTACGCACCCGCGTACGGGGGCCGTCCCGCTGCCCGGCGGGTGTTGACCGGCGACCGGGCCCCGGATAGCTTCGCCACGGCCCGCGGATCACTGGGTCCGCGCGGCGGAGCAGAAGGGTGCGCAGATGGGGCAGCAGCCGGTGCCGACCAGTCTGACCAGTGCCGTGACCCGCGAGATCGACTCCGCGCTGGCCGGGGTGGACGCCGAACTCGCCCGCCGCTATCCGGGCGATCCCGGCACCCGCCAGCCGGTGCACACCGTCTACGTACCCGCCGACGCCTTCGCCGCCGACACCGTCACCGACTGGGGGCGGCGGGCACTGGCCGCGCTGGACGCCCACGCACCCGACGCCCCGGCGCTGGCCGCCGTCCTCGGACTGCCCGACCGGCTGGCCACCGCGGTCCACGACCGGGTGCGCGCCAAACTGCGCCGGGAGCCCGTCGAGGACCTGCGCATCGACTTCGAGGACGGCTACGGCCGGCGCCCGGACGCCGAGGAGGACGCGGCCGCCGCCCGCGCCGCCCGCCTGGTCGCCGAGACCACGGCCCAGGGCACCGCGGCCCCCTGGGTGGGGATCCGGATGAAGTGCATGGAGGCGGCCGTCCGCGACCGGGGCGTCCGCACCCTGGACATCTTCCTGACCGGACTGATGGAGGCCGGCGGGCTGCCCGAGGGCCTGCGGCTCACCCTGCCCAAGGTCACCTACCCCGAGCAGATCACGGCGATGGTCCGGCTGTGCGAGGAGTTCGAGAAGGCCCGCGCCCTGCCGGCCGGCCGGATCGGGTTCGAGATCCAGATCGAGACCACCCAGTCCATCCTCGGCCCGGACGGCCGGGCCACCGTCGCCCGGATGATCGACGCCGCCCAGGGGCGCGCCACCGGCCTGCACTACGGCACCTTCGACTACAGCGCCTCCTGCGGGGTCAGTGCCGCCCACCAGTCACCGGACCACCCGGTCGCCGACCACGCCAAGGCGGTGATGCAGGTCGCCGCGGCGGGCACCGGGGTACGCCTCAGCGACGGCTCCACCAACGTGCTGCCGGTGGGCCCCACCGAACAGGTGCACCAGGCTTGGCGACTGCACCACCGGCTGGTCCGCCGCTCCCTGGCCCGCGCCTACTACCAGGGCTGGGACATGCACCCGGCGCAGCTGCCCACCCGCTACGCCGCGGTCTACGCCTTCTACCGGGAGGGTCTGGAGGAGGCCGCCGCCCGGCTCACCGCCTATGTGCGGCGCGCCGGTGGCCAGGTGCTGGACGAGCCGGCCACCGCGAAGGCGCTCAGCGGCCATCTGCTGCGCGGCCTGGACTGCGGCGCGCTGGACGCCGACGAGGTCACCGGATCGACCGGACTGGACCGCCCGGCGCTCGACCACCTCGCCGGCCGCGGCCCGACGGTGAACTGACGGGGCGCCGGCCGGCCCCTGTCGCCCGCCTCCGGCGCACGTCGGGTACCGGAGGCAGCCGCGGGAGCCGTTCACCGGTGGGCGGTAGGCCACCCGCGGCGGCGGCTGGGTACGCTTCCGCAGTGATCACCTCCAGCGCCCGCACCACGGTCTTCGACATAGACGGCACCCTCTGCTTCGACGGACGGACCATCGACAGCCGGATCCTCGCCGCGATCGAGGTCTGCGAACGCGCCGGCCACCAGGTGGTCTTCGCCTCCGCCCGGCCGGTCCGCGACATCCTGCCCGTCCTCGACGGGGCCTTTCCCGACGCCCCGCTGATCGGCGGCAACGGCAGCCTCGTCTCCCTCGACGGCCAGGTCCGAGCGAGGGCCGCCTTCGCGCCCGGCGAACTCGGCAGGCTGCTGGTGGAGGTCGAGCGGTTCCGGGCGGGCTACCTCGCCGACGGCCCCTGGGACTACGCGTACACCGGACCGGCCGACCATCCGATCCGCAGCCGCGTCGACCAGGGAAACCTGGCCCGCCGGGTGGAGCTCGCCGACCTTCCGGCGGTCGTGAAGTTCCTCGTCGTCGAGGCGACGGACCTGCCGGCCCTCGCCGAGGCCGGCCGCACGCTCGGGATGTCCGTCAACCACCACCTCGACGAGGGCATCATCGACTTCGCCCCGGGCACCACGACGAAGTGGGAGGCGCTGACCTCGCTGGGGATCCAGGAGTACAACGCCTTCGGCAACGACATCAACGACCTCGACCTGCTGCGCAACGCGCGGCACTCGGTGCGGGTCGGCGCCCATCCGGGCCTGGAGGGCATCGCCGGGGTGACCGTCGCCCCCGATCCGGAAGCCGTCGCCGCGGAGATCTCCCGGCTGGCCACAGCGGTGCCCGTGGTCTGAGGACCGCCCTTTCCCACGAGGAGACACCGCTGGTCGGCTGCGGCCGCGAGGTGCGGTCTCGCCGGTCGTGGCTCGGGCGAGGAACCGCCGGGGTGGCCTTCGGCCCCTCGCTCGGCTACCGGAAAGGCCTACGGCCGGTCAGCCCCGGTCGGCCGGGGGGATCTCGCCGGAGCCGCGGGCGATCAGCCGGGTCGGCAGCTCCACTCGGCGCGGCTCGCCCGCCGCGCCGTCCAGCCTGCGGAAGAGCATCTCGGCGGCGGTACGGCCGAGTCGGGCGGCGTCCTGGGCGACCACGGTGACGGCGGGGGAGAGCAGGTCGGCGAGCTCGAAGTCGTCGAAGCCGACCAGGGCCACCGGCAGGGTCCGGCCGGCCAGCACCCGTACCGCGGTCACCGTCACCCGGTTGTTCCCCGCGAACAGCGCGGTGATCGGGCCAGGCCCGTCCAGCATGGACCGGGCGGCGGCGCCCACCCTGTCCGGATCGGTCGGACCCAGGGAGATCCAGGAAGGGTCCACCGGGAGCCCGGCCTCGGCCATCGCGGTCCGATAGCCGCGCAACCGCTCGGCGGCGGTGTGGATGCCGGGCCGGTCGCCGATGAAGCCGATCCGGCGGTGGCCGTGGGCTATCAGGTGCGCCACCGCGGCGCGGGAGCCGCCGAAGCAGTCGGAGAGCACCGCGTCGGCCTCGATCCGTGCCGCCGGCCGGTCCACGAAGACGGTGGCCACCCCGGCCGCGAGCTCCGGTTCCAGATAGCGGTGGTCCTCGCCGGCCGGGATGATCACCAGCCCGTCCACCCGGCGCGCGCACAGCGCCAGTACGAGCTCCTGCTCGCGCGCGGGGTCCTCGGCGCTGGAGCCGTTGATCAGCAGCGCCCCGTGGGCCCGGGCGACCTCCTCCACGGCGCGGCTGAGCGGCCCGTAGAACGGGTCGGCCAGATCCTCCAGCACCAGGCCGATGCTGGCGGTACGGCCCTTGCGCAGGATCCGGGCGCTGTCGTTGCGCCGGAAGCCGAGCGCGGTGATCGCCTCCCGGACCCGCCGCTCGGTGTCCGGGGTGACCCCCGGCTCGCCGTTGACCACCCGGGAGACCGTCTTCAGCCCGACGCCGGCGCGGGCCGCCACGTCCTTCATGGTGGGGCGGTTCCCGTAGCGGTGAGGGACGGGGCTGCCGGCGGCGTCGGCCACGGTGCGCGGTTCCTGTCTGTCGCTGGTCGGATCTGTCGCTGGTTCGGAGGGGAGGCGCCTGGGATGTCCAGGGGAGGGAGGCTGATGAGCATAGCGCCTGGACAACGTTGTCAGAGCACGGGAGACTGTGCGGGCACCTCCCGTACACCCGCCTGTCTGGAGAGCCGACTCCCATGCCACCTGACCTCATCGCCGCCCTGGACATCGGCGGAACCAAGATCGCGGGCGCCCTGGTGGACGGCGGCGGGAAGCTGGTCGCCCGGGCCCGCCGGGCCACCCCGGCCCAGGAGGACGGGCCCACCGTGCTGCGCGCGGTCACCGCGGTGCTCCGGGAGCTGGCCGCCGGTGAGCACTGGAGCCGTGCCGCCGCGGTGGGCATCGGCAGCGCGGGCCCGGTGGACGCCTCCACCGGCACCGTCAGCCCGGTCAACATCCCTGGCTGGCGCGGCTTCCCCCTGGTCGAGGGGGTGCGCGAGACCACCGGCGCGCTGCCGGTGACCTTGGTCGGAGACGGGGTGGCGATGGCCGCCGCCGAACACTGGCAGGGCGCCGCCCGCGGTCGCACCAACGCCCTGTGCATGGTGGTCTCCACCGGCGTGGGCGGCGGGCTGGTACTCGACGGCAGACTCCACCCCGGCCCCACCGGCAACGCCGGCCACATCGGCCACATCAGCGTGGACCTGGACGGCGATCCCTGCCCCTGCGGGGGGCGTGGCTGTGTGGAGCGCATCGCCAGCGGCCCGCACATCGCCCGCCGCGCGCTTGCGGCGGGCTGGCGCCCGGGGCCGGACGGGGACGCCTCCGCCGCGGCCGTGGCCGCCTCCGCCCGGGCCGGGGACCCGGTGGCCGCGGCTTCCTTCGCCCGCGCGGCGCAGGCCTTGGCGGCGGGGATCGCCGCCACCGCGAACCTGGTGGAGATCGAGGTCGCGGTCGTCGGCGGCGGTGTGGCAGGCGCCGGCGAGGTGCTGTTCGGGCCGTTGCGACGGGCCCTGGCCGACTACGCGACGCTCTCCTTCGTCCGGGACCTGACCGTGCTGCCCGCCACGATGGGCGGTGACGCCGGGTTGATCGGAGCCGCCGCGGCAGCCGCCCAACAGGCCCGCCTGCCCGGCTTCGCCACCGGCTGACACCACCGGGGTCCACCCGCCCCACGGAACCAGTCGGACCAGCCCGGGACCTCTTCCGGCTTCGGGGTGGCGGACCCTCCGGGGCGTCGAATCGGCCGCAGGCGCACCGATCGGGGGGCGGTGGTGCGGCTGGGGGAGCGGGGTGTTGCGGCGTTGGACGGTGCGGCCGGTGGAGTGAGGCGTTCCGCCGCGGGCGATGGTAGTTCCCGCGGGGGTGGCGGCACCTCTGGTACGGGCCGCCGGTTGGGGAGATCCGTTCGCTCCCGGGGCGCCGGGCGTTTCCGTGGCAGGGTGGTGCGGGCAGCTCTCTGGGGGCGATGGAGGAGGGGGAACGTGATCGTCTGGCTGAACGGTGCGTTCGGTGCGGGCAAGACCACAGCGGCCCGGGCTCTGGTGGACCTGCTCCCCGGCAGCACGCTGTACGACCCGGAGCTGGTCGGCGACGGACTGCGCAGGATGCTGCCGGCCGAGCGGCTGGCCGGGGTCTCCGACTACCAGGACCTGCCTGCCTGGCGGCGGTTGGTGGTGGAGACCGGCGCGGCACTGCACGCCGAGACGGGCGGCCCGCTGGTGGCGCCCATGACACTGCTCAGGCAGGAGTACCGGGACGAGATCTTCGGCGGCCTCGCGGCGCGCCGGATCCCGGTGCGGCATGTGCTGCTGCGCCCCGACGAAACGATCCTTCGTCAGCGCATCGACCAGCGGGTGGAGGTACCCGGCGATCCGGAGGCCAGCGAGTCCGTGCGCGCCTGGTGCCGGGAGCACCTGGCGCCCTACCGCGCGGCGCTGCCCTGGATCAGTGCCGAGGCCCACGTGGTGGACACCACCGGCCTCACCCCGCGGCAGACCGCGGAGCGGGTCGCCGCCGGGGTCCGGGGCGGGGCGGGGGCCTGCGAGATCGTGCAGACCCCGGAGCCCACGGCCCCCACGCTGGCGGCCGGGGTGCTGCTCTTCGACGAGCGGGACCGGGTGCTCCTGGTGGACCCGACCTACAAACCCGGATGGGAGTTCCCCGGCGGAGTCGTCGAGCCGGGGGAGTCACCGAGCCGGGCCGGGATCCGCGAGGTGGCGGAGGAGCTGGGGATACGGCTGGGCGGCCCGCTGCGGCTGCTGGTGGTCGACTGGGAACCACCCCGCCCACCCGGCCACGGCGGCCAGCGCCTGCTGTACGACGGGGGCCGGCTCGGCGAGGCCGCCGCCCGCGGGCTGCTGCTGCCCCGCGAGGAGTTGCGCGGCTGGCGCTTCGTCACCGAGGCCGAGGCCGCGTCCCTGCTGCCGCCGGTCCGGCTCCGCCGCCTGGGGTGGGCGCTGCGCGCCCGCGAGCAGGGACGCACCATCAACCTGGAGTCGGGCGTACCGGTCGGCTGAACGGAGTGGGGAGGCGGCCCGCACCGCCGGTGCGGTTCGGCCCTGCCGGCACCGGCCGTACGGGGTGCGCTGGGGCGTGGGTGCGGCAGCCCTCCCGCACGTGCCCGCGAAGGTGAGACCGGTATGCCGAAGCCCGCGGGTGCCGCCGGTGTGGCGGCACCCCCGGGCTTCGGGTGGTGTCAGCCGCGCTCGGCGGTCGCCGCGTACCTGCGCAGGAACAGCGCCTCGGTCAGCGAGAGCCGCTCCAACTCCTCAGGGGAGACACTCTCGTTGACGGCGTGGATCTGCGCCTCCGGCTCGCTCAGCCCGATCAGCAGGATCTCCGCCTGCGGATAGAGCACGGCCAGCGTGTTGCACAGCGGGATCGAGCCGCCCTGGCCGGCGATGGCCATGTCCACCCCGTCGTAGGCCTCACGCATCGCCTCGCTCATCGCGGCATACGCCGGGCTGCTGGTGTCGGCCTGGAACGGCTGGCCCTGACCGACCTGCTCGACCTTCACCCGAGCGCCCCAGGGGGCCGCGTTCTCCAGGTGGGCGGTGAGCAGCTTGGTGGCCTCGGCGGCGTCCACCCCCGGCGGCACCCGCAGGCTCACCTGCGCCCGCGCGCTGGCCTGGACGGAGGGGGTGGCGCCGACCACCGAGGGGCAGTCGATGCCGATCACGGTCACCGCGGGCCGGGCCCAGAGCCGGTCCGCGACCGTGCCCGAGCCGATCAGCTCCACCCCGTCGAGCACCTTGGCGTCGGTGCGGAACTGCTCCTCCGGGTACTGGAGTCCCTCCCAGCTCGCCTCCCCGGACAGGCCCGCCACGGTGGTGGAACCGTCCGCGTCGCGCAGCGAGTCCAGGATGCGGATCAGTGCGGCCAGCGCGTCCGGCGCGGCGCCGCCGAACTGCCCGGAGTGGAGGTTGCCGGCCAGGGTGTCCACCTGGACCCGCAGCATGGTCATCCCGCGCAGGGTGGCGGTGACGGTGGGCAGCCCCACCCGGAAGTTCCCGCAGTCCCCGATGACGATGGTGTCCGCGGTGAGCAGCTCCGGGTGCGCCTCGGCGTACCGCTCCAGGCCACCGGTGCCCTGCTCCTCCGAACCCTCCACGATCACCTTGACGTTGACCGGGACGCCGCCGTGCTGCTTGAGCGCGCGCAACGCGGTCAGGTGCATGATCAGACCGCCCTTGCAGTCCGCCGCGCCGCGCGCGTACCAGCGGCCGTCGCGCTCGGTCAGCTCGAAGGGCGGGGAGAGCCAGGCCGCCTCGTCCAGCGGCGGCTGCACGTCGTAGTGCGCGTACAGCAGCACTGTCGGGGCGTCCGCCGGGCCGGGCAGGAAGCCGTACACGGACTGCGAGCCATCGGGGGTGTCCAGCAGGGCCACATCCTGGAATCCCTCGGCCCGCAGCGCGTCCGCGGTCCAGCGGGCGGCCGCCTCGCACTCACTGCGAGGGAACTGCGCCTCGTCCGCGACCGAGCGGAAGGCCACGAACTCGGCCAACTCGGTGCGGGCACGGGGGAGGAGTGCGGCGACTGACTCGGCGAGATCCATGGGAACGCTCCTGGGGTGCGCGGCGTTGGGCACGTATGTACGAGCTTGGGTGTGTCGTCGATCATCCCACAGCGGGCCGCGGGAGCACCGCGCCGTAGGATGCCGCACGAGCGGTTCAGGCAGTTCAGGTCGGTCGAGTGGGAGCGGAAGGCACACGTGAGCAGCGACAGCGCAGCCGGGATGGAGAACTCTTCGGCGGAGCGTGAGGACCAGTCGGTGTGGGACGTCGTGGTGGTGGGCGCGGGCCCCGCGGGTGCCTCCGCCGCCTACGCCGCCGCCTGCGCCGGGCGCCGGGTGCTGCTGCTGGAGAAGGCCGAGCTGCCGCGGTACAAGACCTGCGGCGGCGGCATCATCGGCCCCTCCCGAGAGGCGCTGCCGCCCGGCTTCGAACTGCCGCTGCGGGAGCGGGTGCACGCCGTCACCTTCTCGCTGAACGGCAAGCTGACCCGCACCCGCCGCTCCAAGCAGCCGCTGTTCGGGCTGATCAACCGGCCGGAGTTCGACGCCGGGCTGGTGGAGGCCGCCAGGGAGGCCGGGGCCGAGGTGCGCACCGGGGCCGCGGTCAGCCGGGTGGAGCAGCACGGCCCACTGGTGCCGGACCGCCGCACGGTGGCGGTGGTGCTGTCCGGAGGGGAGACGGTGCTGGCCCGCGCGGTCGTGGGCGCCGACGGCAGCGCGAGCCGGATAGGCGCCCATGTCGGGGTCAAGCTGGACCATGTCGACCTGGGCCTGGAGGCCGAGATCCCGGTGCCGCCGACCGTGGCGGAGGACTGGGCCGGTCGGGTGCTCATCGACTGGGGACCGATTCCCGGCAGTTACGGCTGGGTCTTCCCCAAGGGCGACACGCTGACCGTCGGTGTCATCTCGGCACGCGGCGAGGGCGCGGGCACCAAGCGCTATCTGGAGGACTTCATCGCCCGGCTGGGTCTGGCCGGCTTCGAACCCAGCATCTCCTCCGGACACCTGACCCGCTGCCGCTCGGACGACTCGCCGCTGTCCCGCGGCCGGGTGCTGGTGTGCGGGGACGCGGCGGGGCTGCTGGAACCGTGGACCAGGGAGGGCATCTCCTTCGCGCTGCGCTCCGGCCGGCTCGCGGGGGAGTGGGCGGTGCGGATCGCCGAGGCGCACGACGGGGTGGACGCCCGCCGGCAGGCGCTGAACTACGCCTTCGCCATCAAGGCGGGGCTCGGTGTGGAGATGGGCGTGGGGCGCCGGCTGTACGGGGCGTTCGCCCGGCGGCCGGGGATGTTCCATGCGGCACTCACCGGCTTCCGCCCGGCCTGGCGCGCCTTCGCCAAGATCACTCGGGGGTCCACCAACCTCGCCGAGATCGTCCGCACCCACCCGATGGCCCGCCGCCTGGTGAGCGGAATGGACCGCGGCTAGTACTGCAAGGGTGCTCGACATGATGAGGCTTCAGCTCTCGGGCTGTGGCCTCGTCTCTTGTAGTGACTGGTCCGGGCTTGCGGAAGGAGCCTCCCGGCGGCGTCGACATCGAACCCGACGATCACGGCCTCGGACGCTCGCGCGGCGG